>NZ_CP012881.1:2400000-2700000 GCF_002224265.1 Vibrio vulnificus NBRC 15645 = ATCC 27562
GTGTATCGGTCGAAAAAGGCAACCCTTCATCGGAAACGGTGAAAAAGAACGACGTGAATCTAACGGTTGAAGCGGCAGTAAAAATGGCGCAAGCTCGTCAAGAGCTCAACCGAGAAGAGAAACTGAGAATGGTGGAAAAGATGAATGAATTTATCTCTTCCATCAATAAAGGGTTATCTTTTAGAGTAGATGAAGAGTCTGGGAGAGACGTAGTGACGATTTATGAAGCCAAAACAGGCGACATCATACGTCAAATCCCAGATGAAGATATGCTGGACGTATTTAGACGCTTAGCCGCGCAAGCTACCAGCTCTGGTTTGCTGGTAGACAAAGTGTAAGTCGTTATTGAGGTGATTTGATGAGTTTAGGCCCTTTGGGGATGTCTGGTGGCATGGATATCAACTCCATGGTCAGCAAAGTTGTCGATGCGGAGCGCGTACCAAAGCAGCAACGCATAGACAATGAGCGGGCCAGGATTGATAGCAGCATCAGCGCCTATGGTCGGCTCAGAGAATCTCTGGATACGATGAAAAATCTGATGGCGAACTTTCGTCAGGAGAAGGCTTTCGCGGTGCGAAAAGTCGATACGACTGACGATAGTGTCGTCTCAGCCACTGCAACTACCGATGCCATTGCAGGTAAGTATGCCATCGATGTGTTGCAGCTTGCACAGAGCCATAAGGTTGCTTCGGATGTATTAGCCGAAGATGACAAGTTTGGCCCGGGCAAGCTGCAGATTTCGCTTGGCGACAAATCGTTCGATGTCAACGTCAGCGCAGATTCAAAACTGGTTGACGTCGTGAGAGGCATAAACGGGGCAAGCAAAAACCTCGGAGTACGTGCCTCTATCATCAATGATGTCGAAGGTCCCCGCCTTATCGTCGCCTCGACGGTTTCAGGCAAAGAAAATCAAATCCGAATTCATGTGGATGCCGAACGAGGTAATCCGCTCAAAAAACTCGAATACAAAACCCTCGAAGACCGCGTTAAAGCACTGGAGCAAGCACGCCTTGCTGCCGAAGAAGTGATCAGCGAAAGCAAACCGGAAGAAACGGCCGTCGCTGACGGTGACACGATGTCTGAAGAGGCAGAACCGCAGGTCGACGAACAGGGCAATCCTATTGAAGCGGCACCTCAAAGTGAGGGTGACGAGCCTCAATTAGCCAGCGATACCTCTTTGGCGGAAGATGGCTCTCCTGTTGCAGAAGAAGAATCGGTCAACAGTTTTGGTACGGCCGCCGCGCAAGCCGCTCAGCAAGCATTAGACGAAGCGAGCCAAGCTGCTGGTTTAATGCCGCAAGACAGCATTGGTGGATGGACGGAAACTGCGTCAGGTACTTTGCTGGATTCTTATCACCGCCCTGAGCTTGAACTTGATGAAGCGGCCATTGAAAAAGCACCAGACGTACCAGGATGGACGAATACAGCGTCCGGTACCTTGACTGATTCCTATGAAACCGTCAAAGAAGCGCAAGCCAAATTTGAAGCGGAGCAAGCGCGAATTGAGCAAGAACTCGCGCAAGAAAAAGCCAAGATAGAAGAAGAACTGGCACAAGAAAAAGCCGCGTTGGATGAAAAAGTAGCTAAAGGTGAGTTGACCGAAGAGCAAGCGAAGCAAATTCAGCGCGCGAAGTTGGAACCGCAGGAGCGTGAGCGCTTAGAGCGCATTGATCAAGCGAATGAGCAACTGAAACAAGCTCAGGAATCGTTTGATACCTACAGCGGCATGACGGAAGTTCAGCAAGGGCAAGATGCGATGGTGGTGTTGGATGGTGTTGCTCAGCTATCGAGTAACAACAACATTATTGAAGACGCCATTGAAGGGGTCGATCTCGCTCTCAAAGGGGTGACACCTAAAAACAAAGCCCCAGCAGAAATCGGGGTGGAGTATGATAGACAGAGTGTCCGTGATGACATCGAGACGTTTGTCGCGGCCTATAATCAGTTTTATCAGACGTCGAAAGCGTTGTCGGGTGTCGATCCTACGACCGGTCAAAAAGGGCCGCTAGCCGGGGACAGCACGGTAAGAAATGCCGACTCTCGTTTAAAGAGCGTTTTCTCGACTCGAATAGAGAAAGCGCCAGAAAACCTCAAGTCGCTAACAGAATTTGGAATCACCACCACTCGTCAAGGTACGTTGGAAATCAACTACGACATGCTTGATCGTCAGTTGAATAACAATTTCAATCGTTTGGAAGAGTTCTTTGGCGGAAACACAGGGTTCGCTAAACGTGTCGAAGATGCCATTCACGGTATCACCGGCGTGACCGGTTCTATTCGTACTCGTGAGAAAAGTTTATCGGAGCAAACTTACCGATTGGTTGATGAGCAAGCGGCATTGGATCGCCGCATGGGCAGTTTAGAACAGCGCACTCACTCGAAATTTACTGCAATGCAAGACGCGACCAGTAAAATGCAGGGGCAATTAGGCGCATTGATGAACGCTCTGGGATAATAACGCATGACTCAACTTTCTGAATTGCGTGATCTCGATCAGCTAATTTCTCAGGAATTAGAAAAAAACGAAATAAATGCTGAAGAATTGGTGCGTTTGGTCGATAACAGGGAACAGTTATTGCAAAACCTTCTGCAAATGCTGGTGGATAAACCACAGTTAAAGCATGAGGAAGAGTGGCAATTGATGCTCACTCGGACAAAAGCATTATTTGAACGAATGCAATCTCAGACTAGTTTAGTTGGCCTTCAACTACAAAAATTGAGGCATGGTCAGCGTTCGCTCCAACAATATAAGAAGTTTACGTAAAAGAGGAATACTATGCGCGGTTCATTACAGGCTTATAAAAAAGTGTCAGTGGATAGCCAACTCAGTGCTGCGTCGCCGCATAAAGTCATTCAAATGCTAATGGCAGGGGCGATCGAGCGTCTGATTCAAGGCAAAGCAGCGATGCAAGCGGGTAACATTCCAGTGAAAGGTGAGCGTCTTGGCAAAGCATTGGACATCATCATTGCACTGCGTAGCTGTCTCTCAATGGATGATGGTGGTGATATTGCACGTAACCTCGATCAGCTTTACGAATTTATGATCACGCAGATCTCAGGGGCGAATCACAAAAATGACCCACAAATGATCGACGATGTGATCGACATCATCCGTGAGATCAAATCGGCTTGGGACCAAATTCCAAACGAGTACCACAATCTCACGGCTGCGGATATTGGAATGTAATTCGATATCCATTCTTTCTACCGAGCTCACACCTCCTAATTGCTTGGTTGCCTTATTTTTTTATTCAAATAAAATAGAAGCCATTAGTAGCCCTGATGGCTTTTTTTGTTGCTGATTTTCCTGTTTTGTCTATCGTTAATTGAGTGATCTTTAAACAAATTGATCATTTTGATTTCGCATATCAAGGTTTGGCCGCAACACATCATAAAACAAAGGCAATAATCGGTACTTATGCAAGGTTTGGCAAAGCTGCTTGTAATAGAAGACGATGAAGCGAATCGTCTTAACTTACGCAATATACTGGAATTCGTTGGAGAGAGTTGCGAAGCCCTACGTTCTGATCAGATAGAAAATGCAGATTGGTCAAAGATCTGGTCAGGGGTTATCGTTGGTTTCGTCGACAATAAGTCCATCACGACTGTGATGGCAAAACTGAACTCCGCCCACCATATCCCTTTACTCGTGTTGGGGGATTTTTCTCATCCTGTAGAACACCTGCCGAACCTGATTGGTGAGTTGGAATTCCCACTCAACTATCCTCAGCTCAGCGAAGCGCTAAGACACTGTAAAGAGTTTTTGGGTCGTAAAGGCGTAAATGTTGTTGCCTCGGCACGTAAGAACACCCTCTTCCGCAGTCTTGTCGGTCAAAGCTTAGGTATTCAAGAAGTTCGTCATCTAATCGAACAAGTGGCAGCGACCGAAGCGAATGTTTTGATCTTGGGTGAATCGGGAACGGGTAAAGAAGTGGTCGCGCGTAATATCCACTATCATTCCTCACGTCGCAATGGTCCTTTTGTGCCAATCAACTGTGGTGCGATTCCACCAGATTTACTTGAAAGTGAATTGTTTGGTCACGAAAAAGGGGCCTTTACTGGTGCGTTAACCACGCGCAAAGGGCGTTTTGAGTTAGCCGAAGGTGGCACACTTTTCTTGGATGAAATTGGCGATATGCCAATGGCAATGCAGGTTAAGTTGCTGCGTGTGCTGCAAGAGCGTTGTTTTGAACGCGTAGGTGGCAACACCACCATTAAAGCCAATGTGCGCATTATTGCGGCAACACACCGCAATTTAGAAACCATGATCGACGATGAAAAGTTCCGCGAAGATCTTTTCTACCGTCTCAACGTGTTCCCCATTGAGATGCCGGCGCTTAAAGAGCGTAAAGAAGACATTCCTTTGTTACTGCAGGAGCTCATGACACGTCTGCAAGCCGAAGGGGGATTACCAATTTGTTTTACCCCTCGTGCGATCAACTCCTTAATGGAGCATGATTGGCCAGGTAACGTGCGTGAATTGGCGAACTTGGTTGAGCGTATGGTGATCCTCTATCCAAATAGCTTGGTAGATGTGAATCACTTGCCAACCAAATATCGTTACAGTGACATTCCAGAATTTCAGCCAGAGACGTCATCGTTCAATTCGATTGAAGATCAAGAGCGCGACGTGTTGGAAGACATTTTCTCAGAAAGCTTCGATCTGGCTACGAGAAATAACTTTGATGACCACTTCGATGCTCCTCAATCCTTGCCGCCTGAAGGGGTTAACTTGAAAGAACTTCTTGCGGATTTGGAAGTGAACATGATCAACCAAGCGTTAGAAGCGCAAGGCGGTGTCGTGGCTCGTGCTGCTGATATGTTGGGAATGCGCCGTACCACATTGGTTGAGAAAATGCGCAAGTACAATATGCAACGTTAGAAAGCGATTTCAGCGTCAACTTATTGTCAATCACCTAACGTATTGATAAAAAACAAAAATAGCCTGGCATGCATTTTGCGTGTTAGGCTATTCTAGTATTTGAGGCGAGATTTCGACAGCGCATGGATAATTTAACCAATCAATCCCACTTAGACTCGGTAGAAAGTCAGGTAGAACGTTATAAGCAAGTGCTTGATGTGATGCCAGCGGGAGTGATTTTGCTTGATACTCAAGGGGTGGTGCGAGAAGCCAATCCAGAAGCGCATCGAATTCTAGAAGTGCCCTTGGTGAACGAGCGCTGGTTTTCGGTGATCCAAGCTGCGTTCGATCCGCGCGAAGATGATGGCCATGAAGTGTCCCTGCGCAATGGTCGAAAAGTACGCTTAGCCATTTCGGCTTCTGCGACAGGCCAACTTATTTTGATCACGGACCTGACCGAGACGCGCTTGTTGCAATCTCGTGTGAGTGATTTACAGCGGTTATCTTCGTTAGGACGCATGGTCGCGTCTTTGGCGCATCAAGTTCGAACCCCGCTCTCTAGTGCGATGCTTTACGCCTCAAACCTTTCTGCTCCTAACCTGCCTAATACAACGCGAGAGCGCTTTCAATCAAAGCTGATGGATCGCCTGCAGGATTTGGAAAAGCAGGTCAACGACATGTTGTTGTTTGCCAAAGGTGGCGACAACAAAGTCATTAAACCTTTCACCATTGCTCAACTGGTTAATGAGTTTCAGCCCATGGTTGAGACAGCATTGAAAAGCAATCATATTGATTACGGTCAAGAGGTGGAAGAGGAACAAACGGTTATTTTAGGTAATGCCAACGCCATCGCTTCTGCATTGAGCAACTTAGTGATGAACGCCATTCAAATTGCGGGGAAAGAAGCTCAGATCGATGTGTTTTTCCGCCCAGTCAATGGTGAGTTGCGTATTTCAGTACAAGACAGTGGCCCTGGTGTGCCGAAAGAGCTGCAAAACAAAATCATGGAACCTTTTTTTACCACTCGTTCTCAAGGAACGGGTTTAGGTTTGGCCGTGGTACAAATGGTCTGTCGTGCTCATGAGGGTCGACTAGAATTATTATCGGAAGAAGGGGATGGTGCTTGCTTCACCATGTGTATCCCTTTGGAAAGAACTCAATCTGCAGATGCAGAATGAGCGCGTAACAACACTGGAGAATCAAGATGGCTCAAAGCAAAGTGTTAATCGTAGAAGACGATGAAGGTCTGCGCGAAGCGCTAGTCGACACATTGGCATTAGCAGGTTATGAATGGCTAGAAGCGGATTGCGCAGAAGATGCTTTGGTTAAGCTGAAAGCCAATCCGGTCGATATTGTCGTTTCTGATGTACAAATGGCAGGCATGGGTGGCTTGGCACTGCTGCGCAGCATCAAACAAAACTGGCCAAATTTACCCGTGTTGCTGATGACGGCGTACGCCAACATCGAAGACGCCGTGTCTGCGATGAAGGAAGGAGCGATTGACTACATGGCTAAGCCTTTTGCGCCAGAAGTCTTGCTCAATATGGTCAGCCGCTACGCGCCTGTAAAATCTGAAGACAATGGCGATGCCGTTGTGGCGGACGAGAAAAGCTTACGCTTATTGGCATTGGCGGACAAAGTCGCTCGTACCGATGCCAACGTGATGGTTCTTGGGCCTAGTGGCTCGGGCAAAGAAGTGCTATCGCGCTACATTCATAATGCTTCTCCGCGCAAAGATGGGCCTTTTATTGCTATTAACTGTGCTGCCATTCCAGACAATATGTTGGAAGCAACCCTATTTGGCTACGAGAAAGGGGCGTTTACCGGGGCGGTTCAAGCTTGTCCGGGGAAATTTGAACAAGCCCAAGGCGGTACCATTTTGCTCGATGAAATCAGCGAAATGGATTTGAATCTACAAGCCAAACTGCTGCGTGTTTTGCAAGAGCGTGAAGTGGAACGTTTAGGCAGTCGCAAGAGCATTAAGCTTGATGTTCGCGTGCTGGCCACCAGTAACCGCGATCTCAAACAGTATGTCTCGGCGGGCAACTTCCGTGAAGATTTGTACTATCGTTTGAACGTTTTCCCAATCACTTGGCCTGCGTTGTGTGACCGTCAAGGAGACATCACACCGCTGGCGAAGCATTTGGCAGAGCGCCATTGTACCAAGCAAGGCATCCCAGTGCCGCGTTTCTCACCAAGTGCGCTGGAGAAGCTGTTGCAATACCCATGGCCGGGTAATGTGCGTGAGCTGGATAACGTAGTGCAGCGTGCGCTGATCCTCAGTGAAAATGGCGACATCTCCCACGAGCATATCTTGCTTGAAGGGGTGGATTGGCAAGATGCCGACAGCTTGCAACATGTGGTGCAGCAGCAAGAACACATTGCGCCAGACATTAAGCCAGTCGCTCAAGCGGAGCCCGAAGGCATGATTCGCGGCCTGTCTGTGGGTGACAGCTTAGGCAGTGAGCTGCGCGATCAAGAGTATGCCATTATCTTGGAAACGCTGATTGAATGTCAGGGTCGCCGCAAAGAAATGGCGGATAAACTGGGGATTAGCCCCAGAACTTTACGCTATAAGCTAGCCAAAATGCGCGATGCTGGTATCGAGATCCCGGGATAGGATTTGAAATCTTGGTCAGATTGCCTGACTCAGGTAAACTGGCCAGCCATAACGGGCAATATGGCATGCTAATTGCTGTGTCAATATTACAGCAAAATAGTTAGTCAAACTTTTGGCTTAGAGGTAACGATGAGAATTGATGGATTTAACGGCGAAATGCGCGCCATGATGCTTGAAGCAAGCAACACGACCGCACCGGCGACGGGCGCGAAAGTCAGTGCCGATTTTAGCACCTTGCTAAATCAGGCCATCAATAACGTTAACTCACTGCAAAAGAGCTCAAGTGATTTGCAAACCCGCTTTGATCGCGGTGACGCGGATGTTTCTCTTTCTGATGTCATGATTGCGAGAAACAAATCCAGCGTCGCATTTGAAGCCACGGTACAGGTTAGAAATAAACTGGTCGAGGCATACAAAGACCTTATGAACATGCCAGTCTAATGTGGGTAGTAAACTGTGGCTGAAGAAAATAAATCAACCGATCTAGCACTGACTGATGATGGTTCCAGTAAAGCGTTAACCATGCATTCTGATATGGATATGGACAGTCAGAATCCAGATTTAGACGAGCGTAGCTCTTCTAAGTTTGATATGGCCGTGGGTGATTTAGATTTATTACGTCAGGTCGTGTTAGTCCTCTCTATTTCAATCTGTGTCGCTTTGATTGTCATGTTGTTTTTCTGGGTTAAAGAGCCAGAAATGCGACCATTGGGCGTGTTTGAAACCGAAGAACTGATACCTGTACTGGATCATTTAGACCAGCAAAAAATCAATTACAAATTGGATGGCAACACCATTTTGGTTGAAACGAGTGAATTCAATTCAATCAAATTGGATATGGTGCGTTCTGGTTTGAATCAGAGCACCCAAGCGGGTGACGATATCTTGCTGCAAGATATGGGGTTTGGGGTTTCACAGCGTCTTGAACAAGAGCGTTTGAAACTGAGTCGAGAGCGCCAACTGGGTAAAGCGATCGAAGAGATGAAGCAAGTGCGCAAAGCCAAAGTGCTTCTCGCGTTGCCAAAACAGAGTGTGTTTGTGCGCCACAACCAAGAAGCCTCCGCCTCTGTATTCTTGACCCTAAATACCGGTTCCAATCTCAAGCAGCAAGAAGTCGATTCGATTGTTGACATGGTAGCCAGTGCCGTGCCAGGGATGAAGACCTCGCGTGTGACCGTCACGGATCAACATGGTCGCTTGCTCAATTCTGGTTCTCAAGATCCCGTTTCAGCCGCTCGCCGCAAAGAGCAAGAGTTGGAGCGTAATCAAGAACAAGCGCTGCGTGAAAAAATCGACTCCGTTTTGATCCCTATCTTAGGCTTCGGTAACTATACCGCCCAAGTGGATATCGAAATGGACTTCAGTGCGGTCGAGCAAACGCGTAAGCAGTTTGATCCGAATACGCCCGCGACACGAAGCGAATACGCGCTTGAAGATTACAACAATGGCAACATGGTGGCAGGGGTGCCCGGTGCCCTGAGTAACCAGCCTCCTGCCGATGCGTCGATTCCTCAAGATGTTGCACAAATGAAAGATGGCTCGGTGCTCGGTCAAGGATCGGTACGTAAAGAATCGACACGTAACTTTGAACTGGACACCACCATCAGTCATGAGCGTAAGCAAATGGGTGTGATTAACCGTCAAACCGTCGCGGTCGCCATTAAAGATCGCGCCATCATCAATCCTGAGACAGGTGATGTGACATATACACCTCGCAGCGAGGCGGAAATTAACGCGATTCGCCAAGTGCTTGTCGGTACCGTCGGCTTTAGTGAAAATCGTGGTGACTTGCTCAACGTATTAAGTATGCCATTTGCCGAGCCAGAGCAGGAGCAATTGGCGGATGTGCCTATTTGGGAACATCCTAACTTCAACGATTGGATTCGTTGGTTTGCCAGTGCCTTAGTCATTATTGTGGTGATCTTAGTTCTGATCCGCCCTGCGATGAAGAAACTGCTCAACCCTGCGGGTGACGACGATGACGAAATGTATGGACCAGATGGCTTACCGATTGGTGCCGATGGTGAAACCAGCCTAATCGGTAGCGATATTGATGCAGGTGAGCTGTTTGAGTTTGGCTCTAGTATCGATCTCCCTAACCTACACAAGGACGAAGACGTGCTGAAAGCGGTTCGTGCCCTCGTGGCAAATGAACCTGAACTGGCAGCACAAGTGGTCAAGAATTGGATGGTAAATGGCTAACGAAATTGTAAACGGGAACGAAGACGGCTCGATGGATACACCAGAAGTTGATATCAGTTCGATATCAGGTGAAGAAAAAGCAGCAATTTTGCTGCTGAGTTTAAACGAACAAGACGCCGCCGGTATTATCCGCCACTTAGAGCCAAAACAGGTTCAGCGCGTGGGTAGTGCGATGGCGCGCGCCAAAGATCTCAGCCAAGACAAAGTCTCGGCCGTGCACCGTGCTTTCTTGGAAGACATTCAGAAGTACACCAACATCGGTATGGGCAGTGAAGACTTCATGCGTAATACCTTGATCGCGGCACTGGGTGCAGACAAAGCCAACAACTTGGTGGATCAAATCCTATTGGGCACGGGCTCGAAAGGTCTCGATTCGCTGAAATGGATGGACCCACGACAAGTGGCGAGCATCATTGTTAACGAACACCCACAAATTCAGACGATCGTATTGTCTTACTTGGAAGCCGATCAATCAGCCGAGATCATCGCGCAATTCCCAGAGCGAGTACGCCTTGACTTAATGATGCGTATTGCCAACCTTGAGGAAGTTCAACCTTCAGCACTGGCTGAGTTGAACGAAATCATGGAGAAACAGTTTGCCGGCCAAGCGGGCGCACAAGCAGCGAAAATTGGCGGCCTGAAGGCCGCTGCAGAGATCATGAACTACCTCGACAACAACGTCGAAGGTTTGTTGATGGAGCAGATTCGCGACCAAGACGAAGATCTGGCGACACAAATCCAAGATCTCATGTTCGTATTCGAGAACCTTATCGAAGTGGACGATCAAGGTATCCAGAAATTGCTGCGTGACGTCCCACAAGACGTGCTACAGAAAGCCCTTAAAGGTGCCGATGACGGTCTTCGTGAGAAGATCTTCAAGAACATGTCGAAACGTGCCGCTGAGATGATGAAAGACGACATCGAAGCAATGCCACCAGTGCGTGTTGCCGATGTGGAAGCGGCGCAGAAAGAAATTCTGGCCATTGCTCGTCGTTTAGCCGACAGCGGAGAAATCATGCTGTCCGGTGGCGCAGACGAATTCTTGTAATAACAGACAAGCCCCGAGTTGGGGCTTTGTTTCCTTAAGAACAATGAAAACTCAATCACTGAGTTTTACATGTGACCATTCAGAGGTAACCGATCCATGGCTAACGAGAGAAAACGTGGTTTTATCCGCCCTGGTGAAGACGATGCCGTTCCACAACCTCAGCGTTGGGGATTGCCAGATTACGGCTCTGAGGTGAACAAGCAAGCTAAAGAAACGGCGTTTAACTACGATCCTGGCTGGATGCCCGATTTCGAACAGCCGGAAGAAGACGCTGTCCTTGAGTTGACCGAAGAGCAAATCGAACTGATCAAGCAAGGCGCTTATCAAGAAGGTTTGTTCCAAGGTCAAGAAGCGGGCTTTAAACAAGGTTTTGATAAAGGCAAAGAGGAAGGTTTTCAAGCCGGTCATGAAGAGGGCCTAGAGCAGGGCAAAAATGAAGGCGTTGAAGCGGGACAAGAACACATCAAGCAGCAGGTTGATACCTTTATTAATCTCGCTAACCAGTTTGCTCAGCCATTAGAGCTGATGAACAACCAAGTGGAAAAACAACTGGTGGATATGGTGTTGTGCTTGGTCAAAGAAGTGGTGCATGTCGAGGTGCAAACCAACCCACAAGTGATCTTAGACACCGTGAAAGCCTCTGTTGAAAGTCTACCGATTGCCGGGCATCCCATTACGCTGCGCCTCAATCCCGAAGATGTCGACATTATTCGCTCTGCTTATGGCGAGGATGATCTCAACTTCCGCAATTGGACCTTACTCAGTGAACCAGCACTGAACCGTGGCGATGTACAAATCGAAGCGGGCGAATCCAGCGTGAGCTACCGGATGGAAGAGCGCATCAAGCAAGTGATACAGAATTTCTGTGGTAAGAATCGTCACCACGGAGGTGAATGATGATTGCGCTAGCAGAGAGACTCAAAAGCTACAGAGTGCAAGGCTTGGGCAGCCGTCCAGTCGCCTCAGGTAAACTAGTGCGTGTTGTCGGTTTAACGCTGGAAGCGACAGGTTGTCGAGCACCCATCGGCAGCTTGTGTTTGGTTGAAACCATGACGGGCCAGATGGAAGCTGAAGTTGTCGGTTTTTCGGGTGACAATCTATTTCTGATGCCGAGCGAGCAAATCGGCGGCATTCTGCCCGGCGCTAAAGTGACGCCGTTAACCAGCGAGAGTGGTTTGCCCGTGGGCATGGAACTGCTTGGTCGTGTGATTGACGGTGTGGGCAACCCCTTAGATGGCTTAGGCCCAATTTACACTGAACATCGTGCTTCTTTTAATGCGGAACCCATTAACCCCCTTGCGCGCAAACCCATTACCGAACCGCTTGATGTCGGATTGAAAGCCATTAACGGTTTACTTACGGTGGGAAAAGGCCAACGTATCGGCCTGTTTGCGGGCTCTGGTGTGGGTAAGTCGGTCACGCTAGGTATGATGACCCGTGGTACCACCGCCCAAGTGGTCGTGGTGGGATTGATTGGTGAACGTGGACGAGAAGTCAAAGAGTTCATCGAAGAAATTCTCGGTGAAGATGGACGCAAGCGTTCCGTCGTTGTCGCCGCGCCCGCGGATGCATCGCCGCTTATGCGCTTGAAAGGTTGTCAAACAGCACTGACCATTGCGGAATATTTCCGTGATCAAGGGTTGGATGTGTTGCTCCTGATGGATTCATTGACACGCTTTGCCCAAGCGCAGCGTGAAATTGCACTGTCGGTCGGTGAACCGCCTGCCACCAAAGGTTATCCACCTTCGGTGTTTGCCAAATTGCCTGCGCTGGTGGAGCGCGCGGGTAATGGTGGTCCGCAACAAGGCTCGATCACCGCATTCTTTACCGTTTTAACGGAAGGCGATGACCTTCAAGACCCGATCGCTGACGCGTCGCGCGCCATCTTGGATGGTCATATTGTCCTTTCGCGTGAAATGGCCGATGCGGGTCATTATCCGGCGATTGATGTTGAGAAGTCCGTGAGCCGAGTCATGCCACAGATCACCACAGAAGAGCATGTGCTGATGTCGAAAGCGGTGCGCCAAGTGTTGTCTATTTGTCGTAAAAACCAAGATTTGGTGTCGATTGGCGCTTATAAACCGGGTACCGATCCGGCTATCGACAGTGCTTTCACATTGAAGCCGAAGTTGGACGAATACTTGCAACAACGGATGAAAGAAACCGTGCCTTACGCCATGTGTGTCAACATGTTGAAGAACGCGCTTGGAGTGCAGTAATCGATGGAAAACGCAATGGACTTTCTGCTTGAGCAGACCAAAGAGAAAGAAAACCAAGCGGTGATGGCGCTGAATAAGGCGAAATCGGAGCTGGAAGGTTACTACGCTCAATTGGCTCAAATTGAAAAGTATCGCCTGGATTATTGCCAGCAGCTCGTCGAGCGAGGGCAAAATGGTTTAACGGCCAGCCAGTTTGTTCATTTGCATCGATTCCTCGGTAAACTGGATGAAACGCTCTCTAAGCAAAAGCAAGCAGAAACACAATTTAAACAACAAGTTGAAAACTGTGAGCATTACTGGCTAGAAGTGCGCAAGCAACGAAAATCCTACGAGTGGATGATTGAGAAAAAACAGCAAGAGAAACTCAAAGCAGAAGCAAAGCGAGAGCAGAAACAGATGGATGAGTTCTCCACCTTGCTCTATTCACGGCGCTAAATGAGATAAGTGGCTTGCTTTTTGCAGGCTATTTTTTTAGCTCAATACCAAGGCTGGAAAGCGTTGGATTTTAACCCATTTTAGCGCGGCTAAGAGACTCGAATTATGAATGTGAATCTGCAACCCGTTTCCACGACAGCAAAGACCACCAGTCAAAGTGGCGAAAGCTTGGCTGCAACCGCCACTGCCGAATCGACGGACGCCAAAGGTTTTTTGCAGACCCTTTCTGAAGTCTTCTCCTCTGGAAAAACAGAAGTGGACGGCAACGTCACAGCAAAAGCATCACAAGGCACTCCATCGGAAGGTGTCAAAGGGAGCAATGCTCTTGGTGACGCAGATGAGACAAGTGAGGCAAAGGTTAGCCCATCAGATAGCTCGGTTGATGAGGTGCTAGAGCTTGAATCAGAAGCCGACGTCTCTTCATCCCAGCGCGTGGCCGAATCGAAATCAGACCAAGACTCTTCAGCAGTACTTGGTAGCGAAGATGCCAAATCGAATCAATCGCTTAGTCGCGTAACTACAGACAGTGACGTATTGAAAAGCGCGGCTGGCGCAGCAAAAGAAACGGCGACACAAGATGACAATGTCAAGCAAGCGGTGATGCAGGAAGGCTCCAAAATTCTAGGCCAATTAGAACAGTCGAATGCGGCGCTGAAAGAGACGAGTGGCAAAGGCTTGCCACAAAACACATCGTCAGAATTGGATGAGAGCGCAACCTTGGCGGCAGCGGCGACTTCTGTGCAGCCACAACGTGGTGCACTCGATGACGATCAAGCGTTGATTGCGGCCCAACAAGGGCAAAGCTTGTCCCACTATTCCGCGCATCTTGATCAGCAAGCCGTGAGTCAAGCGCAACCTATTGATGCTGCCCATCAAGCTCAAATCATCAATGCTCAAGTCGCTGAAACTGAGTTGCCACAAGATTGGCGTGAGGTGATGCCTCAAACTCAAGCGGGTCACCTGGCTAATAGTGCGGCACTTGGCAAGGATGCTCAGCCAAGTGCTGATATGGATCCCCAAGCGTTGATTGCCAGCAGCGCCATGGGCGTCAAATCGGTGAAAAATAGCGCAGCGTCGTCAAATGAAACACCACAAGTGTTGTCACTTGAGTTATTAGTGGTCATCGAGCAAAAATTAGCAGCGGCACAACCTTTAAGCGCGCCTGAGCAAAAAATTCTCGAGGGTTTGAAATCAGGTCAAATGGTAGCGGATTTCCCCCCATCAGAATGGACGACAAGATTACCTGTTATCGTGGCCACCACTCAGGCACAACTCACCCCTTCGGAAGGCGTGAGTGAACGACATGCCGCCATCGATTGGACATCACCTCAATCTGCTCAGCCAAAGCATCAAGATAACGCCGCTGCCAAAACGGCAGGCAGCGCGGCGTTAGCGCAAGCAGTGCATACAGCACTTGCTCAGCCAAATACAGCCACAACCGCCCCATTGAGCGCAGACAAAGCGGCTATGGCTCTGCCTGAAGGCATGACGGCGAATACGATACCAACCGCGTTTAATCCTGCCGCGTCTCCGGATGTGGCTAAATCTCAAGTGCAATCGATGCAGGCGGCATTAGCGGCGGCTGGCCTTGCCAGCGTAAAAGGCTCATCGAAGCAAACAAGTACTGAGACTCAGGGCGCTCAACCCACGACCTCTCTCTATAGTGCGCAGACAGTGACAGGACAAACGAGAGCAGAGAATGTCGCAGCGCAACAACCGCCAATGCCATTAACGCGAGAGTTAGCGAATGAGCAGGTGGCAGAGAAAGTGCAAATGATGATGTCAAAGAACCTCAAACAACTTGATATTCGTCTGGACCCACCGGAGCTTGGCCGCATGCAAATCCGCATGACGATGAACAACGACATCGCTAATGTGCATTTCACTGTCACCAACCCACAGGCGCGTGACATCATTGAACAAACACTGCCAAGACTGCGGGAAATGCTCGCCCAACAAGGGATGCAATTGGCCGACTCGTCGGTTCAACAGCAAGCATCAGGTCAGCAGCAGAGACAATACAGTGCTGATGGGCAAGGGAATGGACAACAAAACAGCAGATTTGCCTCTTCAAATGAGGAAAACCTTGAGGCTGACGTTAAACTTGACTTAAATGTCACATCAAAGCGTGATGGAATCAGTTTTTACGCATAAAATACAAATTGTTAAGTTTGATAGGTAGAGCAGCTCATGGCAGAAGAATTGCAAAACGGTGAAGAAGCACCAAAAGGGAAAAGTAAACTCCTCATCATTATCATTGCTGTTGTTGTTTTATTGGTCGGCGGTGGCGGCGCAGCGTTTTTCTTGATGGGTTCCGATCCCGCGGAAGAAGAAGCCGCTGCACAAGTTGATACAAAGCCTGTTGAAGACCCCATTGCGTACGTTAATATCGCACAACCTTTTGTTTTTAATGTGACGGGCGATAATCGCAATCGCATGGTACAAATCAAAGTGCAGTTGATGGTTCGTGGTACAGAAAATGAAAACCTTGCCCGTTACCATTCGCCATTGATTGAAAGTTCATTGCTATCAACGTTTGCTTCGGCAACGGTTGAACAGTTGCGTTCACCTACGGGCCGAACGGAGCTTCGTGACAAAGCCACAGATGACATTAAAGCAGCGCTGACGAAATCGGTAGGTCAGCCTGTGATTGAAAAAGTATTGTTTACCGACTTTGTGATTCAGTAGGTATAGCGTGACCGATCTATTAAGCCAAGACGAGATTGATGCGCTCCTTCA
The DNA here is from genome assembly GCF_002224265.1 of Vibrio vulnificus NBRC 15645 = ATCC 27562. Lineage (NCBI taxonomy): Bacteria > Pseudomonadati > Pseudomonadota > Gammaproteobacteria > Vibrionales > Vibrionaceae > Vibrio > Vibrio vulnificus. The sequence goes on from NZ_CP012881.1 coordinate 2,416,125, forward strand.
TGGGGTGGATGATGTCGATGAGATAGACGAGCCGATAGAGGATGATCTAGGCAGCGCCGTCAATTTCGATTTCTCCTCACAAGACAGGATTGTTCGTGGTCGCATGCCGACCTTGGAACTGATCAATGAACGTTTTGCTCGTCATATGCGCATCAGTTTGTTCAACATGTTGAGAAAAACCGCCGAAGTCTCGATCAACGGCGTGCAAATGATGAAGTTTGGTGAATACCAAAATACGCTATACGTGCCCACCAGTTTGAACATGGTTCGCTTCAGGCCATTAAAAGGCACCGCGTTGATCACCATGGAAGCGCGTTTGGTGTTTATTCTGGTAGAGAACTTTTTTGGTGGCGATGGTCGCTTCCACGCCAAAATTGAAGGTCGCGAATTTACCCCAACAGAGCGACGTATCATACAGCTTCTACTGAAAATCGTATTTGAAGATTACAAAGAAGCTTGGTCGCCTGTGATGGGGGTTGAATTTGAGTATCTCGACTCGGAAGTGAACCCGAGTATGGCGAACATTGTTAGCCCAACGGAAGTGATTGTCGTGAGTTCGTTCCATATCGAAGTGGACGGCGGCGGCGGTGACTTCCATGTGGTCATGCCGTATTCCATGGTCGAGCCGATCCGGGAGTTGCTTGATGCGGGTGTGCAATCGGACAAAATGGAAACGGACGTACGTTGGAGCTCTGCTCTGCGTGAAGAAATCATGGATTGCCCTGTGAATTTCCGTGTCAATTTGCTGGAGAAAGATATCTCGCTGCGCGATTTGATGGAACTTCGACCTGGGGATGTGATTCCGATTGAAATGCCTAAGCACGCCGTGATGTTTGTAGAAGAATTACCCACTTACCGCGTGAAAATGGGGCAGTCTAACGAGAAACTGGCGGTGCAAATTTCCGAAGAAATTGAACGCCCTCATGTGGTGAAAACCGATTTAACTTTCTTAGGGAAAGACATCATGTCTGAACTAGAAAGTGACGACGATGATGATTAATGCTCGCGACTGAGAGCAAAATGTTCGTCTAGTATTGAGTTAAATAGTAAGTAAAAACAGGATAGTAAAATGGCATCAAGTGAAGATGAAAGGCTAGCGGCAGAATGGGCAGCAGCTTTGGGTGAAGATCCCGCAGCGCCTGAAATTGATGTTGACGAAGTATTGGCGGCGCCATTAGAAGAGTTGAAAGATACCTCTGCGCCGATCACCGCCGATGAGCGCCGCAAACTGGATACCATTATGGATATTCCAGTGACGATTTCGATGGAAGTGGGCCGCTCACAAATCAGCATTCGTAACTTACTTCAGCTTAACCAAGGTTCGGTAGTCGAACTGGATCGTCTGGCTGGTGAGTCGCTCGACGTATTGGTCAACGGTACGTTGATCGCCCACGGAGAGGTTGTTGTGGTCAACGATAAGTTTGGTATCCGTCTCACCGATGTGATCAGCCAAACTGAACGTATCAAAAAACTGCGTTAATGCTTATGAGACCAAGCCGTTATCGCCATCGCTTATTTGGTCTTACAGGAGCACTGGTCGCCATGACGAGTGCTCCTCGTGTTTGGGCCGCGCCCCAAGCGCCGGAGCTTGACCTTGCCACCACGTTTGCTTCTCTTCTCCTCGTTATCGCTTTTATTCTCTTTTTAGCTTGGCTGATGAAGCGCATCCAAACGCCAGCATTCGGCCAGAAACACGGCTTAAAGGTGGTGAGTCAAATTGCGGTGGGGACACGAGAGCGCATCGCCGTTGTTCAGGCGGGGGAAGAACAATTTTTAGTGGGCATCACCAGTCAGTCTATCCAACTGCTTGCAAAATTAGAGCATCCGTTAAAACAGGAGGAGTTGGCTAAAACGGCATTTGCACAACAATTTAGCCAGCTACTGAAAAAGAATGAACAATAAGCAACTTCTGACCACGTTTTGGCTATCACTCAGCTTACTGATGGCATCCCTATTTTCCTTTTCGGCTTGGGCACAAGCGGAAGAGACCGCGTTGCCAGCCAATCTTGCACCGGGCGGTAGCGTGACGGTTTCACAAATGCAGAGTGACACCAGTAAGAGTGAATTTATGAGTGTGGGTAGCGGAGGCGGTATCCCTGCTTTCACCATGACCACCAACCCTGACGGTAGCGAAGACTACTCGGTCACGTTGCAGATTTTAGCGTTAATGACCATGCTTGGCTTCTTGCCAGCGATGGTGATTCTGATGACATCATTCACCCGGATTGTGGTGGTGATGTCGATTTTGCGGCAGGCAATGGGTCTGCAACAAACGCCGTCAAACCAGGTCATTATTGGCATTGCACTCTTCTTAACCTTTTTTATCATGTCGCCCGTGATTAACGAAGTGAATGAACAAGCGGTTCAACCGTACCTTAATGAGCAGCTCACCGCCCGTGAAGCGTTTGATGCCGCACAAGGGCCAATGAAAGCGTTTATGCTCAAGCAAACACGCGTGAAAGATCTCGAGACATTCGTCAATATGTCAGGAGAGCAGGCCACCAATCCAGAAGACGTTTCTATGGCGGTGCTGATTCCCGCGTTTATCACCTCTGAGCTAAAAACCGCATTCCAAATCGGATTCATGCTGTTTTTGCCGTTCCTTATCATTGACCTTGTCGTGGCTTCGGTACTGATGGCGATGGGTATGATGATGTTGTCACCGATGATCGTCTCGCTGCCATTTAAGCTAATGTTGTTCGTGTTAGTTGATGGCTGGAACCTGATCCTTTCCACTCTCGCAGGCAGTTTTGCCTTATAGCGGTAAGGAGACGCAATGACACCTGAAGTTTTTGTTGAGCTGTTTCGTGAAGCACTGTGGATGGTTCTCATCATGGTGTGTGCCATCATTATTCCCAGTTTGTTGGTGGGTTTGATTGTGGCAATTTTTCAGGCGGCGACCTCGATCAACGAGCAAACCCTGAGCTTTTTGCCACGTCTGATTGTGACTTTATTAGCGCTAATGCTCTTTGGCCATTGGATGACACAGATGTTGATGGAGTACTTTTTCGCGCTAGTGGAACGTTTTCCGCAAGTTCTGTACTAGGCGGGAGGAGCGATGGAATATCCAACCACCATTATTCTGGACTGGATAGCCAACTATTTTTGGCCTTTCACCCGTATCTCCTCTATGTTGATGGTGATGACGGTGACGGGTGCGCGTTTTGTTTCTCCTCGAATTCGTCTCTACCTTAGCCTTGCCATCACCTTGGCCTTAATGCCAGCGATTCCGGCGGTGCCAGAAGAGCTCCAACTGCTCTCGTTCCAAGGCTTTTTGACGACCTTTGAGCAAATTGTTATCGGTGTGGCAATGGGGATGGTGACGCAGTTTATCATCCAGACCTTTGTCCTGCTGGGTCAGATTTTGGGTATGCAATCGAGTTTGGGTTTCGCATCCATGGTGGACCCTGCCAATGGTCAGAACACGCCGTTGCTTGGTCAGTTGTTTATGTTCCTGTCGACCATGTTTTTCCTCGCCACCGATGGTCACCTGAAAATGCTGCAATTGGTGCTGTTTAGCTTCAAAACCTTGCCCATAGGCAGTGGTTCATTGAATGCGGTTGATTTTCGTGAACTGGCGTTGTGGCTGGGCATCATGTTCAAAACGGCGCTGAGTATGTCACTCTCGGGCATCATTGCGCTGCTGACCATCAACCTCTCCTTCGGGGTGATGACCCGAGCTGCACCGCAGCTGAACATTTTCTCCCTCGGTTTTGCTTTCGCCTTGTTGGTGGGGTTACTGATTTGTTGGTACATCTTGGCTGGCTTATACAGTCACTATGAGCTGTACTGGTTGCAAGGCGAACAGCAGGTTTGCCGATTTATTCGTTTGAATTGCTAGGAGGCTGGTTTGGCAGAGTCAGACGGTCAAGAACGTACCGAAGAAGCCACGCCCCGACGGTTACAACAAGCACGGGAAAAAGGCCAAGTTGCCCGCTCAAAAGAGCTGGCTTCTGTGTCTGTATTGGTGATTGGTGCCGTTTCCCTGATGTGGTTCGGCGAAAGCCTCGCAAGGGCGTTGTTCAAAGCGATGGGGCGTTTGTTTAGCCTTTCTCGTGAAGAAATTTTTGACCCCAGTAAGCTGTTTGATATTGCCAGCGGCGCATTAAGCGCTTTGCTCCTTCCTCTGCTGCTCATTTTGTTTGCGCTTTTTGTCGCTGCTGCGATTGGTTCTGCCGGCGTTGGTGGCATCAGTTTTTCAGTGGAAGCGGCGACGCCAAAATTATCGAAAATGAACCCACTGAGTGGCATCAAACGTATGTTTGGCTTGCAAAGTTGGGTTGAGCTCATCAAATCAATTTTGAAAGTCGCATTGGTCACAGGCGTAGCGATCTACCTAATTCAAGCTTCACAGGAAGACTTAATCCAACTCAGTTTGGATGTGTATCCGCAGAATATTTTCCACGCTTTGGACATATTGTTGAACTTCGTTTTGCTGATCAGTTGCTCGTTGTTGATTGTGGTGGCGATCGACATTCCTTTTCAGATTTGGCAACACGCTGACCAACTGAAAATGACCAAGCAAGAAGTGAAAGACGAATACAAAGACACCGAAGGTAAACCTGAGGTGAAAGGCCGTATCCGTATGTTGCAACGTGAAGCCGCTCAGCGACGTATGATGGCGGATGTTCCGACCGCGGATGTGATAGTGACCAACCCGGAGCACTTTTCTGTTGCACTGCGTTATAAGCAGAACAGCGACAGAGCGCCAGTGGTAGTGGCGAAAGGGACGGACCACATGGCGATGAAAATACGTGAAGTGGCACGCGAGCACGACATTTCTATTGTACCAGCGCCGCCATTGGCGCGTGCGCTCTATTATTCCACCGAGCTTGAACAGCAAATCCCTGATGGTCTATTTACCGCGGTTGCGCAAATACTGGCTTACGTGTTCCAGTTGAAGCAGTACCGGAAGCGGGGTGGCCATCGACCGAAATTGAAAGACTATGATCTACCGATTCCACCCGATCTAAGACATTGATAGTCGGCGATTCTTTTGGTCCTAAGTGTCTTGTCATTATTTTGGCGCATGAGCTGGTATAGAGATTGCTAGCTAGCACCTAGTTCGGATGATAAATACAGATGACGACAGTTGTTGTCTTCCATATCAATAACTTAAAGCTATCCATTGAGACGAAGTAATGGCTAAGAAATTTACTCTGCCGTTTGCAGATAAGTTGCCTAAAATCCCCCAACGTTCAGTACCAGCCATTGGCGCACCGATTATGGTGTTGGCCACCTTGGCCATGGTGGTATTGCCAATTCCTCCGTTTCTACTGGATATGTTTTTTACCTTTAACATCGCCTTAGCCATGGTGGTGCTATTGGTGACGGTTTATACCCGAAGACCACTCGACTTCGCTGCCTTTCCTACCGTTCTACTGATTGCGACCTTGCTTAGATTGGCCTTGAACGTTGCCTCAACGCGTGTGGTTCTCCTGAAGGGTCACGAAGGGGGAGACGCAGCGGGTAACGTTATCGAAGCGTTCGGTAACGTGGTAATCGGCGGTAACTACGCCGTTGGTCTTGTGGTGTTCCTGATCTTAATGATCATTAACTTTATGGTTGTCACCAAGGGTGCGGGTCGTATTTCTGAGGTAAGTGCTCGCTTCACCTTGGACGCTTTGCCTGGTAAACAGATGGCGATCGATGCTGATTTGAACGCAGGCTTGATAGACCAAGAACAAGCGCGTTTACGCCGTTTTGAAGTGACCAAAGAAGCCGATTTCTACGGCTCGATGGATGGTGCATCGAAGTTCGTTAAAGGTGACGCCATCGCTGGTATTTTGATCTTGTTCATCAACATCATTGGTGGCTTGAGCATTGGTATGGCGCAGTATGACCTTGGTTTCTCCGACGCCATCAAAATCTATACATTGCTAACCATTGGTGATGGTCTGGTGGCGCAGATCCCATCCCTGTTACTTTCTATCGCAGCGGCGATGATGGTGACTCGTCAGAATACCGATGAAGACATGGGTGAGCAGATGCTCTTCCAAATGTTTGATAATCCAAAAGCACTGACGATCACCGCGGCGATTCTTGGCATTATGGGGATTGTACCCGGTATGCCTCATTTCGCTTTCCTGACGTTAGCGGCGATCGCCGGAGCGGGCGCTTACTTCATTGATAAGAAGCAGAAGCAAAAGGCCAAAGAACCGAAAGTGCCTGTGGTGGCAGACAGCAGCAATGCCCCCTCTGTACGTGAACTCTCATGGGATGACGTACAGCCGGTCGACATCATTGGCTTGGAAGTGGGTTATCGCTTGATCCCATTGGTAGATAGAGACCAAGGTGGCGAACTGCTTGAACGCGTGAAAGGGGTTCGTAAGAAGCTTTCGCAAGATTTTGGCTTTCTGATCCCGCCAGTGCACATTCGTGACAACTTAGAACTCACTCCGAACAGTTATCGAATCACCTTGATGGGTGTGGCTGTGGGTGAAGCCGAAATTCGCCCCGATCAAGAACTGGCCATTAACCCAGGTCAAGTGTATGGCATGATCGATGGTGAACCGACTATCGACCCAGCATTTGGGCTGGAAGCGGTTTGGATTCGACCAGACCAAAGAGAACATGCTCAAGCATTGGGCTACACCGTGGTGGACTCTTCGACCGTACTGGCTACCCACATGAGCCAGCTTCTAACCAACAATGCCTCTCAGCTCTTAGGCCACGAAGAAGTACAGAACTTGCTGGAAATGCTGGGCCGAAGTGCACCGAAGTTGGTCGAGAATTTTGTTCCTGACCAATTGGCGTTGGGCTCTGTGGTGAAAGTGTTGCAAAACCTACTGAATGAAGCGATTCCAATTCGGGACATTCGTACTATTGTACAAACCTTGGCTGAATATTCCTCAAAGAGTCAAGAACCCGACATCCTGACGGCGGCGGTACGCATTTCATTGAAGCGACTAATCGTTCAGGAAATCAATGGAATAGAACCAGAGCTGCCAGTTATTACCCTGATTCCAGAGCTGGAACAAATATTGCATCAGACCATGCAAGCGTCAGGTGGCGAGTCTGCGGGCATCGAACCAGGTTTGGCTGAAAGATTGCAATCATCGTTGATGATGGCGACTCAGGAGCAAGAGCTCAAAGGCGAACCAGCAGTCTTGCTCACCTCTGGCGTGCTGCGGTCCACTCTGGCGAAATTTGTTAAGAACACGATTCCTAACCTCAGAGTGCTTTCGTATCAGGAAATTCCTGACGAAAAACAAATTCGAATTGTACAGGCTGTGGGTAACTGATCTATTAATTAATAACTGATGGTTAAGCCCTGTTTAATGGACGAATGGTTTGAAAATAAAACGATTTTTTGCCAAAGACATGCGAACTGCATTACTCCAAGTAAAAGAAGAACTTGGCGTTGATGCTGTCATCATGTCGAATAAAAAAGTGGCCGGTGGCGTTGAAATTGTCGCTGCGATTGATGGTGACAATCAATCCTCCACTTTTGGCAGCATGCCTAATTTAAGTCGCCGACAAGCGACAGCAACCCCGTCGACAGCAGGGCAATACACTGCGCCTCCCGCACGTAAAGCGACTCGCGATCTTCAAGACGATCGCGTCAGTTTGCAGAGCGAGAAGACCGATGGCGGATCCATGACCAAACGCTTTGCCAATATGCTTAAGCAGTACAGCAATACAAGCGAAGAGAGCAGCTACCGAGACGAATCGGCCGACTCTCTGAACTCATTGCTGGAAAGACAAAATAAGCATCGTGAAGAGCAAAATGGCAATGTCCGTATTCGCGAAAACTCGCCTTTGGCGAAGCTGATTGCGGAAGACCGTCGCATTCCACGCCCAGAGCCTCGTCTTGACCCAACGCGTTACGACCGCCGTAAGCCTCAAACTGAGCAGGAAGAAGGTTCTAACGAGCTAGAGAACATGCGCGAAGAGATGACATCGATTCGTCGTTTGCTTGAGCATCAGGTATCGGGTTTATTGTGGCAGGAAGTGGAAAGAAGAGAACCGCTGCGTGCCATGCTTATCAAACGTCTCGAGCGTATGGGTGTGTCGCCTGAATTGGCGGATCAGATGGCGTGTTACATTCCAGAAGATACCAAGCCTGCCCGCGCGTGGAAGGCTTTGCTCGCTTTGGTCTCAGACCAAATTAATGTCACCAAGCAAGATATTCTAAAGCGTGGTGGGGTTGTGGCGTTGTTAGGGCCAACCGGTGTTGGCAAAACCACCACCATCGCAAAATTAGCAGCGAGAGCGGCTATGGAGTATGGCGCGAACAATGTCGCGCTTGTCACCACAGACACCTATCGTATTGGCGCTCACGAACAGCTTTCGATCTACGGCAGAATTATGGGATGTCCTGTAAAAGTTGCTAAAGATTCTAGTGAGTTAGCCGATGTAATCTATCAGCTTAGAAACAGAAAACTGATTTTAGTTGATACCGCAGGTATGGGGCAGCGCGATGTACGTTTATCAGAGCAGCTCGATACACTCATGCAAGAGAGTGGGGAAGTAATACACAGCTATCTGGTACTTCCCGCTACAGCTCAAAGACGAGTGCTGCAAGAGACCATTGATCATTTTCGAAGAATTCCACTTTCAGGTTGCATCCTGACCAAACTGGATGAGTCACTCAGTTTGGGCGAATTTGTCAGTGTTGTGATTCAAAACGCGCTACCTGTGGCGTATATCGCCAATGGGCAACGAGTTCCCGAAGACATCGTGATAGCACAACCAAAATATTTGATCGCGAAAGCGAATGAACTGCTTGAGAAGTCGACAGAGAATGAACCTCACTACTGGAACAGTGACAACGAAGGATTCTAGGCGGCGGACTACTATGACTGAGAATATGATACACGATCAAGCTAGCGGCCTCCGTCGCTTAACACAACCATCATTGACCAAAGTGATTGCAGTTACTGGCGGTAAAGGTGGCGTGGGTAAATCAAATGTGACCCTAGGTTTGGCCATTGCGATGGCTCGCCAAGGGAAGAAAGTAATGGTACTGGATGCTGACCTAGGTCTGGCTAATGTCGACGTTATGCTCGGAATTCGTTCAAAACGTAACTTAGGACATGTATTAGCAGGTGAATGTGAGCTAAAAGATGCTATTGTTGAAGGACCATATGGTATTAAAATAATACCAGCCACTTCTGGAACACAGAGTATGACAGAGCTTTCACATGCACAACATGTGGGTCTGATTCGTGCTTTTGGTAGCCTAGAAGACGATATGGATGTGTTGCTGATAGATACAGCAGCCGGCATTTCTGATATGGTAATCAGTTTTTCACGTGCAGCTCAGGATGTGATTGTCGTAGTGTGTGATGAACCTACCTCAATTACCGATGCATATGCTTTAATTAAGCTATTGAGTAAAGAGCATCAGGTTCAACGCTTCAAGATTGTTGCAAATATGGTCAGAAGCTACCGAGAAGGTCGAGAATTGTTTGCAAAATTGACGTTGGTCACAGAGCGATTCTTGAATGTGAGCCTCGAACTCGTAGCATGTATTCCGTTAGATGATAAAGTTCGACAAGCGGTTAAAAAACAAAAAATTGTTGTGGACGCTTTCCCGCGTTCTCCAGCCGCCTTGGCCATCAGCTCGTTAGCAAATAAAGCGCTGACCTGGCCAATTCCAAAGAGCCCAAGTGGTCATTTGGAATTCTTCGTCGAACGATTGCTGACACGAAATGCATTTATAGAGGAACCTTTTGGTGAATAAAGCGCTCACTTATGATCAGCATGCAAATGTGAACAGTCAAAAACTGTTCATAGAAAGGTATTCTGTGCTGGTCAAACGCATTGCTCACCATTTGTTAGGGCGATTGCCTCCTAGTGTTCAGGTCGAGGATCTGATCCAAGCGGGTATGATTGGCCTGATAGAAGCTCAACAAAATTATGACGCCTCAAAAGGCGCAAGTTTTGAAACTTATGCTGGCATTCGTATCCGTGGTGCTATGCTTGATGATATCAGGCGTGGTGATTGGGTGCCTCGCTCGGTACACAAAAGCAATCGAGAGATCAGCCAAGCGATAGCCGAACTTGAGGGATTGCTAAACCGAGATCCTACTGATGCCGAAGTAGCAAAGCACATGGGATTGTCTTTAGAGCAGTATCACAGTGCTTTGACAGATATCAATTGTTCTCGTTTGATTGGTATTGAAGATCTTGGTGTGTCGGATGATGTGATCACATCGGTGGAAGATTCAGACAACAATACTCCGTTTAAGGGCGTTGCTGATGAATATTTCAGAAAAGCGCTGGTTGAATCAATAAAACAATTACCAGAACGTGAAGCTTTGGTACTTTCGCTCTATTATGATGAAGAGCTAAACTTAAAAGAAATTGGGGAAATTCTGAGTGTTAGCGAGTCTCGCGTCAGTCAGATATTGAGCCAGTCAATGCAACGTTTGCGCACTAAGCTTAGTGCTTGGACACAAAATGATTAAAACACTGATTTTGACATTCAGTGGAGGCAATTTTGAATAAAAACATGAAGATCCTTATTGTTGACGATTTCTCAACAATGCGCCGTATTGTAAAGAACCTGCTTCGTGATTTGGGTTTCAATAACACTCAAGAAGCTGATGATGGTCTGACAGCGTTACCTATGCTGAAAAAAGGTGATTTCGATTTCGTCGTTACGGATTGGAATATGCCTGGCATGCAGGGTATCGATCTGCTGAAAAACATTCGCGCAGACGCTGAGCTGAAGCATCTACCAGTGCTGATGATCACCGCAGAAGCGAAGCGTGAGCAAATCATCGAAGCGGCTCAAGCAGGCGTTAATGGTTACATTGTTAAGCCATTCACCGCAGCAACCCTGAAAGAAAAACTAGATAAAATTTTTGAACGTTTATAAACCTCGTTTGAAGATTACTTCGTCAGAGCTGCTATAAGCATTTATTCAATGCCAACCATTATATTGGCAGCTCATAAACGCAGCATGCTTCCGAAGCATAAACGAAAAGGGTCTATTCAGAATGATCTCATTAGAGCAAGCAAAGTCTCTAGTTGAATTACTGGAACAGGGAGAGCAGGCAGCCGCCGATGAGCTGGTTGCGTCGATCTATGAGGAAAAAGGCAATCCAATGCTGCAAGAGATTGGTTCGCTTACTCGAGATCTACACACTTCTCTGAAGAATTTCAGCTTAGATCAACGGATGACAGAAATTACAAACGATGAAATCCCAGATGCAAGGGATCGCCTTCAATATGTCATCGAAAAAACCGAACTCGCAGCAAACAAGACCATGGATGCTGTCGAGCTCTGTCTCCCAATAGCCGATAATCTTCACGAATGCTTGCTACAAGTCCGTCCTCAGTGGAATGAACTGATGCACGGTCGCATCGAATTGAGTGAATTCAAGGCCCTTTGCCATCGTATCGAAGATCTTTTAGTTCAAGTCGAAGGCGATAGCACAGAATTACGCGGCCAGTTAACAGAAATTTTGATGGCACAAGATTTCCAAGACTTAACTGGGCAGATTATCCGTCGTGTCATCACTCTCGTAAACGAAGTGGAAGGGCGATTGGTTGATATCCTAACGGTGTTTGCTGGAAATAAACCGCCGAAGGACAAAACTCAAGAAACACAGAATCTTGCCGAAAAAGAAAAAAGTGGCAGCGAGCCAGAGGGTCCGATTTTGCACCCCGAGTTGCGTGAAGACGCAGTTGCATCGCAGGATGAAGTCGATGATTTGTTATCCAGTCTTGGATTTTAAAGGTAACGTATGAGCTACGATTTAGACGAAGATATCCTTCAGGACTTTCTAATAGAAGCCGGGGAAATTCTGGAACTGCTTTCTGAGCAGTTAGTAGAATTGGAAAATAACCCAGAAGACAGGGATCTTCTCAATGCTATTTTCCGTGGATTCCATACCGTTAAAGGTGGCGCTGGATTTTTGTCGCTCACCGAGTTGGTTGAAACTTGTCATGGTGCGGAAAACGTGTTCGACGTATTGCGCAATGGCCAACGTTCCGTTTCTCCAAGCCTAATGGATACAATGCTGCGTTCCTTAGACACGGTAAACCATCAGTTTAAAGCGGTTCAAGATCGAGAGCCTCTCGAAGCTGCGGATCCTGAATTGCTCGACGAGCTGCATCGTTTGTGCCGCCCTGAATCGGAAGATGAAGTGGCTGCCCCAGTCGCAGAAGAAGTCGTTGTAGCAGAGCCTGAACCTGAAATTATTCCAGAACCTGTAGCCGAAGCGCCTGCGCCAGCCAGCTCCGCGATTTCTTCAGTGGATGAAATCACTCAAGATGAGTTTGAAAAACTGCTTGATGAGCTGCATGGTAAAGGGGCTGCACCGAGTGCACAAGCAGCTGCGCCAGCAGCACCGACGCCACCACCAGTGAGCGCATCGGTAGATAGCGGTGACATCACGGACGACGAATTTGAAAAACTGTTAGACGAATTACACGGTGCGGGCAAAAGCCCATCGGCGTCTGACTTCCAAGCAGCGCCACCGCCAGAGCCAGCTAAACCAGCGGCAAAAGCACCAAGTGCTGGTGATAGCGACTTGATGACCGACGAAGAGTTCGAAAAGCTATTGGACGAGCTGCATGGTTCAGGCAAAGGTCCGACCCTTGAGGAGTTGGATTTCGCAACCAAGCCTGCATCAGCAAATGTGGCTCCTGCGCCAGAGCCAGCGAAACCAGCAGCACCAGTTGCGTCGAAGCCAGCGGCGGCGCCTGCACCAGCTCGCGCAGAAGTAAAAGCACCGGCGGTACAAGAAGCGAAAGCCCCAGCGACGCAACAAGCAGCGAAGAAACCACAGGCAGAAGCGACGGTGCGTGTTGATACGTCGACGCTGGATACCATTATGAACATGGTTGGTGAGCTTGTACTGGTTCGAAATCGTCTTTTGAGTCTCGGTCTGAACAGTAACGATGAAGAGATGGCGAAAGCGGTAGCTAACCTAGATGTGGTGACTGCGGACCTGCAAGGCGCAGTAATGAAAACGCGCATGCAGCCAATTAAGAAAGTTTTTGGCCGTTTCCCTCGCGTTGTTCGTGACTTGGCGCGTAACCTACAAAAAGACATCGTGCTGGAAATGCGCGGTGAAGAAACGGATCTCGATAAAAACCTTGTTGAGGCGCTTGCGGATCCTTTGATCCACTTGGTGCGTAACTCGGTTGACCATGGTATTGAGATGCCCGATGACCGTGCGAAAGCAGGTAAGTCTCGCACGGGTAAAGTCATCCTCTCTGCATCTCAAGAGGGCGACCATATTGAGCTAGCGATCATCGATGATGGCGGCGGTATGGACCCAGATAAACTTCGTGGCATCGCAGTGAAACGCGGCATGATGGATGAAGATGCTGCTGGCCGTTTGTCCGACAAAGAATGTTTCAACTTGATCTTTGCACCAGGATTCTCCAGTAAAGAGAAAATTTCAGACATTTCTGGACGTGGTGTAGGTATGGACGTGGTGAAAACCGCGATCAATACCCTAAATGGTTCGATTGATATCGATTCAGAATTGGGCAAAGGAACCAAGATCACCATCAAAGTTCCGTTGACCTTGGCGATTCTACCAACACTTATGGTTGGTGTGGCTGGCCATCCGTTTGCGTTGCCATTGGCTTCTGTGAATGAAATCTTCCATTTAGATCTTAGCCGTACCAACGTTGTTGATGGTCAGTTAACCATCATCGTACGTGAAAAAGCGATTCCGCTGTTCTATCTACAAAACTGGCTCGCACCGAAGTCTGGTAAAGCGCAACTGCGTAAAGGACATGGTCACGTCGTTATCGTACAAATCGGTAGTCAACGCGTCGGTTTTGTTGTGGATACCTTGATTGGTCAAGAAGAAGTGGTTATCAAGCCATTAGACAACTTACTGCAAGGTACACCGGGTATGGCGGGTGCAACGATCACCAGTGATGGGCATATTGCTCTGATTCTGGATGTTCCTGATTTGCTAAAACAGTACGCAGCGGCATCGCGTCTGTAATCAGGGCTTAGTATTACAATAAGGATTCAAATGGCGATAAAAGTATTAGTAGTTGATGACTCCAGTTTTTTCCGACGTCGGGTGAGTGAGATCATCAATGCAGAATCGCGCCTAGAAGTGATTGATGTGGCGGTAAATGGTAAAGAGGCGGTTGAAAAAGCCAAACGCCTCAAGCCGGACGTCATCACTATGGACATTGAAATGCCTGTCATGGACGGCATTTCAGCTGTTCGTGAAATCATGGCGTCGGTACCGACGCCTATTTTGATGTTTTCTTCGCTTACTCATGATGGTGCAAAAGCAACGCTAGATGCACTGGATGCCGGTGCTTTGGATTTCTTACCGAAGAAATTTGAAGATATTGCTCGTAACCGAGATGAAGCCGTTTCGCTACTGCAACAGCGCGTCATTCAGATTGCTTCAAAGCGTGCATTTATGCGTCGTCCCGTGGCCTCTTCTGCGTCAGTTCAAGAAAGACCACAAAGTACGTTAAATCGCCCAACGACAGGGTTACGCCGTGAGGCGCCTGCACAAGCCCCTGTTTCTCGTGCGCCTGTGGCGGCTAAATTCAGAGCTTCAGGAAAAAAATATCAGCTCACCGCGATTGGTACCTCAACCGGCGGGCCTGTCGCATTGCAGAAAATTCTGACCAAGCTACCAGCAAATTACCCTCATCCCATTGTACTTATCCAGCACATGCCGGCGACATTTACAGCCGCTTTTGCTAGCCGCCTAAACTCACTGTGTAAGATTCAAGTGAAAGAAGCGGAAGATGGCGACGTGCTACAAGCGGGCGTCGCTTATTTGGCGCCAGGTGGCAAGCAGATGATGATAGATGGCCGCCCTGGTGCAGCAAGATTGCGCATTATCGATGGTGGTGAACGCATGAACTACAAGCCTTGCGTGGACGTCACTTTTGGATCTGCAGCGAAAATTTACGCCGACAAAGTTCTCTCTATGGTTTTGACCGGGATGGGTGCGGATGGCCGTGAAGGTGCGCGCATGCTGAAATCGGCAGGGGCGACTATCTGGGCTCAGGATGAAGATAGCTGTGTTGTTTATGGCATGCCACAGGCTGTGGCCAAAGCAGGATTGTCAACTGAAGACCTGCCTTTGGAACGTATCGCCGAACGTATGCTAGTTGAAGTGGGACTAGCATAAGGACAGATATGATAGTTTGGAGTGTTGCAAACCAAAAAGGTGGTGTTGGTAAAACCACCACCACCGTCACTCTAGCTGGGCTACTGAGCAAAAAAGGCCATCGTGTTCTTTTGGTTGACACCGATCCGCATGCATCACTAACGACCTATTTAGGCTTCGACCCCGATGCGGTCACCAGCAGTCTATTTGATCTTTTTCAACTTAAAGAGTTTACGCGTGAAGCGGTTAAACCGTTGTTGTTGAAAACAGATGTAGAAGGGATCGATATCATACCCGCGCATATGTCTTTGGCGACCTTAGACCGAGTGATGGGCAACCGTAGTGGAATGGGCTTAATCTTAAAGCGTGCGTTAATCGCGTTGTCCAAAGATTATGACTATGTGCTGATTGATTGTCCGCCAATTCTTGGTGTCATGATGGTCAATGCTCTGGCGGCCAGTGACCGAATCTTAATTCCAGTTCAAACGGAATTCTTAGCCATGAAAGGCTTAGAGCGAATGATTCGTACGCTCGCGATTATGCAAAAATCGCGTCGAGATCCCTTTAAGGTTACCATTGTGCCAACGATGTACGACAAACGCACTAAGGCGTCGTTACAAACGTTAACGCAGCTTAAGAAAGATTACCCAAATCAAGTTTGGACATCGGCGGTGCCAATTGACACCAAGTTCAGAGACGCGAGTTTAAAACGTTTACCTGCTTCGCACTTTGCAGAAGGAAGCCGCGGGGTATTTGCCTACAAACAATTGCTGATTTACTTAGAGAGGTTAGCGATTGATGAGTAGCAAAGAAGCGGTGTTATCCAGTGAAAAAGCGTTAGATGATTACTTCAGCGCACTTTTAGACGAAGAGCAAGAGCTGGAGCTTATTGTTGAAGAGGATGAGCACGCTGCCGATTGGTCTGGGGTACCTTACGAACCAGAACTGCAAATCAAGTATTCAGAGCCAGAGTCTTATAGCTATGCCGAAACAGAGCTAAAAGAATTTGAAGCACCGAATCTGGAAGATGTTGAACGCCTACTCAGTCAACTTGAGTCAACCAATGTCGTTGACGAATTGGGCATCGACGATATTTTGGCGCAAAACACCGCGTCCATCGCTGAGCTTCAGCAAGAAACCAGTCAGGTTGTCGAAGACGTCGCTGTCATCGAAGAAGAACCGGTCGCCATCTTGGAAGAGGAAATCCAAGATTGGACAGTAGAAACCGAAGTGGTTGAAGAGATTCAGGATTGGCAAGTCGATGTCGAGGAGCCAGAAATTGCGCCCGTCGAGCTCGAACCTGAAATTGAAACCATTGAAGCTAAAGTAGAGCAAATCGCTGAAGACGTTCAGGTTGAGTTAGAAACGCAAACGTCTGCTAGTGAAAAGAAAGATTGGACCTCGACTCAACGAGATATCGCTTTCCAAGTGCTCTATTTTGATGTCAACAGCGTCACTTTTGCTGTTCCGTTGGATGAGTTAGGTGGCATCCATCAACTGACACAGTTGAACCACTTAATCGGCAGACCGGGTTGGTACCTTGGTTTGCAAACCAATCGGGATCAGCAACTGGATGTGGTTGATACGGCACGTTGGGTCATGCCAGACAAACTGGCTGATGAAGAATACAAGTCGAACTATCAATATATTGTCATGCTAGGTAATAGCATGTGGGGTTTAGCCAGCAATAAGTTGCTGGGCACTGAGCTTCTTTATCCAGAAAAAGTGCGTTGGCGCGAGCAATCGGGTAAGCGTCCTTGGCTTGCTGGCATGGTGAAAGAGAAAATGTGTGCTTTAATTCATGTAGACGCATTAATTTCCATGCTAAATGCCGGACTGGATGTAAAATCATTAAATTCAGAATTTTGAGAAGTCGGGAACGACATTAACGAGGATTAGCCATGTCTCATTCTAACGAAGTAGAAGTTAAAAAAGATCACACAAATGATGAAGTACTTCAGTGGGTGACGTTCCAGCTGGAAGAAGAAACTTACGGCATTAACGTAATGCAAGTTCGTGAAGTGCTTCGTTATACAGAAATTGCACCAGTTCCGGGCGCGCCAGATTACGTTTTAGGTATCATCAACCTACGTGGCAACGTCGTAACGGTTATCGATACACGTTCTCGTTTTGGTTTGATGGAAGGTGAAGTGACAGACAACACCCGTATCATCGTGATTGAATCTGAGCATCAAGTGATTGGTATTCTTGTCGACAGTGTTGCTGAAGTGGTTTACCTACGTTCTTCAGAAATCGATTCAACCCCATCTGTTGGTACGGATGAGAGTGCTAAGTTTATCCAAGGTGTGAGCAACCGCGATGGTAAGTTGCTGATCTTGGTAGACCTGAACAAGTTGTTGACGGATGAAGAATGGGATGACATGGCTCATCTATAATGGTTGAGATGTTTTCTAATAGTCCAGCGTTGCTTGTTGGTGCTGGACTTTTCGTCTTACTGTTGTTGGTTGTACTTCAGCTACGGATAAAAGCGACGTTGCAAACCCGTTTGGATAGCCAAGGGCAGAAGCTACGTAGCAGCGAGAAAGAGTTACAAAAAGCGAACAAGCAGCTATTGGAAGTGAGATCGGTTGTTATCGGTTTAGGCCAACGGGTCAGTGAACAGCAAGAGATCATTCAACACTTAACAGAGCGCGTGGTTGAGCTTGAACAAGCGGATACCGATGGGCGTTTGTATACTCGCGCCAGCAAAATGGTTCAACTTGGCGCAGACGTAAACGAGCTGATCAAAGAGTGCGAACTGCCAAAAGCAGAAGCCGAGTTGATGCTTTCTCTGCAAAAGAAAATTGCAGGTAAAGAGAAAATTCCACCGCTAAGCAGCCAATTGTCGGACTTAGACGAAACGGCGGCAAAAAAAGCACCGACGCGTCGTCGATAGTGTGATTTCAAGAGTTAGAGAGATAAAAAGAAGCTTCGGCTTCTTTTTTTTGTATTTGGCCAAAAATGGCCATTTCTCAATGATTCATGCATCTGAAGGAATAGAGGTGGAAAGTTCAAGGAACTCAATAATATTGAGAGACTTATCACTCTATAGAGGTAAATTTAAATAAATGTGATAACAGGTTAACAAATTCTCACCAACTGACAAACATAGAGGCTTTGTTATCCTGTCTTGTCACTTATTAGGTGTGCTAATATACCCCTCTAATTTGTGTCGCTATGAAGCCTTATGCTAGAAGTATCCAATTTAACTGCTATTCGCGATGAACGCGTCCTTTTTGAAAATCTTCAGTTTGAAATCAAACCCGGTGAGTTGGTGCAGATTGAAGGTCGAAACGGTACGGGTAAAACAACGCTACTTCGAATCGTGACTGGGCTTGGCGATAGAGATGAAGGCTCCATCAAATGGAAAGGAGAGGCGATCGAAAAAAGCCGCGACCAGTTCCATCAAGACTTGCTTTTTTTAGGCCATCAAACCGGAGTAAAAAGAGAGCTCACTGCGTTTGAAAATTTACGCTTTTATCAATCGATTCATAATTCAGATTCCTCTTCAGAACGGATTTTTCATGCCCTGACTCAAGTTGGATTGGCAGGTCGAGAAGATGTGCCCGTTGCACAACTGTCTGCTGGGCAGCAGAGACGCGTGGCGTTGGCTCGCCTTTGGTTAAGTCATCAGATTCTTTGGATTCTTGATGAACCGCTAACTGCTATCGACAAACAGGGTGTCAAAGTGCTTGAGTCACTGTTTTCCAACCATGTCGATAATGGGGGCATCGTAATCTTGACGACACACCAAGATATGTTTGCAGATAGCCCGAAACTCAGAAAAATTAAATTGGGTGATTGAGATGATTGCTGCAATGACAACCATTATTCGCCGTGAGCTGCTTATTGCCTTTCGCCGCCAAGCTGACATTTTGAACCCACTGTGGTTCTTTATCATTGTCATTACGTTGTTTCCCCTCAGTATTGGTCCTGAGCCAAATTTGTTAGCACGTATTGCAGCAGGCATTGTTTGGGTAGCGGCATTACTATCTGCTCTATTATCTTTAGAACGTCTGTTTCGCGATGATTTTCAAGATGGTGCGCTTGAACAAATGATGTTGATGCCGATCCCGTTGCAACTTGTGGTGATTTCAAAGGTCATAGCTCATTGGTTATTAACGGGACTGCCATTGATACTGATCAGTCCGTTGTTGGCGATTTTGCTCTCATTGGATTTTAATACGTGGCTTTCGGTGGTTCTGACGCTTCTTGTTGGAACACCAACGCTGAGTTTTATCGGTGCAATTGGTGTGGCGTTAACGGTTGGATTACAAAAAGGCGGTGTATTACTCAGCCTGTTAATCTTGCCTTTGTATATCCCAATTTTGATTTTTGCGACGTCAGCGATTGATGCAGCAGCGTTAGGTATGACGTATAACGGCCAGTTAGCCATATTGGGAGCGATGTTGGTTGGCGGTATGACACTGACACCATTTGCTATTAGCGCTGCCCTGAGAGTTAGCGTTAACTAACTATACCGAGAATGATTAACTGATGTTGATACAAGATCGGATCAAAGAATTATTATTAAAGCACTGCTAGTGTAACACGCTAAGTTTGTGCCTGAGTGAAGTAAGAGTGAGAACTAAACATGTGGAAATGGCTCCATCCTTATGCAAAGCCAGAAACAGCCTACCAGCTTAGTGGTAAGTTGTTACCTTGGTTTTCCGTTTTAGCCCTGATCTTTTTGACGGTAGGTACAGTGTGGGGACTTGCATTCGCACCCTCCGACTATCAACAAGGTGACAGTTTTAGAATCATCTACATTCATGTACCTTCGGCGATTTGGTCGATGGGTGTGTACATGTCGATGGCCATAGCCGCATTTATCGGCCTAGTTTGGCAAGTCCGTCTTTCTGAAATGGCGGCGTTGGCGATGGCGCCAATCGGTGCTGTTTACACCTTTATTGCGTTGGTAACGGGGGCCGTATGGGGCAAGCCGATGTGGGGCACTTGGTGGGTATGGGATGCTCGCTTGACCTCCGAATTAATTCTTCTATTTCTCTACTTGGGTGTGATTGCGCTTTATCACGCATTTGATGACCAGAAAACAGCGGCAAAAGCGGCGGGCATCTTGGCTATTGTTGGTGTGATTAACCTGCCAATTATTCACTTCTCCGTAGAGTGGTGGAACACCTTGCACCAAGGCGCCACCATTACCAAATTTGCTAAGCCTTCCATTGCTTCAACCATGTTATGGCCGCTGCTAACGAATATTTTGGGCTTTGCGTTTTTCTTTGCTGCGGTGACGATGGTGCGTTTCCGTAACGAAATTATCAGTAAAGAAAGTCATCGTCCTTGGGTGCGCCAGCTGGCGCTTGGCAAGACTCAGTGAGGGTTTTAGATCATGCATTTTGAATCTCTGAGCGAATTTTTTGCTATGGGTGGGTACGCTTCTTACGTATGGGGCGCTTTTGGTATTACCTTTTTGTCCATGCTGATTCTATTGATCAGTAGCTTACGTCGTAGCGATGCACTTCTTAAAGAAGTAAAAGCGAAGATAGATCGTCAGGCACGTATCGATGCCGCGAAGAATATGGAGAACACCCTATGAATCCAAGACGTCAAAAGAGACTGGGGATTATTTTAGCGATTTTAATCGGTGTCAGTGCCACTATCGGTTTGATGATCTACGCCTTGAACCAAAACATGGATCTTTTCTATACCCCAACCGAATTGGTGAATGGCAAAGATGATGGCACTAAGCCAGAAGTTGGTCAGCGCCTACGTATTGGTGGAATGGTGGTGATGGGGTCTGTGAGACGCGATCCAGAATCTCTCAAAGTACGCTTTGATCTTGCGGATGTGGGTCCT
This sequence comes from Vibrio vulnificus NBRC 15645 = ATCC 27562, assembly GCF_002224265.1. Classification (NCBI taxonomy): domain Bacteria; kingdom Pseudomonadati; phylum Pseudomonadota; class Gammaproteobacteria; order Vibrionales; family Vibrionaceae; genus Vibrio; species Vibrio vulnificus. The sequence goes on from NZ_CP012881.1 coordinate 2,437,007, forward strand.
AAAGTGACCATCGAGTACGAAGGCATCCTGCCCGATTTGTTCCGTGAAGGGCAAGGCATCGTTGCTCAAGGTGTATTAAAAGACGCCACAACGGTTGAAGCGTTTGAAGTTTTAGCAAAACATGATGAAGAGTACATGCCACCAGAAATCGCAGAAGCGATGAAAAAAACGCATGCACCGCTTCAATACTCTGAAGAACAAAAACAAGGAAGCGGCCAATGATTGCTGAAATCGGTCACTTTGCCCTCATCGTCTCACTGGCGATGGCGGTATTATTGAGCTTGCTGCCCCTGTGGGGAGCCTCAAACAACAACACCATGCTAATGAACAGTGCACGTCCGCTCTCTTGGGCAATGTTCATCATGCTGTTTATCTCTTTCATCGTGCTGAGCTACGGCTTCTATGCCAATGACTTCACGTTACAATACGTCGCAAGTAACTCAAATAGTCAGTTACCTTGGTATTATCGCCTTACCGCGGTGTGGGGTGCGCATGAAGGTTCATTGTTGCTATGGGTACTTATCCAAGCCGCATGGACGGTCGCCGTGGCCACGTTCAGCCGCGGTATGCCACAAGAATCTGTGGCGCGAGTACTTGCTGTGATGGGGATGATTTCAGTTGGCTTCCTTCTGTTTATTATCGTTACTTCAAATCCATTCTTGCGTACGTTGCCATTCTTCCCAGTCGATGGTCGTGATCTAAACCCACTGTTGCAAGACCCGGGTTTGATTGTTCACCCACCTATGCTCTACATGGGTTACGTTGGCTTCTCTGTGGCATTCTCTTTTGCGATTGCCTCGCTGATGACTGGTCGTCTTGATACTGCGTGGGCTCGTTGGTCTCGCCCGTGGACAACCGCTGCATGGGTTTTCCTAACATTAGGTATTGCACTTGGCTCTTGGTGGGCATACTACGAGCTTGGCTGGGGTGGCTGGTGGTTCTGGGATCCAGTAGAAAACGCCTCTTTCATGCCTTGGCTTGCGGGTACCGCGCTAATGCATTCACTTGCGGTTACCGAAAAACGCGGCACGTTTAAAGCGTGGACAGTGCTACTGGCGATCTCTGCGTTCTCATTAAGCTTGTTGGGTACTTTCTTAGTCCGTTCAGGCATCTTGGTTTCGGTACACGCGTTTGCGTCCGATCCTTCTCGCGGCATGTTTATTCTTGGTTTCCTCGTCTTTGTGATTGGTGGTTCGTTGCTGCTGTTTGCTGTTAAAGGTGCAGCGGTGCGCGTGCGTGGTAATTTTGACTTGGTTTCTCGAGAAAATGCGCTACTGGCAAACAACGTACTATTGATTGCCGCCTTAGTGGTTGTGTTGGTGGGTACGCTTTTACCATTAGTGCACAAGCAAATTGGTTTAGGCTCGGTTTCTATCGGCGCACCTTTCTTCGACATGCTATTTGCATGGCTGATGATGCCTTTTGCGTTCTTATTGGGTATTGGTCCTCTGATTCGTTGGAAGCGTGACCAACTTTCACACCTGATTAAACCAATGGCCATTTCTGGTGTGCTGGCGTTTGCATTGGGCTACCTGTGCGTTTATCTGTTGGCGGATTTCTTCGATGTGATGGCATACATCGGCTGGGTGATGGCCATCTGGATCATCGCAATGCACGGCTTCGAGCTTTATGAACGTGCAACGCATCGTCATCCATTCTTGACTGGCGTACGTAAGCTACAACGCAGTCACTGGGCAATGATGCTCGGCCATGTTGGCCTCGCAGTGACGGTGATTGGTATTGCGATGGTGCAAAACTACAGTATTGAACGCGACGTGCGTTTGGCGCCTGGCGAGCATTTCCAAATTCAGGGTTACGATTTCTATTTCTCAGGTCTTCGTGACAAAGATGGTCCGAACTACGACGGCTATATCGCAGACTTTGAAATCAGTCATAACGGTCAGTACGTCAATACATTGCATGCAGAAAAGCGTTTTTATCGCACTGCAAAATCAATGATGACCGAGGCAGCAATTGACCGTGGCATCACGCGAGATCTCTATATTGCTATGGGTGAGCGCTTGGAAGACAACCGTTCTTGGGCTGTTCGTATTTACTACAAACCGTTTGTACGTTGGATCTGGGCAGGTTCTCTGATTATGTCGTTTGGTGGCTTGTTGGCCATGTCAGACAGGCGTTACCGTTTCCGTAAAAGCAACAAAGCCGAGACGAAAACCAAGCTAAATGAGCAAGAGGCATAAGATGAACAAGAAAATTCTGTTTATACCGTTGTTTGCCTTTATGGCACTGGCTGTGGTTTTTGCCACTCAGTTGGTTAAAAACCAACAAGGTGATGATCCAACCAAGTTGGAATCGGTTTTGGTGGGCAAGCCAGTCCCAACTTTTAAGCTAGAAGATCTGGCTGAGCCAGGCAAACTCTACGATCAGTCGGTTTTCAAAGGTGAACCGCTGCTGCTGAATGTTTGGGCGACTTGGTGCCCGACGTGTTACGCCGAGCACCAATACCTAAACGAACTTGCTGGCAAAGGCGTCAAGATCATCGGTATGAACTACAAAGATGATCGCACCAAAGCGGTGGGTTGGTTGAATGACTTAGGCAATCCATACCTCATTAGTTTGTTTGATGGCAATGGCATGCTTGGTCTCGATCTTGGTGTTTACGGTGCACCGGAGACCTTCATTATCGATGCGAATGGCGTGATTCGTTACCGTCATGTTGGGGATGTCAACCCGCGTAACTGGGCTGAAACGCTGGAGCCGCTCTACAACAAATTGGTCGAGGAGGCGAAACAATGAAAAAGCTTCTTTTGGCCTTTTTGGCTGCTATTACCTTCTCGCTTGCGGCACACGCAGCGATTGAGGTGTATGAGTTTGATAATCTTCAGCAAGAACAACAGTTCAAAGAGTTAGGGCATACCTTGCGCTGTCCGAAGTGTCAGAACAACACCATTTCTGACTCCAATGCCGAGTTGGCTCAAGATTTGCGCCAGAAAGTGTATGAGATGACCAAAGAAGGCAAGTCTAAGCAAGAAATCGTTGATTACATGATTGCGCGCTACGGAAACTTCGTGACTTACAACCCACCACTGACACCAGCAACATCCATTTTGTGGCTAGGGCCCATTGGAGTGATTGTCATTGGTTTTACTTTGATTGTTTTGAGAAGCCGTAAGCGCAAAACAGCCAACCAAGCCGAGGATGAGGCATGGGATGCTGAAAAAGAAGCTCGTCTTAAAGCGTTATTAGACGAAGAGAACAACGGAGACAAACAATAATGACTCTTTTTTGGTTATCCACTGTCGCGCTTACTTTGGTGGCGTGTGCATTGATTGCAATGCCGTTGTTAAAGCAAAAAGCCAATAATGACGACATATTACGCGACGAGCTGAATAAAGCTTTCTATAAAGATCGCCTCTCTGAACTTGAGGAAGAAACATCAGAAGGATTGGTTGAAGATCAGCAAGATTTGATTGCTGACCTGAAACAATCGCTGCTCGATGATGTACCGGGAGAAAAGAAACAAGCAGAAAGCAAAATTTCGCCCATGGCGGTCTTGATCCCATCGGTGATTTTGACTGTCGCGCTAAGCTATGGTCTATACATCAAGTTTGGTGCCTATCAAGATGTGGTGAAATGGCAAGAAGTGAATGCGAACTTGCCTGAGCTTTCGAAAAAATTGATGTCTTCCAGCGCAGAGCCTTTAAGCGACGATGAAATGGAAGACCTGACTTTAGCATTGCGTACTCGCTTGCATTATCAGCCTGATGATGCGACAGGGTGGTTGTTACTAGGTCGCATTGCTTTAGCGAATCGTGACGTCAACACTGCGATTGATGCGATGCAAAAAGCGTTTGATCTGCAACCAGAAGATGCTGACATCAAACTGGGTTACGCACAGGCACTGATGCTGTCACAAGACGAAATGGACCAAAATACGGCACGTTCGATTTTGAGCCAGTTGGTTCGCGAAGACTATGTTGACTTACGCGTATTCTCTTTGCTGGCATTTGATGCATTTGAACGTCAAGACTTTGCTGCAGCCATTAAGTACTGGAGCATCATGCAACAAATGATTGGTCCAGAAGACAGCCGATACGAAATGTTGGCGCGCAGTATTGAAAGTGCCAAGCAGCGTATGGGCGAGAATGTCGCCACAGGTAAGAGCGTTGCCGTTACCATCGAGCTTAGCCCGCAAGTGCAGGCGGATCCGAACTCAGTGCTGATCGTCTCTATACATAACGCGGATGGCTCACCGATGCCCGTTGCTGCAGCTCGTTACCCACTGGGGACATTCCCTCGTACCGTGGTATTGGATGATGGCAATAGCATGATGCAAGGGCAAAAGCTTTCTAGCTTAAGTGAGCTGATGGTTCGTGCCCGTATCGATAGTGATGGTAACGTGGCAACTCGTGACGGTGACTGGTATGGCGAAAGCAAACCCGTTGCGTTAGGAACACCAGTGACAGTCAGTATTAATAATCAATATTAATCTTGTTGGCTATCAAGTAGAATCATCAAGGTCAGTGAATACTGGCCTTGATTTTTATCTATCGGCAAAATAGTTGCCAACGAAATGGAAATAAAAATGCATTACAAGGGGAAGTCTCTCGCGACACTATTACTACTCTTGTTTGGCTTGGCTGGATGTTCAAGTGTGCCAGACGAGCAACAAGAGCAGAACGATGAGGCATCAGCACAACACCACTATGAAGGCGATCCGTTTGAGTCGTTTAACCGCTCAATGTGGACCATCAACTACGATTATCTTGACCCTTATATCGTGCGTCCTGTCTCTTTAGCTTACGTTGAGTACACGCCTGGGCCAGTAAGAGTCGGCGTCGCCAATTTCCTCTCTAACCTCGATGAGCCTTCCAGCATGGTGAATAACATCATTATGGGAAATGGGCAGCGAGCCGTGGACCACTTTAACCGTTTCTGGATTAACTCGACTTTTGGCTTGCTCGGTTTGATCGACATTGCTTCTGCAGCTGGCATCACCAAGCATGATGAAAAAGCGTTTAGCGACGCCGTCGGCCACTATGGCGTTGGTAATGGTCCCTATTTGATGATCCCTGGCTATGGTCCTTACACCGTAAGGGAAGTGACAGATACCGTTGATGGTATGTATGTTCCTCTGGTGTACCTCAATTTTTGGGCTGGGCTGGGTAAATGGGCGCTAGAAGGAATGGAAAAACGCGCCTTACTCGTGAATCAAGAAGGGCAGTTAGAGGCCTCTCCGGATCCTTACGCGTTAACTCGTGAAGTGTATCTCCAGCGACAAGCATTCAAAGCGGAGATCAAAAAAGAGGAAGTGGATGTAGAGGAAGAAGCGCTGCTTGATGAGTATTTAGACGAGTATTAGTCGTCGACTAAAGATGGTGTTCTTAGTCCTCTCAAACCCAATGAGCGACTAAAAAATCCGCAGATAGCGAAAATGAAAAAGGGCTTAGTCAACACTAAGCCCTTTTGGATCTGCGTATGAACGAGATTAGAAGCGGTAGTTCGCTTGAACACCAATTAGCCACACGTTACCGGTTACTTCGCCTGAGAATTCACCACCGAAATCAGCAGGGTCGTTAAATGGATCGGCGTTAGGATCTCTTGACTCATACATTTTTGCATCTTTTGCAAAAATATAAGTAAAGCCTGTATCGATTGTAAGTTGCTGGCCCAACTCATAGCTAGTTCCGATACTTAGCCACAAGCGATCGGTTTCGGGAATTGTTGCTGTACGGTTTTCTTCACTCACTGCAGATGTGTCGTACGCAACACCAGTGCGCAAAGTCCATTTGGGGTTCATTTGGTAAGTTGAGCCGATGGCAAAGCGATAGTTGTCTTTCCAGTTTTCTTTTTTAATCAAATCTGATTGTTCATTTGGAAAATCGGCTACAAGTTCTTCAAAACTACTCCAATCGGTCCAGTTGACGCTAGCGTGAACTGAAAATTTATCACTCAATTTATGAAAGCTAGCTAACTCAGCTGTTGCTGGAAGAGTTAGAGCCATGGAGCCATTTTTATGAGAGTTTGGTGCGGTCTTGTTGAAGCCCAAGCCTTTAGCATATCCTTCTAGTTTCAAGTCGACTGCGGATTTGTAGGTAAATCCGAGGCGATGATTGTCGTCAATCTGCCATGATGAACCTATTTGCCAACCCCAAGCAGTATCGTCTCCTTCCATATATTTGAGAGTTGTTCCACCTAGGTTTCCACCTTGTGGAGGAATCGATGCTCCGAAGCTTCCTTCGGCAACGATGTAGCGTACGCCACCACCTACAGCAATCTGCTCGTTAAGCTGGTAACCAATATTTAAGTTTGCTTCCTTACTGATCACACTGGCTTCATTACCAAAGTTTGAACCCGCAAATTCTTTGCCCAAATCCGTTTCCATACCGTAGTTGGTGCCTAGTGCAAAGCCAATCGCAAGTTGGTCATTGTAACGATGTGCGATGTAAAGGTTAGGAATAATTGCATCATGGGCAAAGTCTTTTGCACTCGCAGGTAAACTAATCCCGTTACCAACATGCATTTCGCCTTCCACATCAATATTTGGGTTTACATAAATCGCACCAACAGAGACTTGTGTACCCTCTAGGTAGGTCAGCATCGCCGGGTTGCGCCATTGTGCGCTTGCGTTGTCTGCCATCGCTGCTTCACCAGCGTATGCGCGGCCAAGGCCTGTTGCCGAGTATTCTGCTAGCTGGAAGCCTGCTGCATTTGCAAGGTTTGCACTAGAAAGTAGGCCAAAAGCCACTGCTGTTGATAGGAGAGTCTTGTTGGTTTTCATTATGTTGTTCGCTGATATTAGTGAATATGTGGGGACGAATTGTAGATCTAGAGCAAAAGCTTTAAAAACCAAATGCCAATAAAACAGTGTATTCAGACTAATTACCTATAAAAACGAGACTGGATGATTGAATATGCTATTTGTTATCGGCTTGTTTTGAAATTTGAGCGTACACGCGTGTAATGAAATGGCCAATCCAGCAAACAGTTGTGCTCTGAAATAGTGAGATATAGAAGGGAAAATAAAGAAAAAGGGCTGGTAGACCAGCCCTTTAGCACAGAGGTTTTTTCTAATTTTCTATTAGAAAGTACGGCTATATTGTAAGCCGAACAAGATGGCGTCTGCGTGCGTAGTCGCTGAAATCGAAGACACATTTACAGGTAACGTCGGATGTGGAGTTGATTCGTTTACTTCAACATCTTTACCCATTAGGTAGGTAAAACCAAAGTCAATGTTAGACTTAGTATCAATGTGATAAGTAAAGCCAGTGGATAGCCATTGACGATCTGAGTCAGGCACTGAAACCGATGTTAGTGAATCTTGTGCACTGGTGTCATACATGTAACCAGCACGTAGCGTCCAGTCGTTGTTTAGGTAGTAAGTACCACCAATAGCGTAGTGCCAACCATCTTGCCATTCATAAGCTTTGTCGTAGCTTCCGGTAAGTGTCGAGTCTTTTAAATTGCGGAATTCAATTTTATCAAATGCACCCCAGCCAATGTATTGGATGGAGTAGTGAACCGCAAACTTGGTGTCGGTAATTTTGTGGTAACCCGAAAACTCCGCCATATCTGGTAGTGGTAGAGTGATCTTTTGGCCTTTGTCATCTTCCGCTTCCATTTCTGGGCTATAGCGGTAAGAGAAACCAAAACGGTTGTTTTCATCTAGCTCGTATACTGTCCCTACGTTGAAACCAACAGCCCAACCATCCGCTTTATCTACGTCTAAAAGTGGTGTAGTAGATCCTGACATTTCGCGTTTCATTGTGCCTTGGCCGTAGATGATGTCTAAACCAGCACCGAAGCTCCATTGCTCGTTAAGGCGATATGAGCCTGATAAACCAAAGTTGGCGCTTTTCACATCCGTCAGGCCGCCATACTCGCGAGCAACAAAACTGTCATCAAACTCTGTTTTAGTACCAAAGTTTGAATAAGCGTTAACACCCCAAGCAAACTTATCGTTTACTGGCATAATAAAATGAATATTTGGTGCGATAGAGGTATCGCCAGCATCATCATAGTTGGAATCAAATGAGTTGCCAGGTTGGGTAATTACACTATATTTTGCATCCTTCACTTCAATCATTGAAGTAATGCTTTCAAAACCAAGCGATAGGGCTTTTTCATCAAAAAGCGCCATAGCGGCTGGGTTACGTGCCATTACGGCGGCGTTATCTGCAATGACTGCATCGCCGGCGAATGCGCGGCCGATACCTGTTGCAGATTGCGCGTTAATTTGGAAACCTGCTGCCATTGTTTGGCCTGAAGCCAATGCAACAGTCACTGCTAGGAGAGACTTTTTAAACAGACGCATGTTCTGAGTCATTTGATTATTCCTTTTTGTTGCCGCCTCTAAATGGGCGTTGTTTTTGAGCAATTGCTCAGTGGTGGCTGATCCTAGTCGTAAGAGTAGCAGATACAAATCCGACCATTGACCTAAAATGGGTGAAAATTGCAAAACTGGCGGTTATCTGGCAGGAAATGGCGTCTAAAACGCACAAAATAGAGTTTTAACTCTAGCGATATGGGTTTGGTGAATGGTTTCGTGTGGATTAATAATGCAAAAAGCCGCAAGTTAGCAGTAACTTGCGGCTTTTGTCGGCGAAATACTGACTAAACAAGAGGTTTAATCATAGGTGCGAGTTTTTCAGCAAATTTTTTGGTGTCTTCGCCATTTTCTCCTACCAAGATCAAGCTGGTATCGCCAATAGGAATGATAATGCCATTCATCCCGTCTTTGGCGAAATCCGCTTCTGCTGGGCTCTTAATTGGCGCGATAAACAGCGTGATCTTGCCTTTATCTCCCTGGAAAATCATATGCAATGCATTGGCATGACCAAAACCACAGTGATTCAGGTAATAAACGTGGTATGGGAAGTTTGCATCAAAGTAGTAATCCAGTGGCGATAACTTAGCGTTGATCTGTACGGAGGTCACTTGCTCATCGATGTGTCGCACAAAGCCACTTTCTGCGACCACGTGTTTCATCGCTGTATCTGCCAAGCTCGCTTGCGCAGGTGTCACAATGAGGTTACCCCAGTTAATTTGACCGACCAATAAGCCTGCCGTGAAGGCAAATGAAGCGGCTAGCGCCATTGCTTTACGGACGAAATTCGGCCTGACAATTTTATCATCACTCGCGTAAGAAGTTTGTTTAAACAAGATTTTGTCAACAAGCTCTTCAGGCACATCCACTTTCATTGCTTGTTTGATTTGTGCATCCAAATCCAGCACATCTTCAGCAAATTTTGCATTGGAATCGCTGCTGTTGAGCGCTTGCAAAACTTCTTCGTCACGGCTTTTCGGGTCCGACAAAATACGGCGACGAAATTCTAAATCATCCATTTTTTTGCCCCCTTTGAGTTTGGTCTGAGTCTAACAGTTCTTTCAACTGATTTCTTGCGCGAAACAGACGCGTCATTACCGTATTTTTATTGAGATCAAGGATATCTCCAATCTCTTCACCGCTAAATCCCCCCACAACTTGGAGAAACAGTGGCTCACGATATTCCACGTCTAACTTCATAATTTGCGCTTGCAACCATTCTTGCTGGTGGTGTTCATCATCAGTGACTTTAGCATCGTTGCCATAGTCATCAATATCCACGAGATCGAACTGTTTTCTTTCAAAACGACGTGCATTCTCTCGTCTCAAAATCGTAATGAGCCAAGATTTTGCGGCTTTTTCATCTTGTAGGCTATCTAAAGATTTCCACGCTCTAAGGCAGGTCTCTTGCACAAGATCTTCGGCAATGGATTGATCTTTGCAAAGCCAGTAAGCGTAACGGTACAAATCTCGATGATAGGCTCGTACAAGTGCTTCGTATTTTCTTTGTCTGTCCATTTCCGTATTGACCGGAGCGTCAGACGTTTTCTTTCGGAATAATTCAAATATTGCCACAGAAGCCTCCATACCTGCTCTGTGTGGGAATAGGAATGCATTTTTAATCGTATGATTCCTATCTGTTTTATCAATCAAGCGAGCCCGACACCTAGTCTAACGTAAATATTGATAAAAGAAATATTACAATTATCTGTTGTATAACAAACAAGATTTTGATTCCGCTTTAACGTCGGAGTCCCATTGGACCTTATTGTTGGAGAAGAGTTCTATTTAGCATATCGATAATTTTACACCTAAATGGGACGAAACCTGGCGAAAAGTGTTGCGAGCACTCGTTCGTAACCCAGTTCGTAAGCTAAGAAGAATAGAAATAAAGTGCAATTTAGATGATAAAGATCAGGGAAAGTCAGGAATAACGCTTTGTATACGCACCAGTTAGCGCTAAATCACCATAAAATTGATCTAATTCAAAATCTGTAGCGACAAACTGGCTATAGTAAACCCTGTCATCTAGTTAACCCTTTGGGTTAGCGTGTTGAGCAAGATGACACTTCCTTTTGAAGGCTGACTTTACTTTCTCCTAATCAGGAAACTGATTATTTTCAATTGGCGTAAGTTAATTGTTTTATACCAATTCCAACCACACAGTACTGTGTGGTTTTTTTTTGCCTCTCAACTACCTGCCGTTGACATTCTGGTTGATAATTGTCTGTAAGTTATTGAAATAAAAATAAGCATGCAGAGAGATTAGAATAATAGATCTACTAACCTCACGTTTATTTAAACGCATGTTTGATAAATTTAACAAACTGATTACAATGCATCAGGTCAGACCTCTTGTTATTAAGGAGAAACAATGGGCAAGCAGGAAGTGAAAACACGTCAGGGCGAGCGTGTTGCTATCGTCGCGGGGTTAAGAACTCCCTTCGCTCGTCAAAGTACAGAATTTAGTCAGGTGCCAGCTGTCGACCTAGGAAAAATGGTTGTTAGCGATTTGTTAGCGCGTACTGATATTGATCCGAAGCTGATTGAACAAGTGGTGTTTGGTCAAGTAGTTCAAATGCCGGAAGCGCCAAACATTGCCCGTGAAATCGTGTTGGGGACGGGCATGAACATTCATACGGATGCCTACAGTGTCACCAGAGCGTGTGCCACCAGTTTCCAATCGGCGGTGAACGTGGCAGAAAGCATTATGGCTGGAGCGATTGATATTGGTATTGCCGGTGGTGCGGATTCTTCTTCTGTCTTGCCTATCGGTGTCTCGAAAAAGCTTGCTGCGAGTTTGTTGGCGTTAAGCAAAACCAAGACGTTGGGCCAAAAACTGAAAGTACTTTCTGGTTTGGGACTGAAAGATCTCATGCCGATACCCCCTGCTGTTGCGGAGTATTCTACAGGGCTCTCTATGGGCCAAACCGCAGAGCAAATGGCAAAAACGCATGGCATCACGCGTGCGGAGCAAGATGCGCTGGCGCATCGTTCTCACACGTTAGCGTCGCAAGCGTGGCGTGACGGTAAGATCGCCGGTGAGGTGATGACGGCATTCCCAGAGCCGTATAAGAAGTGGATAGCGGAAGACAATAATATTCGTCATGACTCTACCTTAGAAGGCTATGCCAAACTTCGTCCAGCGTTTGACCGTCAATATGGCAGTGTGACCGCGGCAAACAGTACACCGTTAACCGATGGTGCTGCAGCGGTGTTATTGATGCGTGAAGGCCGTGCCAAAGAATTGGGTATGGAGATCCTTGGTTACATCCGAGGTTATGCTTTCTCAGCGATCGGCGTTGAGAGCGATATGTTGATGGGACCCTCTTACGCCACGTCGAAAGTTCTACAAAATACAGGTCTAGCGCTTTCTGATCTCACTCTGATTGACATGCATGAAGCGTTTGCAGCGCAGGCGCTGGCGAACGTGAAAATGTTTGCTTCAGATAAATTTGCTCAAGAGAATCTTGGCCGCTCAAAAGCGATGGGTGAGATTGATATGGACAAGTTTAATGTGCTCGGCGGTTCCATTGCTTATGGTCACCCTTTTGCGGCAACGGGCGCACGCATGATGACGCAAACGTTGCGTGAGTTGAAACGTCGTGGCGGTGGTTTAGCGCTGAACACGGCTTGTGCGGCTGGTGGTTTGGGTGCTGCGATGATTCTGGAGGTTGAATAATGAGTGAGCAAAAAGCGTTTAATCTAAAGATTGATGAGCAGAACATTGCATGGCTTGGCATTGATGTTCCAAACGAAAAAATGAATACCCTTCAAGCGGCTTTTGCCGATGAAATGAAGGCGATTTTTGCTCAACTGAAAGACAGCAGTGGCCTAAAAGGGTTGATCGTTCATTCGTTGAAACCTGACAACTTTGTTGCAGGCGCGGATGTGCGAATGCTAGAAGCGTGCAAAACGGCTCCTGAAGCAGAAGCCCTTGCACGCCAAGGACAAGAGTTATTTCAACAACTTTCTGATTTGCCTTATCCAGTGGTGGCTGCAATCCACGGCCCGTGTCTGGGTGGCGGTTTGGAATTGGCGTTAGCGTGTGATTTTCGTGTGTGTAGTGACGACGACGCCACTCGTCTTGGTTTGCCAGAAGTCCAGCTTGGTCTATTACCGGGTTCTGGTGGTACTCAGCGTCTCCCTCGTTTGATTGGTCTTCTTCCTTCATTGGATCTTATCCTGACGGGTAAACAGCTTCGAGCCAATAAAGCCAAAAAATTGGGCGTTGTTGACGCTTGTGTGCCACAAACTATTTTGTTGGATGTGGCAAAGCAGTTTGTTGAAAAAGGCAAGAAGCGCGCAAAACAAAAGGTGACGACAAAAGAGAAATTGCTCTCTGGGAGTGGGCTAGGGCGTAAGTTTGTGTTTGAACAAGCGGCGAAAAAAACGCACGAAAAAACACGTGGTAACTACCCAGCGACTGTCGCCATCTTGCAAGTCATCCAGCATGGCCTTGAAAAAGGGATGAAGCAGGGCTTGGAGCTGGAAGCGAAGCGCTTTGGTGAGTTGGTCATGAGCAACGAGTCGAAGGCTTTACGTTCGATTTTCTTTGCCACTACGGAAATGAAAAAAGAAACGGGCAGTGAAGCAAAACCAAGTAAAGTCGGAATGGTCGGCGTGCTTGGTGGTGGCTTGATGGGCGCGGGTATCAGTCACGTCAGTGTGGCGAAAGCCAAAGTGCGAGTACGCATTAAAGACGTCAGCGATGACGGCGTTCTGAACGCCTTGAAATACAACTACAAGTTGTTTGATAAGCAGCGCAAACGCCGCATTCTCTCCAAAGCACAACTGCAGAGCAAAATGCTGCAATTGAGCGGAGGAACCGATTTCACCAGCTTTAATCGCACCGATGTGGTGATTGAGGCGGTCTTTGAAGATCTGTCGCTCAAGCAACAAATGGTGGCGGATATTGAAGCAAATGCGAAGTCGGAGACTATCTTCGCGACCAATACCTCTTCTTTGCCAATCCATAAAATTGCCGAGAAGGCACAGAGGCCTGAGAACATTGTGGGTTTGCACTACTTTAGTCCGGTAGAGAAAATGCCATTGGTGGAAGTCATTCCGCATGAATCAACGTCGGAAGAAACCATTGCCACAGTGGTCGCTTTGGCGAAGAAACAAGGCAAAACGCCGATTGTGGTGAAAGACCAAGCGGGTTTCTATGTGAACCGAATTCTTGCGCCGTACATGAACGAATCTGCGCACATTTTGCTAGCAAATGAGCCGATCGATAAGATCGACACCGCGTTGTTGGATTTTGGCTTCCCGGTAGGCCCAATTACTTTGCTGGATGAAGTGGGTGTGGATATTGGTGCGAAGATCATGCCTATCCTTGTTGCTGAGTTGGGTGCTCGCTTTAAAGGGCCAGATGTGTTTGATGTGCTTCTCAATGATGGCCGCAAAGGTCGCAAGAGTGGAAAAGGCTTCTACACCTATAAAGGCAAGAAGAAAGAGGTGGATAAGTCCGTATACAAACTGCTGAAACTCACCCCAGAGTCGAAGCTGAGCGACAATGACATTGCGCTTCGTTGTGTGCTACCAATGCTCAACGAAGCGGTACGCTGCTTGGATGATGGCATTATTCGTTCTCCTCGTGATGGTGACATTGGGGCTATTTTTGGTATCGGTTTCCCTCCTTTCCTCGGTGGCCCGTTCCGTTATATGGACCAATTTGGTTTGAAGGAGTTGGTAGAGAAAATGAACCAATTCGCAGAGAAATATGGCGATCGCTTTGCGCCGTGTGATGGCTTACTCACGCGTGCGGGAGAAGGACGTCGTTTCTATGACAACTAGTTTCTAAACCAGCCAATGGCTTAGTGCAAAAAAGTAAAACAGGCTACTCTCGGGTAGCCTGTTTTGTTTGCTTCTTTGCTTGCCTGCTTGTTTCTTTGCTCAATATCTAAACCAGATTGAATGCTAACCGAGGCCGACATCTTTTGGCCTTAGCTGAAACTCTTCAATCGAGCCAATTTCCTGACCAAGGTGAATTTTCGGTGCATCGGCGTGGGCGATACCTTGTGTATGCATCACTAAACGATTCGCTGTTCTTGGTTTGAGTTCATTTACCACAAAGCGGATCATGTCGGCACGAGTTAAGTTTTTCAGCTCCTCGAGCACTTTCTCGCGCTGATTGAACTCAATGTCTTTATTGCCGATGGCAACCCACAAACGTTGCGCTCTGCTGCGTAAGGTGGTGTCTGGTGCGGAGATTTGATTCCAGAGTCCGCGCTTACTGCTGTGCCATTGATATTCATTGAGCTCTAGCAACACCATGTAAAACGCATTCAAAAATTCATCAATCGAGCGCACTAATTCCGCTGGTGCTGAGTTTGGCGATTGCACATACAGCACGATTCCGGGGTGTTTGTTTAATGGCATGTTGCCGGTTCCCACCATGTAACCAAGTTGCTGTTTAGTGCGAATTTCGTGGAAAAAGGTTGCAGACATCAAGTGGTTGGCAAGAGAGTAAAGTGCGATGCTGTGCGGTGAGGTGTCTTCACATTGATGATAAATCACCACCGCAGAGTCCTGTTGGCCACATTCCACTTCTCGTTGGAAGCTGCCATTTGCACCAAGCATAATCAGTGGACGCAAGGCTTCTTCGTAGCGTTGTTCTTTAACACGCAGCGCATTTTTGAGAGTTGTTGCCATATCATGAGCTTGTTGTCGTTGCCAATCACCATAGACAAACATTTCCACGTGAAGCTCTGCCAATATTTCATCGACGAACTCGGCCAACTCTTCCACTTCAATCTCCTGTAAGGCTTCAATGAGCTTGGAAAAGGGAGGGTTGTTTGGCTGTAAAATGCCTGTCATTGCATTAAATAGTTGAGAAATAGGACGATCTTGCGCCGAATTTCGCCAACTGCGGAGCAACTGTTTTTTGATGTTGTCAAATCGAATCGGGCTGAAATCTCGCGTTGCAAAGCGCTTGAGGATCATCTCAAGCAACTGTGGCAGTTTTTGTGAGAAACCCGAGAGCGTTAGGGTGACGCCGCCTTGATGAGCGTACATGTTGTACCCCATTCCGGCAATTTCGGCTTGATAAGTTTCTTTGGCCAACGAGTCGAGGAACATCTCAACACACAGTCGGGTTTTGACAATATTCTTCGCCGAAGAAACCGCGTGTGGGCTGTCTATCGCCACGTAAAGCACCCCTTTAGGTACTTTAAATTCGGTGTCCTGTAAGTGCCAGAGGCGGAACCCTTCAAGATCTTCAATCAACTGTGGCAGGGTTTCATCCGCTTCGAGCGGATTGGGATCCAGTTCGTAACAGATAAATGGGTTTCGCGCTGGAAGCTCAAACCCCCAACCTGGGTTAATTTGCGCGTAGTTTTGTTTTTGCTCTCCACTAAAAGGCGTAACACGGTATGGGGTGAAGTACCATGCCGCTTCTTTGTCTGCCTCAAAGCCTTTTGCTATCAACGTTACGCGCAGATTTTCAACAGTAAAATAGTCAAACAAAGAGCGCAGCAGCGCCTCATCGTACTTCGCCATTTTATAATCGCCATAGATGGTGTCTTCCGCAGCGTAATGCTGCATGTTAATCACCAAATGACTGACCATGTCGAACGGTCGAGAGGGCTCTTGGAAGCGAAACGCAGACTCAAGTACCGCTTGTTTTTCTTTGTATCGCCACTCTTCAAGCCCTTCTGCTTTGATCAAACGAATATACTGGAAAACGGCTTGAATAATCTCATCGGTATGGGCGAGCCCGTCTTTCGTCAAAGTACAACTGACGGTGAAATCACGGTAATTACTGCCAGCAGCGCCACCGCCAGCAGAGAGAGAGGTCACCCAGTTTTTGTTTTTCAGCTTGAGCATCAAACTGCCTTCTCCCTCATAACCAAGCAGATGGGCAAAGTAGGAAAGCGGTTTGGTTGAGTAGTGATGATCCATGCCTGGCAGAGGAAATGTCATAATGAGCTTACGTATCTCTTTGAGCGGCTCAATGTTCACCAAAATGCCTGTGCTGTTTTCATCACTGATGGGTACGGCTATCGATTTACCCGCTAAATGGTTGTTGGTAATGGATCCGAATTTTTCTTCTGCCCATGTTTGCAGTTGATCAAGACTTTGTGGCCCATAGATAGTCAAGGTCATTAAATCGGATGAATAATGAGTGCGATAGAAGTCTACGATCTCTTGGCGAATGGAAATGCCATCTCTGTCGTTGAGCGTTTCCAAGTTACCGACGGAAAATTTTGCAAAAGGATGATTCGGATTAACCACTTCCTTATTAACTTGATAGAAGCGTCTTGAGTCGTCGTTCAATTTCAGACGATATTCAGATTCGACCGCTTGGCGTTCTTTATCCAGAGCCTCTTCGTTAAACAAAGGCGCGACAAAAAACTGACTAAATCGGTCTAGCGCTTTTTCAAAAACATTGGCGCTGACGTCAAAAAAGAAACAAGTATGTTCAGTCCCCGTCCAAGCATTATTGCTGCCGCCATGCTGGTTAATATAACTTTGAAAATCGCCTACTTTAGGGTATTTTTCCGTCCCCAAAAACAGCATGTGTTCAAGATAATGGGCAAGGCCTTCTCGTTCGATAGGATCATCAAAATGCCCGACATTGACCGCAAGAGCCGCAGCTGATTTGGTGGCGTCTTCGGAGCTGATCAGCAAAACTCTCAACTGGTTATCGAGCGTCAAGTAACGATAGTGATGAGTGTCATTTGGACTTAAGTGCACGTTGCGTCTCCGAAAATGTCAATATTGTTATTATGAACCTGAAAAGAGCGGGTGCAAATTCTCTGTGGTATTTCCATGGCGAATATTGAGATTGATAACGCTTTGCGTACCTCTCTTTAACAGATTGTTAAGAAAGTCGAAGTCTTTAGCAAGTGAATTGATATAATTGTCGCGGCTGAGTCGAATAAGATCATCAAATAAATACTCGTCATTGTGCTGTGATGGCAGCGCAAAGCGGATCGAAAAATGCAAAGAAGAATGCAAGCGCCTAAACGCGTCAAATGATAATGATCCGAATTGAGTCCAAGGATATTACATGAAAGTACTAATTATGCGTCACGGTGAAGCGGAACATTTCGCCGACAGTGATGCGCAACGAGCCTTAACCACTCGTGGTCGTCTAGAATCGGAGACCGTAGCGAAAGCGTGTGCCGAACATGGCATCACACATTTTGATAAGGTTCTTGTTAGCCCTTACCTACGAGCGCAACAAACTTGGCAAGAAATCAGTGGTTATTTTCAAGCCGACGCAGTGGAAACCTGTGAAGACATCACCCCTTATGGGCAGTCTGAGCAAGTTTATGATTACTTGTGCGCGCTGATTGAAGTTGAGCAACCAGAGCAGATTCTGCTGGTTTCACACCTTCCTTTGGTAGGGTATTTGACAGCGGAGTTTGTCAAAGACATGTCTGCGCCGATGTTCCCGACATCCGGCATGGTGTGTGTGGAGTTTGAACCGAGCCAGCATCGTGGCGAAATCCGTTTTAGTTTAAGACCGTAGCTAGAGCCTAATAGTGGTTAGAGCGCAATAACGAAAAGAAGGACGCTGCAGGAGAGAGTCACCTGCAGACGTGTGAGCGGTTTTATTTCTCAGGGATTGAGAGCAGAACAAGCAGGGCGCCATCTCCGCCAAATTCAAGTGGTGCTTGGTGGAAGGCCAGCACATCAGGATGCTGCGCGAGCCACAGTGGCGTTTTTTGCTTGAGAATGTGCTTCCCGATACCGTGTTGCACGCAAGCACAATGCACTTCATTTTTCACACAGTACGCGATCATTGCGCCAAGTTCACGCTTCGCTTCTTGTTGTGTCATCCCGTGCATATCAAGAAACACATCGGGGACATACACCCCGCGTCGCAGGCGTTTGACTTCATAGGTGGACACGTCGTCACGTGCGTAACGGGTCGGCCCTTCTTCGCTTAAAAGAGGCACAAACTCGTCTGAGAAATAGAATTCAGAGTCACTGGCTTCACGGCTAATACGCTTGATTTCTTTTTGTTTAGTATTTCTGTTTGGTTGCTGGACTATGGTATCCTGAGGCAACTTTTTTATGCCCTGTACTGCTTCCCGGAATAATGAGAAATCGTCGTCAAGGTCGTTGTCTTTGTTACTCATGGGTTTAACACTAAATATTTACATCATTGGCAGTATTGTAGCGCTTTTCGGAGGCAATTTTGGATAAGATTTTTGTAGAAGAGGCAGTTTCTGAGCTTCATTCTCTTCAAGATATGATTCGTTGGACAGTGAGCCGCTTTAATGCCGCCAATTTGTTTTACGGTCACGGCACTGATAATGCTTGGGATGAAGCGGTTCAGCTAATCCTTCCTACGCTCTATTTACCGATTGATGTGCCTCCGCATGTATTGAACTCACGTTTGACCAGTAGCGAGCGTTTGCGCGTTGTTGAGCGTGTGGTTAAGCGTATCAATGAACGTACGCCAACCGCTTACCTGACCAACAAAGCTTGGTTCTGTGGCTTAGAGTTCTTCGTTGACGAGCGCGTACTTGTGCCACGTTCACCAATTGGTGAACTTATCCAAGCGCAATTTGAACCATGGTTAATCGAAGAGCCAGTACGCATTATGGATCTGTGTACGGGCAGTGGCTGTATTGCAATTGCCTGTGCTCATGCTTTCCCTGAAGCTGAAGTGGATGCCATTGATATCTCGGTGGATGCACTTGCAGTAGCCGAGCAAAACATTCAAGACCACGGCATGGAGCAACAAGTTTTCCCTATTCGTTCCGATTTATTCCGTGATTTGCCAAAAGAGCAATACAACATCATCGTGACCAATCCACCATACGTGGATGAAGAAGACATGAATAGCCTACCAACGGAGTTCACTCATGAGCCTGCCTTGGGCCTTGCTGCTGGAACTGATGGTCTTAAACTCGTGCGTCGTATTTTGGCGAATGCACCGGATTACCTAACAGAGAAAGGTATTTTGGTCTGTGAGGTGGGCAACTCAATGGTACACATGATGGAGCAATATCCACATATTCCATTCACTTGGCTTGAGTTTGAAAATGGCGGCCACGGCGTCTTCTTGCTCACGCGCGAGCAGTTGTTGGCGTGTGCTGAGGATTTCCGTCTATACAAAGACTAAGCATTAACCCCTTTGCTGACACTTTTTGAGAAAACGCCCGCTTTAATGATTTAAGCGGGCGTTTTTTTTCGAGATGACCGAAAAAGACAAAATTGATCGTTTTAGGGGTTTACATCAAAACACAATAGCGCCACTATGAAATCACGAAGAATTGAAATGTATAGCCTGGTTTACAGCGCTAACAATATTTGAGGTAGTAATGGCAGGAAACAGTATCGGACAACATTTCCGAGTAACCACGTTCGGAGAAAGTCACGGTATCGCACTGGGATGTATTGTGGATGGATGTCCTCCAGGGCTTGAAATTAGTGAAGCAGATCTGCAGACCGATCTGGATCGCCGACGCCCAGGTACATCACGTTACACCACCCAACGCCGCGAGCCGGATGAAGTGAAAATTCTTTCAGGGGTGTTTGAAGGGAAAACAACAGGCACATCGATTGGTTTGTTGATTGAAAATACCGACCAGCGCTCGAAAGATTACTCAGACATCAAAGATAAATTTCGTCCGGGTCATGCTGATTACACTTATCACCAAAAATATGGGATTCGTGATTACCGCGGTGGTGGTCGTTCTTCGGCGCGCGAAACCGCCATGCGAGTGGCTGCTGGAGCGATTGCGAAGAAATACCTCAAGCAAGCATTTGGTGTTGAGATCCGCGCTTATCTTTCGCAAATGGGTGATGTCGCGATTGATAAAGTGGACTGGAACGAAATTGAGAACAACCCATTCTTCTGCCCTGACGTCGACAAAGTTGAGGCTTTTGATCAACTGATCCGAGACTTGAAAAAAGAAGGCGACTCGATCGGTGCCAAGATTCAAGTGGTGGCGACGAATGTTCCTGTTGGTTTAGGTGAGCCCGTGTTTGACCGTCTTGATGCGGATATTGCTCATGCTTTGATGAGCATTAATGCGGTGAAAGGTGTGGAGATTGGTGATGGCTTTGATGTCGTGAGCCAAAAAGGCAGTCAGCACCGCGACACGCTTTCTCCTCAGGGTTTTGGCAGCAACCATGCTGGTGGTATCTTAGGTGGTATCTCAACCGGACAAGACATCGTTGCCAATATTGCGTTAAAACCAACCTCAAGCATCACAGTGCCGGGAGACACCATCAATGTGGATGGAGAATCGACACAGCTCATTACTAAAGGTCGTCATGATCCTTGTGTTGGTATTCGCGCAGTGCCCATCGCTGAAGCCATGTTGGCGATTGTGGTAATGGACCACTTACTGCGTCATCGTGGACAAAATCATGGCGTCAGCACGCAAACGCCAAAAATCTAGTTATCTAGTTTAAAGCTATTGAAATATAAACAAAAAGGGTGGCCATCTTGGTCACCCTTTTGATATGGATTGATAGGAGATTTTGTCTCTTAATGCACGGCTTCTTCAGAGTCCAAATGGAATGACGGTAAGCGCCATTTAAATCGGACTGCCGCCATGCGCAGTACATAACCCACCACGAGTGTGACGATAGTGGCCGTGACGTCTGGGATTTCAAATGCCAACAATGTCAGGTAAAGACCCGATGCCAAAAGCGCAATGGATGCGTAAAGTTCTTCATGCAATACCAATGGTGTTTGACGACAGATGAGGTCGCGCAGTAAACCACCAAAAACACCAGTCACTAGAGCGGAAACCATACAAATGCCCGGATGCAAGCCCATCTGCAACGCAATTTTAGTACCAATAATGCTAAATACGATGAGGCCGAGGGCATCAAGGCGAATAAACAAGCCTTTGAGTTTGATCACCCATTTAGCAAGCCCCGTTGTTAAGATGCCCGCCACACAAGTGATAGCAAGAAACTCAGGATTCTTTACCCAACCAAGCGGGTAGTGCCCTAGTAGGATGTCTCGTACCGTACCGCCGCCAATGGCTGTTGCACTGGCCACCAACATTACACCAAACCAATCCATTTTTCTGCGTCCGGCGCTTAGCGCACCTGTCATGGCTTCTGCCGTGATGCCAATGACATACAAAACACTTAACAACATGTTGAAACGCTCTAGTAACACTTCCTTTGCGTCATATATACAAAGGGTGGAATAACAAATAAGGCGTGAGTTTAGTCACAAATGATTGGGTTGACGAATGAGAAATAGTAGGGGAAAGCGCGCTTTCAAATAAGGTGAGCTAATTCAAATTGCGCTGTGTTTTGGAACAATCGTTTACCTCATTCTAAAAAAGAGCGACAATGCGCAGCGCAAGTCAAAAGAAGTACAGATCGAACCATGAGTCACCATTATCAAGACCTCATCACCATTTTTAATCAGACCTTTTCTGATTCATTCAATACCCAATTGGAGTTGGGTGGCGATGAGCCAATTTATTTACCTGCGGATACCACAGTTCCTTATCATCGAATTATTTTTGCTCGTGGTTTTTATGCCTCTGCATTACACGAAATAGCCCATTGGTGCGTGGCTGGGCCAGAGCGCCGACTCCTTGAAGACTTTGGTTATTGGTATGAACCCGATGGAAGAACGGCTGAGGTGCAAGCTGAGTTTGAAAAAGTTGAAATTCGCCCACAAGCGTACGAATGGATTTTGGCACTCAGCGCAGGCTTTCCTTTTAATGTAAGTTGTGACAACCTACACGGCGATTTCGAGCCTGACCGTTTGGGCTTTATGCAGAAAGTGCATCAGGAAGTTATGTCGATATTTGAGACGGGGTTCCCCCCTCGTGTGCAGATGCTTTCCGATGCATTGCGGAATTTTTATCAAGTAAAGCACTTAGAAGTAGGCGATTTCATCGTTAAGTAACCACGAGATTATCCATGATTATTGAATTTGAAGAAAAACTGTTGGAACTGATTGATGCACGTATTGAAACGGCATCAGAAGATGAACTGTTTGCAGGTGGTTATTTGCGTGGCCATATTTCGCTCTCTGCTGCGTCTTGCGAAGACGATGGCGTAAACGATGTGACGGAACTAAAATCGCGCATTGAGCAGAGTTTAGAGAATGCTCGCTCAGAACTTGCGCCAGCAGATCGCATCATCGTCAGCGACTTGTGGCAAGAGCTCCAAGCGCAAGCTTAACCTCTGTTTCAATAAAAACGCCTCGTCAATACAACGAGGCGTTTTTGTTTGTGCGCATCTTCTACTTACAGCTCGGTAATGGCTTTGCCTTTGCGCAGTTTCCTTACCCACATGCGGCTTGGGTGTAACTCTTCAAGCACGTCAACTGGCAAAGGCAGTGGATCGTTACAGATTTGCGAGGCGAGCAGTTCCGCCATCAGTGGTGCAGAGCTTAAGCCCCGAGAGCCAAGGCCAAGGAGGCAGAATAAGTTCGGAAACTGAGAAATTACCTCAATCTCTTCTGCTTGAGTGTGCGGCAAATCGGCGTATTGACGCTTAATAGCCGAGAAGTCGCCGACATTGCCAACAAACGGCAGATGATCTCGGCTCACACAGCGGACCCCTTGGCGAGATAAATTGCCAGAGGTATCCACTTCTTTTGCCCACGCTTGGTTTGGTACACATTGCGTCAGTTTCTCGGCATTCTCTCGTTGCGCATTGGCATCAAACTCAGTATCCAAATGGCGGCGATCGTAACTTGCGCCAATGCAAAGATGTTGATTGTTTGGGTTGACGGGAGTCATGTAGCCGTCGTAACACAGCACACTTTTTAGCTTAGAAAGCGTCTCAGTAGCCGGGGCATGGCTGACTTGACCTTTGACTTGGCCAAGCGGAATGTCAGCGGTTTGGCTGAAGGTTTGAAACTCATGACCATTTGCAATAACCACAGCGCTATAAGTATCGTGTTGGCCCTGAATATGGACTTGCCATTGCTGTGACCTTTCGTCCCAGATGAGTTGTTCAACACTCTGCTCGAACTTGGCTGTGAAGTTGTCGAGGGTGCCCAATTGTGCAAAGAGGGCTTGGGTTAGCTCTGCAGGGCATAGCCAGCCGCCAAGTGGATAATGAACCGATGCCAGGTCGATCGGCAAACCAATTTTTGCTGCGGTTTCTTCTACGGAGAGCTTTTGAATCAACTCGGGTGCAAAGTTCCCAGCGAGCATCTTGTCCAACTTGTTGGTTGATTTTTCATCCCACATCAACTGGGTCACGCCACACCAGTCATGATCGAAGGTGAGCGCTTGTGCAGCTTGCTCTACAAACTGGCGAGCAAACAAAAACGCGGGGGCAAATACGCGCGAAACGCCATCATGATTGCCATTGAGCAAAGGGTAAACTGCGCCTTGTCGGTTACCCGATGCGCCTTCTGCAGCTTGGGCGTGTTTACAATAGAGGGTCACTTTTTGCCCACGTTGAACCAAGGCTTTTGCGAGGGCTGCGCTAGCAATCCCTCCGCCAATGATGGCAATAGAGTCGAGATGAGATGCAGAGGTGCGATTGAAGTAAGGCGCGTGGCGACTTTGTTGTTGTCTTGTTTCCATGCAGCCTGCGATCATTTCTCGCTTGGTGCCAAAGCCTTTGACTTTTTTCATGGCAAAGCCAGCGTCAATCAAACCTCGTCTTACAAAACCCGCAGAGGTAAACGTCGCCACACGACACTCAGCTCTCGCCAGTTTTGCCATGCCATTGAAAAGATCCTGATTCCACATCTCGGGATTTTTACTTGGGGCAAACCCATCGAGGAACCAAGTGTCGATAATGCCTTCTTCACCGTAAGGCACCGAGGGTAGGCAGTCTTTAATGTCGCCAAGCCACAGATCAAGCGTGACGGCGCCATTGTCCAGCACAATGCGATGACATTCTGGAACGGCAGGTGGATAATGACGATGAAGTTTTTCCGCGAGCTCCGCCAACTCAGGCCAAGCTTGATGCGCTTTGATCAAATCTTGTTTGCTAAGGGGAAACTTTTCAAAGCTGACAAAATGTAACTCTTTGAGTGCTGCGTCAGGGTTTGCACTGCGAAAGTCATTGAACGCTTGCCAAACCGCGAGGAAATTCAATCCTGTGCCAAAACCCGTTTCGCCAATCACAAAACGACGGCGGTCAAATTCTTGCCATCTTTCAGGAATAAGATTTTGTTTAAGAAACACATAGCGCGTTTCTTCTAGGCCGTTCACATTGGAGAAGTAAACGTCATCAAATTGGTCAGAAACCGGTGTGCCGACTTCATTCCAGCCGAGTTCTGCATGGGTAATGGATGTCATAGTAGGATGTAAATCTGTGATGTAGCGCGGTTAGAATAGAGCGATTGTACGAATTTCTGGGAAAGCTGACCACTTTTGTTATGCTTCTTAGTTATTATCTAGCGGATTTTGAATTATAGGAATGTCACATGAAACGAGTCGTAATCACCGGTATGGGTATTGTTTCAAGTATCGGTAACAACGTCGAAGAAGTGCTTGCTTCTCTAAAAGCAGGTAAATCAGGTATCACTTCGTCTGAGCAATTCAAAGAGAAAGGCCTGCGTTCTCAGGTGTGGGGCGATCTGAAAATTACTCCTGCCGATCATATCGATCGCAAACAAATGCGCTTTATGGGCGATGCGGCTGCGTATGCATACCTATCGATGGAACAGGCAATCGCGGATGCGGGCCTGACAGAAGATCAAGTTTCAAACGACCGTACAGGTATCGTTGCGGGTTCTGGTGGTGCGTCATCACTAAACCAAGCGGCGGCAGTCGACACGCTGCGTGAAAAAGGCGTGAAGCGTATCGGTCCTTACATGGTGCCTCGTACCATGTCATCAACCGTTTCTGCGTGTTTGGCAACACCATTTAAAATTCGCGGTGTGAATTACACCATGAGTTCAGCGTGTGCGACTTCAGCACACTGTATTGGTCACGCAGCGGAACTTATTCAACTTGGCAAACAAGATATCGTGTTTGCCGGTGGTGGTGAAGAGCTCGATTGGACATTAACCATGATGTTCGATGCGATGGGCGCACTATCAACCAAATACAATGAGACGCCAGAAAAAGCGTCTCGTACTTACGATGCAGACCGTGATGGTTTTGTTATCTCTGGCGGCGGCGGCATGCTGGTGATCGAAGAGCTTGAGCACGCTTTAGCGCGTGGCGCGAAAATCTACGGTGAGATCGTCGGCTATGGTGCGACATCCGATGGCTACGACATGGTGGCACCATCAGGTGAAGGCGCTGTGCGTTGTATGAAGATGGCGATGCAAGACGTAGAGAAAATCGACTACATCAACACGCATGGTACTTCAACGCCAGTAGGCGATGTGAAAGAATTGGGTGCGATTCAAGAAGTCTTCGCGGGTAACAGCCCAGCCATTTCAGCAACCAAAGCGATGACAGGTCACGCATTGGGTGCAGCTGGTGTTCACGAAGCAATTTACTCAACGCTGATGCTACACCACAACTTTATTGCGCCAAGCATCAATATCGAAAACCTAGACGCTGCGGCTGAAGGCCTTGATATTGTGACTGAAATGCGTGAAGCAGAATTGAATACAGTGATGTCGAACAGCTTTGGTTTCGGTGGTACCAATGCAACTTTGGTGATTAAAAAATACCAAGGTTAATGGCAAAGCTCAGCCGTGTTGCATTGCAGCACGGTCACCAGTTTCCAGAGCTTGATCAGTACCACTGATCGAACAGACGCAGACTCTGTCCCATGGAGAGCGGGACGGGATCCTTTTGTTCTGGAATTTTACCCGGTCTTGTGCCGGGTTTTTTCTTTTTGTTTGTCGGTGAATGTGTTGAGATTTTTATGAAAAAGGGCACAATCACTGCAACTTTCCAATATGGATCTGGGATTTGCCGCAATGAAAATTCTTGTTGATGAAAACATGCCTTACGCCGAGACGCTATTTAGCCAGCTTGGTGAAGTGATTTTGAAGCCAGGCCGCAGTTTGAAGGCTGACGACTTGGTGGATATTGATGCACTGATGATTCGCTCAGTGACGAAAGTGAACGCTGAATTGATCAGCAAAGCCAACAAACTGAAGTTTGTCGGTACCGCGACAGCGGGTATGGATCACGTTGACCAAGCGCTATTGAAAGAAAAGGGCATTTACTTTACTGCGGCTCCAGGTTGCAACAAAGTGGGTGTCGCTGAGTATGTTTTTAGTGTCATGATGGTACTGGCGCAGCAGCAAGGTTTTTCGGTTTTTGAACAAACCGTTGGCATTATTGGTGCTGGGCAAGTTGGCAGTTACTTACAGCAATGTTTGGAAGGCATCGGTATTAAAGTGCTGATCAATGACCCTTTTAAGCAAGAAGAAGGGGACGAGCGAGAGTTCACCTCGCTTGATCGTTTGTTGCAAGAAGCGGATGTTATCACCTTACACACGCCAATCACACGCGACGGTCAATATCCGACACATCACCTGATCAACGAAGACATTCTAAACTCATTGCGTGCGGATCAAATTTTGATTAACGCTGCTCGTGGTCCTGTGGTCGATAATCAAGCGCTTAAGCGACGTCTGCAACAAGCTGACGGCTTTACGGCGGCACTTGATGTGTTTGAATTTGAGCCAGAGGTTGATATGGAGCTACTGCCTCTGTTAGCATTCGCCACCCCTCACGTAGCTGGTTACGGTCTTGAGGGGAAAGCTCGCGGAACCACAATGATCTTCAATAGTTATTGTGAGTTTATCGGTAATGAACTTCGTGCGCATGCCAGCGACCTCTTGCCAACTGCGCCCGTGCCAAAAGTGGTACTGGATCGCAAGTGGGATGAAGCAACGCTCCATACCCTGACGCAATTGGTCTACGATGTGCGTAGAGATGACGCACAATTCCGACGTGAAATCGGTGCGCCAGGTGCATTTGACCTAATGCGCAAAGAGTATTGGGATCGTCGTGAATACAGTGCCGTCACGCTAGTGGGAAGCGCGCAATGTCGTCTAAAACCACTAGCAAAACTAGGTTTTCAAGTTGAGGTAAGTCAATGAGCCAACAATACAATGTTGCCATTTTAGGGGCGACCGGAGCGGTCGGTGAAACCATTCTTGAAGTGCTTCAAGAGCGCAAATTTCCTGTCGGTGAGTTGTACTTGCTAGCCAGTGAGCGCAGTGAAGGTAAGACTTACCGTTTCAACGGTAAAACAATTTACGTGCAAAATGTCGAAGAGTTTGACTGGTCGCAAGCGCACATCGGTCTGTTCTCTGCTGGCGGTGATCTTTCTGCGAAATGGGCGCCTATCGCAGCAGAGACAGGCGTGGTCGTGATCGACAACACATCACATTTCCGTTATGAGTACGATATTCCATTGGTGGTTCCAGAAGTTAACCCAGAAGCCATTGCTGAATTCCGTAACCGCAACATCATTGCCAATCCTAACTGTTCAACCATCCAGATGCTGGTGGCGTTAAAACCAATTTACGATGCCGTGGGTATTGAGCGCATTAACGTTTGTACTTATCAGTCGGTGTCTGGTGCGGGCAAAGCAGGTATTGATGAGCTAGCGGGACAAACCGCGAAACTCTTAAACGGCATTCCGGCGGAAAACAAACAGTTTGCTCAGCAAATTGCATTTAACTGTATTCCACAAATCGACAAATTTATGGATAACGGCTACACCAAAGAAGAGATGAAAATGGTGTGGGAAACGCAGAAAATCTTTAATGATGCGTCGATTACCGTTAACCCTACGTGCGTGCGTGTACCGGTTTTCTATGGTCACGCTGAAGCGGTTCATATCGAAACGGGTTCACCGATTGATGCAGAAGAAGTGGTTCGCCTGCTGGAAGAAACCGAGGGCGTTGAAGTGTTCCATGGCGAAGACTTCCCAACCCAAGTTCGCGATGCGGGTGGCAAAAACCATGTGATGGTAGGTCGCATCCGTAACGACATCAGCCATCATAGTGGCGTGAACTTGTGGGTCGTGGCGGATAACGTGCGTAAAGGTGCCGCAACCAATGCTGTTCAAATCGCAGAAGTGTTGATTCGCGACTACTACTAATCGCAAGAGAATTAGTCAAAGCGTTTAAACTCAAAGCCTCGCCATGTGCGAGGCTTTTTTGTTCGATTGAAGAGCAATTGTGTGAGATTAGTACGAATATCATGTCAGACCCACATTTTTTGGCTTAATTCCTATAGTTTTGCCGTGGTTATCCGATATATTTAACAGATCATGATTTAAATTATAACTAAGCACAGAGCTGAGCCTTCTATGCGTCAAATTTTTAAGCGCCTGTTAGCCCCTTTACTGCTAATGACTGCGCTACCGACATCAGTTTCACAAGCGGACGGCATTCGATTAGTCGGTCCTACTGGTGAAGTGCAATCATCGCCAAGTTTTTCAGAACAAGTTGAGCGTGCCAACTCGCCACTGCCTGTTTCCGACGAACCCTCTCGTTTCTATGGCCCAACAAGTGCAAACGAAACCTTGTGGTCAATCGCCAGTAAATTACGCCCCGCAAATAACGTCTCGGTACAACAAACTCTCTTAGCCATTTACCGATTAAACCCGCAGGCGTTTGAAAACCAAAATATTCACAGCTTAGTGCCAGGTAGTACCTTACGTGTACCGTCGCTCGCACAAGTGCGCAGCGCCTCAACCGAGCAAGCGGTCACGGTGATGAAAGCACATCAGGATAAGCTCAATGCGACTCCTCGTCCTATTGCGCCAACGCCAGTTACTCGCCCAGTCAAAGTGACGCCAGCGACACCAGCCCAGGCAGTGAGCGAAACGGTGAAGGTGGAGCCCCAAATCGACACCACGCCAGTGAAAACACCAGAGGTTCCTCAAGTGAAAACGCTTGAGAAACAGCTCGAGATGTCCGAAAGCGAACTAACCGCTCTGGAAGAAAAGAACCACAATTTGCGTTTGATGTTGGCGGAAGTTCAGTCCGAAGTGGATGGATTGAAAACCGAGCTGGGTGATGAAAACCGTATTCGTTCTGAAGTCGAGAAGTTACTCGCGGAAGAAAAGGCGAAGCTTGAAGAACAGCAACGCATGCAACCGTCGGCGTTTGATCAATTCTTATCAAATGGCTGGATGGTGGCTGCCGCTGCCCTGATTCCTGGGGCATTGATCGGCCTTTTGATTGTGATGTTGCTAGGGCGCCGCAAAGAAGCGGAACCAAGCGCAAGTGAAACACAAACTGAAGCGCCATTAACACCACCGCCAATGTCAGATTCGGATCTGGACGATCTGACCGATGATCTCACCCTCGATGATGACCTCTTCAGCGACAGCGATGACAATAGCGAGTTGCTGTTTGATGACTCTATGGGAGAAGACGAAAACGACGTCTTTGGTGATCTTGACGACAGTGATCTCGATTTCAATCTTGAAGGCGAAGATGGTGAAGACCCATTTGCTAGCATCGGTGATGACGGCGATTTGGATACTGACTTCGACGACTTTGACTCATCAAACAACGGCATCAGTGTTAAAGGTTCTGACAAAGCGCTTGGTCTTGAAGAGATGGAGCGTGCGCTGGATGAAGTCAGTCCAGAGCTGGAAATCACTGACGACGAAGAGAGTGACTTTGACCTTTCTGGTGAAAACGTCGGCATGTCAGAAGATGACTTAGCGGAGTTGCTGGCGTCCGATGAACCGACGGAAGACCTAGGTGATTCAGCCCTTGACCAGTCAATGCTTGATGATCTGTTCTCCAACTTGGGTGACGATGATGAAGCCGACGAATTTGATTTAGGTTTAGATGAAGATAGCGCGGCTGCACCAACTGAAAACAAACAGATGTCTGATGCAATGTCTGGAACGATGGCGTCAGATGAAGATATTGATCAGCTGCTGGCTCAGTTTGATGAGCCAGTCATTGATGAATCAGAACTGGACACGCAAAGCAGCCTAGACGAATTAGAGTCGCTATTGGAGTCTGGCGCTGACGACACGCAAGACGACTTATCCACCTCATTGTTAGATGAGATGCTGGAACAGGCTTCAGATGATGAAGTGAGCCTCGATCCTCTTGATGAGCTCGAAGCTCTGGCGGGTCTAAGTGACGATGAGATTGAGGTATCGTTAACTGACACCGAGCTGCTTGATGAGTTACTCGAAGCGGACGAAGAAGAATCACTTGATGAATTTGATCCACTCAGTGAGTTAGAGGAGCTCGCGGCCTTTGGTCAAGATGAGGTTGTGCCTGAGCTGGATGAAAACAGCACCGATTTGCTCGATGAGTTACTTGAAAGCGCGCCAGAGAGTGATGAGTCGCTGGAATGGCCAGAAGAAGAGCTGGTAACGGCAGAGGAAAGCGATCTCTTTGACGAACTGATTGGCTTAGATGAGAGCGACAAAGCTCAAAAGGACGATGCCGCAGAGCCGTTCGATTTTGCAGCAGAACTGGATGCGGCATTGGATTCATCAGAAGATTTTGTTGAACTGTCCGTTTCTGAACCTGCGATTGAAGAGGGGAATGCAGAAGGTGACTTGGTAGACAACTCTGCCATTGATGATCTATTGGATGACGTTCTCCCTCTCGAGGAAGCGTCGCCTAAGCAAGATGAACAGGCTGCAGAGGTCGAAGAACTTGTAGAGGCCATCGATAGTTCAATGGCCGGCGATGAATTTGAACCAACAGAATTCAATAGTAGCCATTTTGTTGAAGATTTGGCTAACGTTGCGCCGACGCTTGATCCACTGCTAGATGCATTCCCAGAGGATATTGAAGAAGGCAGCAACGCTGAAGCAGAACTGGATACTGATCCTCAGCCCTTGCAAGAGTCGCTTGATGATTCATCAGAAGCACTGCTTGAAGAAGCGGCTCCGTCTGAACCTGTCTTACCTTCTTCAGACCCGCTTGCCGATCTGCCATTGGAAGAGGGGGAAAGTGGTGATGCCGATGACATCGATGATCAAGATGACCAAGATGATGATTGGTTGCAAGCCGCCATTGATGAGGTAGAAAGCCCACTTGATTCAATTGATGAGTATCAGTCTACAACGCAGACGGAAACTTCAGAGCAAGAACTGCTTTCCGACCATGAGATAGCGACAACGACACCTGAGCTTGATGTTGAGGAATCACAAGAGCCGCAGGAAGAAGACTGGCTACAAAGTGCGATTGATGAAGTTGAATCACCACACATTGATTTAGAGCAGCATGAGGTCGATTCAGATGAGCACTTAGCATCGACTCCTTTGGCTACAGAGGTCACTGAAGAAGCGTTAGATGAGCATCCTGATGATGCCATGCTTTCAGAGCTCGATGACACACCAGCTCAAGACGATGAGCTTGTGGATCTTGTTGATGACATCGCAGAGCCTGTTTCAACTGACGCAGAAGCGCTGTTGGCACAGGATATTGAGGATGCTCAAGCACTCGAGGCTCCTTCTGCGGAGATGCCTTTAGAAGAGCCCGTTCTTGAAACACCGACACCAAATGCAGTGCCAAATGAGTTTGGCACTCCTATTGAAGAAGATTGGGCAGAGGCAGAGACTCTTTTTGATGGTCTAGCAACCGACAGCGAACTGCCACAAACACAACAAGAAGAATCGCTAGCAGGATTGACAGAGGCTGAATCGACGGCGGAACAGGACGACAGTCTTAATGACTTAGAACTGTTGGAGTTCGATGAAGACGATGCTTTGGAAGCCTTAGCTGATGAGTCAGTACAAGAAGCCAATGCGGTTCTCGGTGAAGATGCGATCGGCTTGGATGAGTTAGCGCTCACCGAATTTGGCGAAGATGACGAGTTGTCTGTGCTAGCCGATGAGCCTGGTTTTGCAGAACCTTCTCTTGAGAGTGAGCTTGAAGACATTGATCTTGACGAACTTGATTTCCCTGAGTTTGGCGAAGAAGAAGCGTTAGCATCTCTTGAAGAGGAGCCGATGCTTTCTGAGGTCGAATTGTCTGAGTCGGATTTGGCGACGCCACCAATCGACGAAACAGAGTTACTAGAGCAAGCTGAAAGCGCGGTGACCGATCTCGACGACATTGAGTTTGATGAGAATGAACTACCGGAATTCGGTGAAGAAGACGCACTGTCTGCAATGGCAGATGAACCATCACTCGCAGACTTTGAATTAGATGAGCCTGTTGCAGAGGGTGAAATCGACCTTGCTGATGAGGTTGACTTTGACGAACTAGAACTGCCAGAGTTTGGCGAAGACGAAGCACTGGCCGCGATGGCAGACGAGCCTTCTTACGATGCTCCGGTGGTGGAAGAGGACGCGTTTGCAGCTGAAGAGCCAGCCGTTGAATCCGAAACCACAAGTGACGAGTCCACGCTAGATGACGTGCTTGAGCCAAGCGAAGCGGCAACTGACAATGCAAAAAGTGCAGAAGAGCAAGTTCAAGCCGAAACAACGGACGATGCGTTCGACTTTGACGAGCTAGAACTGCCAGAGTTTGGCGAAGACGAAGCACTGGCCGCGATGGCAGATGAGCCTTCTTACGATGCTCCGGTTGTGGAAGAGCCAGCCGTTGAATCCGAAATCACAAGTGACGAGTCCGCGTTAGATGACATGCTTGAGCCAAGCAAAGCGGCAACTGACAACGTAGAAAGTGCAGAAGAGCAAGCTCAAGTCGAAACAACGGACGATGCGTTCGACGTTGACGAGCTAGAACTGCCAGAGTTTGGTGAAGACGAAGCACTGGCCGCGATGGCAGATGAGCCTTCTTACGATGCTCCGGTGGTGGAAGAGGACGCGTTTGCAGCTGAAGAGCCAGCCGTTGAATCCGAAACCACAAGTGACGAGTCCACGCTAGATGACGTGCTTGAGCCAAGCAAAGCGGCAACTGACAACGTAGAAAGTGCAAAAGAGCAAGCTCAAGTCGAAACAACGGACGATGCGTTCGACGTTGACGAGCTAGAACTGCCAGAGTTTGGTGAAGACGAAGCACTGGCCGCGATGGTAGACGAGCCTTCTTACGATGCTCCGGTTGTGGAAGAGGAAGCGTTTGCAGCTGAAGAGCCAGCCGTTGAATCTGAAGTGACAAGCGAAGAGTCCGCGTTAGGTGAAGAGCTTGAGCCAAGCGAAGCGGCAACTGACAACGTAGAAAGTGCAAAAGAGCAAGCTCAAGTCGAAACAACGGACGATGCGTTCGACGTTGACGAACTAGAGCTGCCTGAGTTTGGCGAAGATGAGGCAGCAGAAGCGGTTGCCAGTGAGCCAAATATCGAACCTGACGCTGAGCCTGAAGCAGAATCAGATGACTTTGAAATTGATGATATCGAACTGCCAGAATTTGGCGAAGAAGATGCCATTGTTTCGGTTGCAGAGGAGCTCGACGAAGCGCCAATTACCTCCGAGCCAGAAGAGCAAGATTATCATTTTGACTCTTTAGAATTACCATCGATAGAAGAGAGTGGCGAGTTAAATACGGTTAACAAACCGCATATCAATCCTTCTTCTTATGAAGAACAAGATGCCCTATTTGATGTTTTTGCTCAGGAAGCGGGCTTCAATATCGCAGAAGAAGAGGTACTTCATTCTGAATTTGATGAAGCAGCGATGGCGGATCTGCTTTCGGAAGAGGCTTTGGATGATAACTTCTTCCCAGAATCGCCCGATGATGAAATGGCTGCCAGTGCTGGTATGGACATTGAAGCGATGTTGGAAGTCGGCGGCGATGACTGGAATGGCTTTAAACTACCGGATACCCCATCAGCGGAAGTAACGAGTGATGTACCAGCTGACGAGCGTGAAATCTGGAGCTCAGAAGAAGCCCTCAGACAACCCAATATTGATGAGGAAAACTGGGCCGAACAAGACGACTTTGATCCGAAGAAAAACCAATACATGACGATTGACGAGCTCATGGCTCAAGTGGATGGTGATGAAGTGGAGTTCGAAGAGGAAGATCTCAAACTGGATGTCGGTCTCGATGAATTTCCTGATGTGATTGGGGATATTAGCAACGTGGATGTGGATGAAAACGCAGAAGCGGCGGGTAAGCTTGATTTGGCGAAGATTTACATCGAAATGAACGATGCGGAAGGGGCAATCAAACTGCTCGAAGAAGCGATTGTTTATGGTGATGATGTGGTTCGTCGTGAAGCGAAAAATCTCATTGATATGATTAACGGCCGTTAATTTTATTCTTAAGTCACAGGGGCAGCTTTCGCTGCCCCTTGTTTTATCGCTCGAGGTTTGAGGATTAGAAATTCAAGCCACAACCGTTTATACTTCCCGCCCCAAATTCAAATCGAAGGTTATCATGAGAATTGCATTAGGCATCGAATACAATGGCACTGACTATTTCGGTTGGCAGCGTCAACGTGAAGTCGACAGTGTTCAAGAAAAGCTGGAGAAGGCGTTATCGAAAGTGGCGAACCATCCAGTAGAAGTACAATGTGCAGGTCGCACCGATGCAGGGGTTCACGGTACTGGGCAAGTGGTTCACTTCGATACCAATGTTGAGCGTAAAATGGTTGCTTGGACCATGGGGGCCAATGCGAACTTACCCAAAGATATCGCAGTACGTTGGGCGAAAGAAGTACCAGATGAGTTCCATGCGCGTTTTTCAGCAACCGCACGCCGCTATCGCTATATCATTTTTAACCATGCATTGCGTCCTGGTATTCTGGGCTCAGGGGTAAGCCATTATCATGGCGACCTTGATGAGAAAAAAATGCATGAGGCGGGGCAATATTTGTTGGGGGAGAACGACTTTACTTCGTTCCGCGCAGTTCAATGCCAATCATTAAGCCCGTTTCGTAACATGATGCATTTGAATGTGACACGTCACGGCCACTATGTGGTGATCGACATCAAAGCCAATGCCTTTGTGCACCACATGGTGCGCAACATTACCGGCAGTTTAATTATGGTTGGTCGTGGGGAGCAAGATCCAGAGTGGATCAAATGGTTGCTCGAAGCGAAAGATCGTAAGCTCGCCGGTCCGACGGCCAAAGCCGAAGGTTTGTATCTCGTTGATGTGGACTACCCTGAAGAGTTCGATTTACCTCGCGAGTCGATCGGCCCGTTGTTTTTGCCCGATAATTTGAACTAATCGAGAGATTCAGATTCAAAAAAATGAGTAACTTAGCGTGCGACTTTGACTGAAAAAATAGGTACAACCAGTTTTTTATCTACAGTTGTCGTTATATGTGGTTTAATCCACACGCGTAAATTCGAATTTTTGTCTTTCGCTATGGAGCGGAAGCGTAGAGAGAAAAGGTCTTCCATGAGTTGGCTTGAAAAGATTTTAGAAAAAAGCAACATCGTAAGCTCACGTAAAGCGTCTATCCCTGAGGGTGTGTGGACGAAATGTACTTCATGTGAGCAAGTTCTGTATCACGCGGAGCTTGAGCGTAACCTTGAAGTGTGTCCTAAGTGTAATCACCACATGCGTATGAAAGCGCGTCGTCGTCTAGAAACATTTTTGGACGAAGGCAATCGCGTAGAGCTAGGTGGTGAACTTGAACCGCAAGATAAACTGAAGTTTAAAGACTCTAAGCGTTATAAAGAGCGTATCGCAGCAGCGCAGAAGAGCAGCGGTGAGAAAGACGCCCTTGTTGCGATGAAAGGTGAATTGCTAGGCATGCCTATTGTCGCTTGTGCGTTTGAGTTCTCATTTATGGGTGGTTCAATGGGTTCTGTTGTCGGCGCGCGTTTCGTACGTGCTGTTGAAGCGGCAATGGAAAACAATTGTGCACTCGTTTGTTTCTCTGCAAGTGGTGGTGCGCGCATGCAAGAGGCTTTGATGTCTCTCATGCAAATGGCGAAAACCAGTGCGGCGTTAGAGCGTCTATCTGCGAAAGGTCTGCCGTTTATCTCTGTGATGACCGACCCAACCATGGGTGGGGTTTCAGCGAGTTTGGCGATGCTTGGTGACATTAATATCGGTGAGCCGAAAGCGCTGATCGGTTTTGCTGGTCGTCGCGTTATCGAGCAAACCGTGCGTGAAGATCTGCCTGAAGGCTTCCAGCGCAGTGAGTTCCTACTTGAGCACGGTGCCATTGATATGATCGTTGATCGCCGTGAAATGCGTCAGCGCGTTGGTGGTTTGATCGCCAAGCTGACCAATCACAAGTCGCCTCTCGTTGTTTCTGTGAACGATTCACCAAATGAAGCGGCATATTCTGTACCAGAAGCGAACGAAAAAGGGTAAAGTAGCCTCTAACAAACAACCAAGTCTTTGATGGTTATCGTTAGATGAAACAAAACTCTATTCCACAAGCCACATCCCCTATGGCGGTGTGGCTTGATTATTTAGCCAATATACACACTTCTGCCATTGATCTTGGCCTAGACCGAGTTCAAGCTGTTGCTCTCAAAGCAAACCTCACCAAACCTGCACCCACTGTGATCACTGTTGCTGGCACGAACGGCAAGGGTTCAACCTGTGCGTTAATGGAAGCGATCTTACTCGATGCTGGATATTCCGTTGGCGTGTACAGCTCGCCACACTTAATTCGATATAACGAGCGAGTCCGCATTAACGGTCAAGATCTTGCGGATGAAAAGCACTGTGAAGCGTTTGATTTCATTGAGCAACAACGCGGTGATATCAGCTTAAGCTTGTTTGAGTATGGGACGCTGGCGGCATTACGCTTGTTCCAAACGGAAAAGGTCGATGTGGTTCTATTGGAAGTTGGCCTAGGTGGGCGATTGGACGCCACCAACGTGGTGGATCACGATGTCTCAGTGATCACTAGCTTGGCACTGGATCACGTAGATTGGCTTGGAGATGACATTAACGTTATCGGCTTTGAGAAAGCGGGCATTTATCGTAGTGGTAAGCCAGCTATTTGTGGCCAGCCAACGCCTCCGTCAACGGTTGCTGCACATGCAGACGATATCGGTGCAGAGTTTTACCAAGTCGGTATTCAGTTTGACTATCAGCTTTCGGGTGAAGGTTGGCGCTGGCAGCATGGTGCTTTCGCATTGGAAGATTTGCCTCTCCCAGGCTTGCCTTTGCCAAATGCCGCAACCGCGTTAATGGCGCTAGGTGCCTCTGATCTTGAACTGAGCGATATCAACATCGTCAACGGACTAAAAAATGCGAAGTTAGCAGGTCGAATGCAGGTGTTGCAGACAGCGCCATTAGTTCTTTTGGATGTGGCGCATAATCCTCATTCCGCGGAGTATTTAGTGACTCAGCTTCAGTCTCGCTACCATGGTAAAACCATCCATGCGGTGATTGGCATGTTGAAGGATAAAGACATCAAATCGACGCTAGAAGTTTTAGCGCCCGTTACTCGCCATTGGTACCCAGCCTCGCTGACAGGACCAAGAGCCGCGACAGCCGAAGAATTGATTCAATATTTGCCGCAAGGCACACAAAGTTATACCGATCCAGCACACGCTTTTGACCAAGCACTGTCACAAGCACAATCTGATGAGATAGTGTTAGTGGTTGGCTCTTTCCACACCGTGGGTGAAGTGTTGGAGCATTGGCAACAAAACAAAGGTAATTAAATGGCAAGTAAGTTCCAAAGCCGTCTGGTGGGGACCATTATCTTGGTCGCTATCGGCGTGATAGTGCTTCCTGATGTCCTCGATGGCCAGAAGCTTCACTATAAAGAAGAGTTTGCCACCATTCCGATCAAACCGGAATTGAGCAATGAAGTGGAGAGTTTCGAAATTCTTGAGCCCGTAGAAGACGACATCAAGCTACCAGAGTCTCCTGTGGTCGCGACGGTGGGGCAGTCATCGACTTCAAGCCAACGCTCTGCTTCAACCAAAACTGACAAGGTCGAGGTGAAGATTAATGACGTGCCAGAGAAGAATAACTACGAAGATTCAGCATGGATCATTCAGTTAATGGCACTGCGTAATGAAGAGAATGCGCAGAACATGGCGAAGGATTTGCAGAAACGCGGTTATCAAGCGCATACCATCAAAGAAAATGGATTTACTCGAGTTGTAATTGGTCCTGATGTGTCAAAAAGTAAACTTGAAAGACAAGTCGTGGAATTGGAAAAAATTACTGGTTCCAAAGGTCAATTGCTCAAATTTAAACCACTAAACCCATAAGAAAACGTTTGCGTCAGCATTTTTTCTGTTAAAATGCGCGCCAACTTAAGATGAAGAAAACATGAATTGGTTAGATTTTGTCATTTTAGGTGTGATCGGATTTTCAGCTCTGATCAGTTTAGTTCGCGGTTTTGCGAAAGAAGCATTGTCATTGGTGATTTGGTTTGGAGCGTTTTTTATCTCCAGTAACTATTACACCAAACTCGCGGTGTATTTCACCAATATCGAAGACGACATGTTTCGAAACGGAGCCGCAATCGCGGCATTGTTTGTCGCGACCTTGGTAGTTGGTGCAGTGGTCAATTATGTCATTGCTCAACTAGTACAAAAAACAGGGCTTTCAGGCACAGACCGAATTTTGGGTGTGGTGTTTGGCGGTCTACGTGGGGTGCTAATTGTCTCTGCGGTGCTGTTTTTTATGGATGCTTTTACGGCATTCCCAAGTTCGGAGTGGTGGAAGAGTTCGCAACTGGTCCCTGAGTTCAGTCGAATCATTGCCCCATTCTTCGAGCATTTACAAGCAACATCGAGTTTTTTGTCTGGCACTCTCTAGCAGTGCCAGCTACTGTCGCAAATCGAGGATTAGGACATGTGTGGTATTGTTGGAATCGTGGGCACAACCCCTGTAAACCAGTCAATTTATGACGCGTTAACAGTGTTACAGCATCGTGGCCAAGATGCCGCTGGTATTTGTACAATAGAAAGCAATCGTTTTCGTCTGCGTAAAGCAAACGGTCTGGTAAAAGATGTGTTTGAAGCAAAACACATGCAACGTCTTCAAGGAAACGTCGGCATTGGTCATGTACGCTATCCAACGGCGGGTAGTTCCAGCGCTTCCGAAGCGCAGCCTTTTTACGTTAACTCGCCATTTGGCATTAGCTTAGCGCACAACGGCAACTTGACTAACGCGCAT
Source organism: Vibrio vulnificus NBRC 15645 = ATCC 27562 (assembly GCF_002224265.1). Classification (NCBI taxonomy): domain Bacteria; kingdom Pseudomonadati; phylum Pseudomonadota; class Gammaproteobacteria; order Vibrionales; family Vibrionaceae; genus Vibrio; species Vibrio vulnificus. The sequence continues at coordinate 2,476,084 of NZ_CP012881.1, forward strand.
GAAGTTCGTCAGAAATTGTTCGAAAAAGATCGCCGCCATGTGAATACCACCTCAGACTCCGAAGTTCTTCTCAACGTACTTGCTCACGAAATTGATACAGTAAAAGGCAACGTCACTGCCGATGATGTTTTCCGAGCCATCGCCAATGTCCATCGTACCATTCGTGGTGCTTACGCCGTTACAGCGATGATCATCGGTCACGGTATGATTGCCTTTCGTGACCCACATGGTATTCGTCCACTTTGCTTAGGTAAGCGTGAAGAGAACGGACAAACGGAATACATGGTGGCGTCAGAATCAGTAGCGCTGGATGCAGTTGGCTTTGATTTTGTGCGTGACGTCGCACCAGGTGAAGCGATTTACGCGACTTTTGACGGTGAACTCTTTACCAAGCAGTGCGCTGACAATCCAAAACTCAACCCGTGCATTTTTGAGTTCGTTTACTTTGCACGTCCTGATTCGTTTATCGATAAGATCTCGGTTTACAGTGCACGCGTCGAAATGGGTAAAAAGCTGGGAGAGCGTATTAAAGAAGAGTACGCCGATCTTGATATTGACGTTGTCATTCCCATTCCAGAGACCTCTTGTGATATCGCACTGCAAATTGCTCAAGCGATTGATAAGCCATATCGCCAAGGGTTTGTTAAAAACCGCTATGTCGGCCGTACTTTTATCATGCCGGGCCAACAATTGCGTAAAAAATCGGTACGTCGCAAGCTCAATGCCATTCGCTCTGAATTCAAAGATAAGAATGTGCTGTTAGTAGACGATTCGATTGTACGTGGCACCACTTCTGAGCAAATCATCGAAATGGCGAGAGACTCGGGTGCGAAGAAAGTATTTATTGTCTCTGCTGCACCAGAGGTGCGTTTCCCGAACGTTTACGGCATTGATATGCCAAGCGCGACTGAGCTTATTGCGCATGGACGAGATAACGAGACGATCTGTAAGCTGATTGGTGCCGATGCTCTGATTTTCCAAAAACTGGAAGATTTAGTGGATGCGGTGGGCTTAGGTAACCTTGATATTACTAAGTTTGATACTTCGGTGTTTAACGGCGAATACGTGACGGGTGATATTGATCAGCAATACCTCGATTTCCTTGATTCGATGCGTAACGATGATGCAAAGGTTCAGCGTGAGATTCAACAAGATCTGGCTAACCTAGAATTGCATAACGAAGGTGCGTAATCGACACCGGAGTTCAGGGTTAAGATAAGACAAATAAAAACCAGAGCGTTTCTGCTCTGGTTTTTTTGTGCTCGAAATAACCTCTATGGTTACACGCTAAATTGTTAGTGGATGTTATAGGCAATCACGTAGTCGATAAACAAACGCACTTTTTCGGGTAAGTGATCTTTGTGATTGTAGAGCATGTAAATATCGCGCGGGTTTGCGCTCCAGTCAGGCAGAATACGTACTAGGCTGCCATCGGCGATGTACTCTTTTATCATCACATCTGGCATGAGGGTGATGCCTAGCCCTTCTGAACACGCGCTACGTACCACATTCAGTGCATTGGCTTGGAAGCGACCACGATCAACGTTAACCACGGTTTCGCCTTTGCTGTTGATTAATGTCCACTTTAACAGCGGGTGGCCTTTGAGCAGGAAATGGTCGTGCAGATCTTCAGCATGAGTTGGCATTGGGTGAGCGTTTACGTACTCAGGGCTAGCCACCAAAATATCTTTCACTGAACCAATTTTACGCGCGATAAGGCTTGAATCTCTTTGTGGTCCTACGCGGAAAATGACATCCCATTCGGTTGGGTCAAGTTGATCAGCGTTACTCTCTGTAGTGAGTTCAATGTTGATTTCTGGATACTGACTCATAAAACCGTTCAACATTGGCATCATCATGCGCTTGGTGAGATTGTAGGGCGTTGAAATCTTGATTTTGCCAGACGCACCACGACATTCATCGGTAATTTCTTCGGCTGTGTTTGTGAGTCTTTGCAGTAAAGGAGAGCATTCACGGAAAAAGCGTTCTCCTGCTTCTGTCAGTGATAATTTACGTGCATGGCGATTGAGAAGGCGCAAATTCACCGCATCTTCCAAAGCTTGTATGCGTCGGGTGATGGTCGCCACGGGGATCATGGTCTTACGTGAAGTTGCGGTGTAGCTCCCATTTTCAACAACGAGTCTGAACAGGTTGAGATCGTCTAATTTCATATTTCCTGACACATCTATTTACCAAATAGGCCTAATTTAGCGCTAACTTTGCGATGAAAGTTTGCTTCATGTCAACAGGTCGCACGATTTGTGATCAGCATACATCTAGTAGCAAACTCTGATATAAAGTGGAATATTTGTATAAATGGCTTTTTACAGCTACGTTTTATTACAGAGCAGAGTGGGTGCAGAGCACAGGAAGTGGCCCGTCTGTGATAAGTAAACTACAAAAATAATAACATTGATAACCACTTTGACTGAGTGTGTGAGGTGAAGCTATGTACAAGACTCACAGTCAAACGGCAATGACCTCGGCAAGGGAAGCGGTACAACCAAAGTTAATACAACTGGTTGATGATGATCCGATCTTTCGCCGAATTACCAGTGCCTATCTCGAAAGTCAGGGATATAAAGTCGTTGAGTCAGAAAACGGTTTGCAAGCCCTTCAGCAGTTACGTGAATGCGATCCTGATATCGTATTATGTGATTTGTCCATGCCCGTGTTAGACGGAATAGAATTTGTCGAGGAGGTCAGTCTCGAGTACCCCTCCTTACCTTTGATCGTGGTTTCCGCAACAGGAGAGATGTCCGATGTTGCCAAAGCGCTGCGTTTTGGGATTAAAGATTTCTTACCCAAACCAATTGGAGATTATCAACACCTAGCGGAAGCGATTGAGAATACATTGGAAGATTCGATGAACCATATGTCGGATCAACGCGATTTTTCCAGCCAGTGGTTTCGAGTCGATGGCGGCGGAGAGTTGCCCGATGAGCAGGAGCTTCACTGGCATTTAAACTATTTGGAAGATAACCCCAATTCGGCAAGAGACTTACTCCACGCTTTGCTGCCAGACAAAGATACGTCGCAGGGCGATTGGAAGTTTTCTTATAAGTTGCTGCAATCGACCGATATGATGCCGCTCGTGTTTGATTACCGTTGGTTGATGAATGGCCAGTTTGCGTTTTACCTCGTCGATTCGGCTTCAGTAGAAAAGCAAGGTGTCGCCACTGCCTTGTTGATACGCGCTTTGTTTGATGACTACTTACGTAATCTAAAAAGCTTTAGCGCCGACTTAAAAGATATTGTCGAAATCCTAGAGCGGGGCATTCGTTATTCGGATTGTGCGTGCCCGGTTAATGCGCTATTTGGCATTGCGGATTTGGTGGATGGAAGTGTTGAAATTTTACCTGCGGGGCTAGACAGTCAGTGGTCAACGGGGTTCATCAATCAGCATATTGCTGCTGGAAACCGTCTAGGTCACAACAGTTTAAAAAACTTCATCACCCGTGATCTCAATATAGGTAGCGGCAGTCAACTGACACTAGGCTGTTTAGGCTCCGCCAGCTTCAGTTTGAATATTATCAAAGGCAGTAAAGTGAGCTGACGATACTTCACGTAATATCGCCGCCATGAGCGGCGATATTCTTGTCCGCGTGAGGGTGACTTGGCAATAGAGCGGCTTTCCATTTCTCCATTCTTTTGTTTGTTGATTCCTCTATTTTCTTTAGATGGTGTTGGTTTTCTTTCTACAAAATCGCAAATTTATCAATTACCCCTACTTTTGCTCGGTGTTTAGACCGTTGGCTTTGCGGTATATTGGCGGCGAAAACAATAATGAACCATTTTCTTAACCATTGGTTAACTCTTTTGGGGTAGAAAACGTAAAGAAAGTTATCAGCACAAGAGTAGAAGCATCATGGCAGACAAAGATTTTAAAGAGCCCTATAATCTGTTTTATTTTCTTGGTTTTATCGCAGTTCTTTTAATTCCAACTTTACCTGCGACATTAACCTGGATTCGTGTACTTAACGGTTACGCGGGTTTCTAAGCATTAATATCGGGAGTTCACCATCCGTATTCGACGTTTATTTCTCAATATAGTTGGTGGACTCAGTTTATGCCTTGGTATTGCAGGCATTGTCCTTCCTCTGCTCCCAACCACGCCTTTTATCCTGCTAGCGAGCGCCTGTTTTTTACGTTCTAGCCCGCGATTTCATCATTGGTTACACAGCCACAAAACCTTTGGTCCGGTACTGGACAATTGGCAACAAAATCGTGCTGTGACGCGTCGCGTTAAACAGCGTGCTATCTTGTTTATTCTGCTGAGCTTCTCTGTTTCTATCTGGATCGCGCCACTCATGTGGCTAAAGATTGCACTAATGTTTGGTTTAATCGTTTTGCTTGGCATTTTTGTCCGCCTCCCTGTGAGCGACTCGGTTGCCGCGCGACGGGAAACTGACTAGAATTGGGAAGAAAAGTGCGCCCACTCTTCGAGTGGGCATTTTGTTTTTAGCGTTACAGAGAATGTTCGACGTCAGCCCTGTAACGATGAGTTCCACCTGTTCTAAGCCCTCATAATAGCGTGACAAAAAGAGAGGGCGATGAGCCAATCTAAGTAAATCGATATTATGACTACAAACACCATTGCACAGATCCAAGCCAGTATTAAAAGCATCCCAGATTACCCGAAACCAGGTATCCTGTTTCGCGATGTGACCAGCCTTCTAGAAGACGCTCAGGCGTACCAGGCAACCATCCAATTGTTGGTTGATAAGTACAAAGACATGGGGTTCACCAAAGTGGTGGGTACTGAAGCGCGTGGTTTCCTATTTGGTGCACCGCTTGCGTTGCAATTAGGTGTGGGCTTTGTACCTGTACGTAAGCCGGGTAAACTGCCTCGCAACACCATCGCACAATCATACGAACTTGAGTACGGTGTTGATACACTGGAAATCCATACGGATGCGATTGTTGAAGGTGACAAAGTTTTAGTGGTTGATGACTTGCTTGCGACAGGCGGCACCATTGAAGCGACAACCAAACTGATTCGTCAGCTTGGCGGTGTGGTTGAGCATGCAGCGTTTGTTATCAATCTACCTGAAATTGGTGGCGACAAGCGTTTGGAAGGTCTTGGCCTTAACGTTTACAGCATCTGTGAATTCGAAGGACACTAATTAAGTCAATGAGTTATTTAGCTTTAGCGCGAAAATGGCGTCCGCGTCAATTTAAAGAAGTGGTGGGGCAAGGCCATGTGCTGACTGCCCTAGAAAATGCTCTTGAGCACAATCGTCTGCACCATGCTTACTTGTTCAGTGGCACACGAGGTGTCGGTAAAACCTCGATTGGTCGCTTGTTTGCCAAAGCCCTCAACTGCGAAACGGGCATCACCTCTGCGCCTTGTGGACAGTGTGATACTTGCCGAGAGATTGAAGAAGGGCGCTTCGTTGATCTACTGGAGATTGACGCTGCATCGCGTACTAAAGTTGAAGACACTCGTGAACTGTTAGACAACGTTCAATACAAACCAGCGCGCGGTCGTTTCAAGGTTTACTTGATCGACGAAGTGCACATGCTCTCGCGTCACTCTTTTAATGCGTTACTCAAAACCTTAGAAGAGCCGCCAGAGTATGTGAAATTCCTATTGGCAACGACGGATCCACAGAAACTTCCTGTGACGATTTTGTCTCGTTGTTTGCAGTTCCACCTTAAGCCGATCACGGTTGATGCTATCCATCAACAGCTCGATTTTATTTTGGCGAAAGAAGGTGTTACCGCTCAAGCACGTGCGCTCGGTATGATCGCGCATGCTGCCGATGGCAGTATGCGTGATGCCCTAAGCTTAACCGATCAAGCAATTGCGTTAGGCAATGGTCAGATTGAAACCGATCTGGTCAGCCATATGTTAGGCACCATTGACACCGACCAAGCCATCCATCTCTTAGAAGCCATCAGCAGCAAGCAGCCACAAGTGGCGATGGATAAGATCCAGCAGCTCGCGCAAAATGGTGCGGAGTGGGATGGTTTGTTGCAACAATTGGCGACTCAGCTGCATCGCATTGCCATGTATCAGTTGTTGCCTTCAAGCCTAGACAAAGCGCAGCCTGATGCGGAAAAAATTGAACTGCTGAGTCGCGCACTGTCGCCACAAGATGTTCAGCTGTTTTATCAGATCGCCTTAAAAGGGCGTGAAGATCTCTCTTTGGCGCCAAATGGGCGTATCGGGATGGAAATGATTGTGCTGCGTATGATGGCATTTCGTCCTGCGGATATATCGCAAGCGAACATCATTTCTGCGCAAGGTGCGAATCTAGCGTCAGCGCCGGCGACGCAAAGTGCCGCTCCTCAAGCGCGCACGGCACCAGCACAAACGGCTGCTGCGATGAGCGCACAGCCAAGCTCTGATCGGGCTACTCCCGCAGAACGTCCTCAAGCGGTCAGTCACGCGCCATCGCGTCCGGCTTCATCAATTAATGCCCCAAGCTCTGTGGCCCCTCAGCCTGTTCAGACAGAGATGCCACCTCAATATGATGCGCCACCGATGGATTATGCCGATTATCCACCTATGGATGACATGCCGCCAATGGGTTATGGCTATGAGGATGCCGCCGCATCGCAGCAAGAGCCTCAACCAGCGCCACAGCAAATGCCTGAAAGCACAAGTCCTGCTTCTGGTGGTTTAACCGGTTTGCGTCACCAATTGCGTTCTCAACGTCAAGGGTTGGCGCAAAATGGTGGCTCAAAAAAGTCTAAAGCGGCATCTGCGGAGAAAGAGTCGGTCCTCGATCGAGTCGCGCAAAAGCAGGCAACTGCAGCGCAGGTGTCGCCACGTCAAAGCCTTGCACCGTCAGAGCCTGAAGTAAAAGAGGATGAACCCTATCAATGGCGTCCAAGTCAGCCGGTGGTGCAGTCTAAGAGCAAAGAGCTAACACCGACGGAAATTAAACGCGCACTTGAGCATGAAAAAACGCCGGAAATGGCGGAAAAACTCGTTGCAGAATCGCTTGAGCAGAGTGAATGGGCAAAACTGATCACCCAGCTCGAAACGGCAAAACTGGTGGAACAGTTAGCGCTTAACTCGGCGTTTAACAAAGATGGTTCAACCATCGCTTTGACGCTGCGTAGCCATCAACAACATTTAAATACTGATAAAGCGCAAAAAGAGCTGCTTTCAGCGCTCAACGAAACGCTTGGGGAAACTTGTCATCTCTCTGTTGAAGTCGGAGATCAAGGTGAGACGCCCCTAGAGTTGCGCGAAAGACTTTATCAGCAAAAGTTACAACAGGCTTTCGACAGCTTGGAAAATGACAGTAATGTTCAGTTTATACTGCGCCGATTCAGTGCAGAACTGGACAGAGACAGTGTTCGCCCTGTCTGAATTTATTCGCGGGGTTGAAATGTTCGACAAACGACCCCATCCATAGTGAAACACCTCATTCAACCAGAGAGAAAAACATGTTTGGTAAAGGCGGTATGGGCAACCTAATGAAGCAAGCCCAACAAATGCAAGAACGCATGCAAAAGCTTCAAGAAGAAATCGCAAATATGGAAGTGGTCGGCGAATCAGGCGCAGGTTTGGTGAAAGTCACTATCACTGGTAGCCACAGCGTTCGTCGTGTCAACATCGATGAAAGCTTGATGGAAGATGACAAAGAGATGCTTGAAGACTTGATCGCAGCAGCATTTAACGATGCAGCACGCCGCGTTGAAGAAACTCAAAAAGAGAAAATGGCAGCAATCACTGGCGGTATGCAACTACCACCAGGCATGAAAATGCCGTTTTAATCGAAAAGGTTAACTATGCGTACCAGCCATATGCTGGAACAATTGATGGAGGCCTTACGTTGTTTGCCTGGGGTTGGCCCCAAGTCAGCACAGCGTATGGCCTTTCATTTGTTACAGCGAGACAGAAAAGGCGGCCTGCAGCTTGCGGATGCATTAAGTCATGCCATGACGGAAATTGGCCACTGTAATGAGTGCCGTACTTTTACCGAAGAAGATGTTTGTCATATCTGCAACAACCCAAAACGCCAAGAAAATGGATTATTGTGTGTGGTCGAAAGCCCTGCCGATATCGCCGCCGTGGAAGCCACTGGACAATTTTCTGGGCGTTACTTTGTGTTGATGGGGCATCTATCACCGCTTGATGGTATTGGACCTAGTGATATTGGCCTCGATGTCCTCGATTATCGGCTACGTCGCGGTGATATCAAAGAAGTGATCTTAGCGACCAACCCTACCGTGGAAGGTGAAGCGACCGCGCACTACATCGCAGAGCTCTGTCGAGAGCATAAAGTGGATGCCAGTCGAATTGCTCATGGTGTTCCCGTCGGTGGGGAGCTTGAGCTGGTGGATGGAACTACGCTCTCCCATTCATTATTGGGTAGACACAAACTCAACTAACACCAAAGCGATGCTGATAACAGCATCGCTTTTTTAATCCATCTTTTCTCTCGGTTAATACGCTTTTTTGACCGCTTGCGGTTAACGCATCGTATCGACTTGCCAGCGTGAATCGAACACAAACGGAGGAATCCAGTCGAATTGCTCTTCGCCATTTTGCTGAGAATCGAAATAGTCCGCTAAAGTCGAGAGGTTAGGGGTATGTTTTGCCCGATTCATTGACACCATAACGCCGGACAAGCTGTGGTTTCTTGTGAGCAAGAGGCATTCATCTCGATCTTTACTACTTTTCAGACAGAGAGTCGTGTCACTCGTTGTGAACTTTTCCATTAGCGCCAACATTTTCTGCGTGTCCAACGTATTGGCATCATTAATGGCTAAACGTATTTCGCTGGTTCCTTTAAGTTGCTCAATTGCTTCATCAAGCTGCTGTGAGAATGGAAGCAGTAGCGCCTCTTCAAGCGTATTGAATTCAATCGTGCCAATGCCGTTTTCTTGATGCCATATTATCGAAGTGGTATCAGGGCGAGTGCGTGCAAGTTTGTGGCTTTGCCGTGTTGTCAGTGTTGGCCCATTGAGAACGGCAAATATCTCGGCAACCAACGCCTGCCATTCTTCCTCATTTTGCGCCTGTGCCGCTTTGATCAAATAAGGCTGATAAAGCTGCTGCCACTCATCTTGAATTTGATCGTATTGCGGATAGTTTGTCGCTACGCTTTGCCAAAGCTGCTGGTAGTCGTCTTCATAGCCTAATGACTTTCGCGCTGCGACAACCGGTTGAGACTCACGCAGCACAATCTTAACTTGGTCCGTATTGGAGCGATCACCACTGTCTTTGGCGTAAAGTTCAAAGATGTACGTTCCTGCAACGGTCGGGTTGAGCAGTGTGGCCGTAAAGCTGTCAGCGTTTAAAATGGTTAGACTCTGTGGGCCAGAAATTTGTCGCCATTGCTTGGTCTTAATAGAGAACACCAGTTTAGGCCAGCTTTTCGCTGAGCCGTGTAAGGTAATGGTGTTGATCGGCAACGTATGTACTTGGTCGGATCCCGCGTTGACCGTTGGTTTAGTGTACTTGTTAGCATCGGCGGCATCATCAACATCGCACCCAGCGAGGAACAGCAGTGTGGCTATCAAGACGATTTTGAGTAAGTTACACATCTTAAGTCCTCCGGATCAGAAACTGTAGCTAATGCCAGTGGAGAGAAAGGCCTCTTCACTGTCGTAAAAATCGATATCAGAATCCGACTCTTGATAACCCGCCATGACGTTCAGTTGGGTATTTCGCCAGCCCCAAAGATCGGCATAGCTGTAGACGGAGAAAAAGCCAAAGCTCTCGTAATCTTGCTTGCGAGAAAAAACGGGGTTGTCTGCATCAAAACTGGCAGAGCTATTTCTCAGCGTTGTGATAACACTGTGTCTGCCTTGGGCGACAAGAAACGACATCTGTGCGGTCAATAACTGATTGCTTTTGGCATCGCCATCGGCGTCGCGTAGCGTGTAGTAAAACGCAGGGGACAGTACAAACGACTGGCTCAAAGGAAAAGAGATCTCTGCGCCAAAGCGTTGATAGTCGCTGGCACGCTTTAATTGTGAACGAGCTTCAGTGGTTAATCCTTGTGAGAGGCCGATGTCGTCGTCTTCAACTTCGCTGCTGGCGACAGCGTATTTTAAACTGATAGGCAAAGGGCTGGTGATGTCCATAGCGAATCTCACGCCCCCGACGGTTTGCTCCGTTGTTTGCCTTTTTTGACCAGTGAGATAAGGGTCACGCCAGACCTCTTCCATGCTAGGGACATTCCCAAAGAGTGCGGCAGTGAGGATCATGGCGTTGTTGAACCGATGCGCAACGCCCAATTCTGCCTGAAATTGCGCTTCTGCTATCTGCTCTTCACTATTGCCAAGAAAGACTAACGTGTCGCCAAAGCTGTATTGCAATCGGCCAAGAAAAAATGGAGACGCTTGCGATACCTTCTTGCCTTGGTTGGTGAGATCGGCGGTGATTTCATTATCTTCATGGGTGTTGTTTTGCGATTGGCTTTGGCCAAATCCAATATTAATACTGATGGTGCCGCTGAAGCCGGGATCAAATGGGTCCGGTTCTGCCAGGCTATATGAAGAAGCGAGTACGGCAATCGTACTAAGTAGTATTGCTGCGTGTGTTGGGGAAACTTGCATGCTAATTCCTTGTGAATGACGTTTGAAAGCCATTCAAAATTAGCATTCACCGCATCGATAAATCGTTGGTGTTTTATGGACGAATTGTGTCCATTTTGGTCACAATTCATTCTCGGTAGTATTCGGGTGCAGTTCAGGCCACTGCAGTTCAAACGCAGCGCCACCCAAAGTAGATGACACCATTTTCGCGTTGCCTTTGTGCCAAAGCATGATTTGTTTAACAATCGCCAATCCTAACCCATGGCCTTTTTCGCTACTGCGTGCTTGGTTATCAAGCTGAGTGAAAGGTTCAAAAATGCGTTCTGCATGTTCATCAGGCACACCTTGACCATCGTCTTCCACTGTGATGTGAAATGCGGTGCCACTGTATTTAAACGAGACAATAATGGTGTTTTGAGCAAATCGGCTTGCGTTAGTAAGAAGGTTTTTCACCGCGCGCATCAAACCTTTGTTGTCGATGAACATGCGATGTTGTTTTAACTCTGGCGAACAGTAAAACTGGATATCGAGATCGGGATGCTGAAGTTTGAAATCATCGATTTCGTTGAGCAATTCCCTAGCAAAGCAGCATTGTGAAAAATGGGTGATATCGGCAATCCGATTGTAGCGAGAGAGCAGTAAGTTTTGGTTGATGAGATGGTCGAGATCATCAATGCTTGTGTGCATTGCGCGTTGATATTTCTCTTTTTGCGCGTCGCTGGTGTGAGGATCTTCAAGCATCTCAATCGCAAAGCGCAGTCGATACAATGGCGTACGTAAATCATGCGCGACCGCGTTGGTCAGCTCACGCTGCCGAGCAATGAGACTCTCGATATTGTCGGCCATGTTATTGAAGGAGTCACTGAGTTGAGAAACCACCGAGAGCTTGGAAGCTCGCGCCCGTTGTGACAGTTTGCCTTGGCCAAATTCGGTAGCGGTTGCCACCAGTCGAGTTAAGTCACGCCAAAGTGGATAAACCCACAAAATCAAAGCAAGAGAAATCAGTAGGAAGAACATCAGCGCGATGGTGGTGCTCAACTTGAGTTGTACGGCTTGCGACAAGTTATCTTGGACGCGCAACCACAAGCCATCATCGATGGGGGCAAGCAGCTCGACGCGTCCCTCATCATTGATATAACTAACAATTTCGTTGGGGGAGTTCAACAAAGTATGCTTGGCCGTCTCGCTAAGTTGCGTTTCGTTCGTCAAGCTAATGTGGATAGGGAGCTTGGCGTTGGTCTGTGCAAGCGTGTTTTGCCACTCGCTTTTAGGCAGTTGACGCAGATCTTCAATCGCTAATGAGAGTGTCCCCTTGGCCTGATTGAGCACGGCATGCTCGGTGGACTCGTTAAGAGCGATATACAGCACTTGGTCACTGTCGCCAACTCGTTGTAAGAGCGCCATTGGGTCGGCATAAAGAAACGTTACTTGGCCTTGTTGTAGTGAAGCATAGATGGCTTTATCGGCTTGGTAATCTGCCAACGTTTGGAGCTTAACAGGATAGGCAAAGCTTTTGGCATAGTGGTCGATGGTTTGTTGCCACTGAGTCGTGGGTTGCTGCAAGAGTTTCTTGGACAACACTTCGAAGTTCACCCGATAGATCGGTTTATAGAAATCTTCGGAAAACTGCTCGTTGAGTTTTAAAACCGGGTTTACGCCACTGGGGATGATCAACAAAGTGGTCGGTACAAACACCGCCAACCATAAGATGGCAAACGCGCGAATCATAGTGAAGTCTCCCAAGAAGAGGCGCACAACTGGTAACCAACGCCGCGAATGGTCTTGATTAAGGTTGGTTCGTTGGGATCGTCATTGAGGGTGCGCCGTAGGCGAGAAATTCTTCGATCGATGGAGCGATCTAATCCGTCATATTCAAAGCCACGAATGTGCTGTGCGATGTCATCGCGTGACACCACTTGGCCAACGTGCCGAGCCAAGAGCAGCAGCAGTTCAAATTCAGAGGTGGTCAGTTTGAGCGCTTGCTGATGCAATGTGACACTGCGGTGTTGCAAATTAATCACCAAAGGGCCGAGTTGCAAGTCATCTTTGCTGCCTTCTGTCGTCAAACGTTCGTGTCTACGCAGCAACGCGCGAATGCGCGACAGCAGTAATCTTGGTTTTACTTGCTTCACGATGTAGTCATCTGCGCCCAGTTCTAATCCCATGACTTGGTCTATGTCGTCATCTAGGGCCGTTTGCATCAAAATCATGCCATGGTACTTACTGCGTATCGCTTTACACACTTCCATTCCGCTTTGCCCGGGCAACATAATATCGAGAATCACCAAGTCAGGTTGGTTTGACAAGATTGCATCGACGGCATGAAAGCCATCCGAGACGATATCAATCTGAAATTCATAGTTTTGTAGAAAATCTTTGATCAACTCAGCGAGTTCCAAGTCGTCTTCGACAAGCATAATTCGATATGAGGCAGGTGAGGTCATAGTGTTGCGTGGCAGAGAGTCAATAACAAAACTATAACCCAGTTCAATGAAGTGCTCTGTGACCATTTGTGACCAAGTTACAAAGTTGTGATGCGTTTTATAAAATGAAACCCGAAAATCAACCATGCGAACGTTGAGAGAAAAGATCTCTTTAGTTTCGGTTGATCGCTATCGTATAAGGCATACCCATGTTAGGGAAAATAGCATTAAACTCTGTGATTTTTCCTCGCTAAATCATAGACTAAAATTTCAACTCAATTGCACAAATAGTAATCTGTATTATTTCCCATATCGTATTTGTATTATTTTCTAGACACAGTATAGGTCTGCATAGAATTACTAATCTAAATGCTTCAGTTCAACTGGGTAACTGCTGATTTCTTGACTTTGAAAAAATAGGTGGCAAATGAGTTAAAAGAAAAACCTCGGTCATCATCATGAAGACGAATAACCGAGGTTAGAGGGAGGGTTAACTAAATGCGATGAAAGGTGAGATACACAGTAGAATACCTGTCGCAATGATTAGGTAGAGTGAAGCACCTTTGTATTTATGCAGTGAAGGAACTTGATACACCAAGTACGCAGGGATCAAACAGCCAATCAAACCAAAAATCGGGCTACATATTGAAGTAAAACTCAATACAGGCAAGTTCAACACGATAGCTCCCCAAGCCATCAAAATAGCAAATAGAATGATGCCTTTGGTTACCAAATTACGGTTAATTTGCTCTTCAGGCATGATTTTCTTAAGAGCCAGCATTGCAAGACCTTGACAAGAATCACGGAACCCTAGGTACACACCAAAGAACGCCGTCATAACAGAGAAAATGTTCAACATTAAGCTAAGCAGTTTCAATGTTGTACCGTCCATGCCCTGTGCGACCATCGCTAATGCAGAGATGTTCTCTTCAGCTGCTTTTACTGCTTGATCGTGAGACATCGCAAGGGTGAAAGAGATTGCATAGAAGAACACGGTGACAAACAGAATTCCAAAAGCAATCTTCATCGCACGCATCGCTTTAAAACGTGCAACCTCAATTGATTTCTCTTTAGAGCGGTAAGAGATAACCATTGGACTCAAGCTTTGAATAAACAAGATTGAGGTTAGAGTGAAGGGCAATAGTTCAATGGCGTCTTTCAAACCTGCACCTGCCGCAGGTACAGTACCGACATTAGCAAAATCCCACTTTTCAATCATCATCACACCAAGTAGGGCAACGGTACATAACTTGATCAAAACCAAGCCGGTGCTCACTTTAAATAGGATCTTTTCACCACGTGACGCGATGGCCACTAAAGCGCAAACCAAAGCAAGGCCATATAGTGGGTTTTCCGACAATAGCCCCTTAGTGATGCCAAAGCTATGCAGGAAAGAGGCTGAGTCATTGTTGATTGCTGTGGAGTAAACGAACACCCAAATTACCAGCATGATGAAGTAGAGGATCCCCAACAGAGCCCCCCATTTATTTCCTAGGTACCCTGAAATGACACCAGCGTAGTCTTGGCATTTTGGTGATGTCGATAAGGTGTTAATGAATAATCGTTGGAATAAGTACATGGCAGGGTAACCAATGACTGCCGAAGCAAGGAATACCCAAATGCCCAGTACACCAACTTTTACAGGCAGAAAAACAATACCAGCACCGATTGCCATGCCGATACTCATGATTACCCAACCCCAGTCTGTGCTGTCAAACTTGGTTGCAGCTTTCCATTCTTCTAAGGTCATTCCCGCCTTAACGTGAGGAGGTTCTTTGGTTATTGGAAGAGTTTGTGTAGGTACAGTAACGCTCATTGTCGTTGTCTCTTTGTTAGTATGAACTTTTCTCAAATCTATTTGAGAAAAAGAACAACAACAATTATTTTGTGTAAAATTCAGATAAATTTGAGATCTCGGTAAAATCACTCAATAAAATCTGAAAAAAGATCGATTTATGTGATCTGTGGTAGTTGTTTGATTCGAATGTAGTTGAAAGAATAGCTTTGAAATGAAAGATTACTTAAGAGTTTTTTTATTAAAACTAAAAATTATGTGAGGATTTACATGAAAGAATTGATTGCTTCAGGGTGTGCTCCAGCTGCTATTGGCCCTTATTCGCACGGCACTGCTTACGGAAACTTGATTTTTACGTCTGGTCAACTGCCAGTTGATAGTGCAGTAGGCAAAGTAGTTGAGGGGGGCATTACTGCTCAGAGTCATCAATCTTTGACGAACCTAAAACACGTCTTAGAAGCAGGCGGTGGTAGCATTGACACAGTTTTGAAAACAACTTGTTATTTGGCGAACATCAGTGACTTTGCTGAGTTTAACAAAGTCTATGCTGAGTTCTTTAATAAAGAGTGTCCTGCGCGCAGCTGCTTTGCGGTAAAAGATCTTCCGCTAGGCGTATTGATTGAAGTTGAAGCGATTGCTTGCAAAAAGTAATACGGAGAAAAAACATGAATCAGCAATGGAACCAATATATCCAAATCATTAAGCAAGTTGTAAAACCTGCACTCGGATGTACAGAACCCATTGCTGCTGCATACGCGGCAGCAGTTGCAAAACGTGAGCTTGGATGCCAGACCCCAGAGATGATAGAGGTCCGTGTCTCTGACAATCTATTTAAAAACTCAATGGGAGTTTATGTCCCTGGAACCGGAAAAATTGGTCTAAAGATTGCCGCATCTGTTGGTGCGTTGGCTGGCGACCCCAATGCCGAATTGGAAGTTCTTGCCCATATTAATCAAGACAATGTGACTGCTGCTCAACAATTGATTGATGAAGGGCGCGTTAGCGTTGCGCGCATTGATACCCAAGAATTTATCTTTTGTAGCGTCACCATGAGTGCCGGAGATGACATTGTTTCAGTGACAATCAGTGGTGGGCACACCAATATTATTCAGATCACTCACAATGGCAAAGTGACATTTGATGCCCCCCAACAGCAGCGAGTTTCAACAGGGTCGGTTTGTGAAGGAGTGGACATCTCTATCAAACAAATCTACGACTTTGCACTTAAAGCGCCTTTTGAAGAGATCAAATTTATCCTACAAGCGGCCGAGCTCAACAGCTCATTAGCGCAAGAGGGTATCGACAATGGTTATGGGTTGGAGATCGGTCGTACATTAAAATGTAATATTGAGCAGGGGTTACTTGGTAATGATTTGATGAGCCGTATCCAAATGATGACCTCTGCCGCCTCGGATGCTCGTATGGGTGGCGCTACGCTACCAGCCATGAGTAACTTTGGCAGTGGTAACCAAGGTATCGCGGCTACCATACCAGTGGTCATTGCAGCAGACGTTTTCCAAAGTACTGAAGAGCAATTAGCACGTGCGTTAATCATGAGTCATTTAGGTGCGATTTACATTAAATCTTACTACCCACCGCTATCGGCGTTTTGTGGTAATACGGTCACCAGTGCCGCAGCTTCCATGGCGCTAGTATATTTGGCGGGAGGTTCGTTTGAACAGTCATGTTATGCGATTCAGAATGTGATTAGCGACAGTTCGGGCATGGTATGTGATGGGGCGAAATCGTCCTGTGCGATGAAAGTCTGCACTTCCTCTACCACCGCAGTACGCTCATATTTGATGGCTATGGGTAACCACAGCGTGAAGAATCAAGGTATAGTAGGTAACGAAGTTGAACAAACGATAAGAAATGTAGGCTCGATGGTTAGGCTCGGAATGCCGTATACTGACAAATCTATTATCGATATTATGTCAGCCTAGCCTCAACGTTTTTGCTAAGGGAAGTAACATTGCAGCTTAAGAAACTCACTAAAAGTGATTTAGATATTTTGAATTCAATGAAGAACGTCGTGGATGGTATTGCACGCATGTATGGTGAGCATACAGAAGTCGTTCTTCACAGCCTTGATGCGGAAGCTCCGGAAATTATCAAAATTGCCAATGGTCACATTACTGAACGGGGTGAAGGTGCACCGATTACCAACTTAGCAAGAATGAAGCTGTTAGAGGGCAATGACGTTTCAGACTCGTATTTAACGAAAACGTCGAGTGGAAAGACCTTGCATTCCATTACGACGATAGTTCGCAATCCTAGAAATAAACCGATCGGATTGCTGTGTATTAACGTGGACATGGATGTGCCAATGCAAGATTTCTTGCGTTCAATGATACCGCAACAACAAAACGAGTGTTGCGCTGGTGCGCGTTCACCAGAGACATTCGCGCGCAATATTGATGAGACCATCATCAGCACAATCGAAACTGTTCAATCAGAGGTATGGGCTAACGAGACTATCACGCCATCCAAACGCAACCGGGAGTTAGTTACCCGTTTAGAAGGCTTAGGGATTTTCAAATACAAAGATGCGGTATTGATGGTAGCAAACCACTTAGGTATTTCGCGTGACACGATCTACCTTTACCTAAGAGAGTTGGGCAGCGATTAAGTAAGCTGCTCTAACTCGGTAATATTGTCGAGCGCTTGTTGATTGGTTGTGCCACAAACCACAGGGCACGGTTTGAACTCATGGCAAACTTTTGGCCGCTCCGGTTGGCCAAATAGCTTACAAAGATTGTGTTCGTTGAGTTGAATGCAGCGTACACCGGCAGGTTTACCGTTTGGCATTCCTGGAATGGCGGAAGAGATACTTGGGGCGATGCAGCAAGCGCCACAACCGAGTCTGCAATCCATCTTAGTTACCTGTCAAAAATCAAGGGGCGCGATAGTAGCAGAAATTTACGATGAACTGAATGGACAATTTTTGCCCTTGCACTTTGAGGCCCGCAGGAGTATAAAACGGCTCCCGCAGTAGAAAGTAAGAAGAAGTCCTATGAGCACACCATTTTGGCAATCAAAAACTTTGCAAGAGATGACAGAGCAAGAGTGGGAGTCACTTTGCGATGGTTGCGGAAAATGCTGTTTGCACAAATTAATGGACGAAGAGACCGATGAAGTCTTTTACACCAATGTGGCTTGTAGCTGGCTAAACAGTAAAACCTGTTCATGCAAAGATTACCCAAATCGTTTTTCTTCAGGTGAAAACTGCCTAAAGCTGACTCAGGACAAAATCGCAGAGTTTCATTGGCTACCGCGCACCTGTGCTTATCGCCGACTTTCAGAAAACCAACCTTTGCCAGAGTGGCATCCTCTTATTACCGGTTCTAAGTCAGCCATGCATGCAGCAGGGCAGAGCATTCGTAACCGAGTGGTTTACGAAATTGATGTGAAAGATTGGGAAGATCACGTCATTGAGAATCCAGATTACTAAGTACTGGCTAAGATGCAGAGACAAAAAGGCACGAGAACGTGCCTTTTTGCTTATTGAGCTGTGCGTGCACTCGCTTTACGCGACTTCTGCACTTTCGAAGAAAGTAATCTCAGGCTCTTGTGCCAACAAGCCATCAAGCTTTGCTAGCAAGGCATGAAAATATGGCTGGTCGCAGTGGAAATCGAAAGCAGCTTGATCAGCAAATAATTCTTGGAAAAGGAATTTGGTGGCATCGTTTTTGTCCTTTAAAAGTACATAACGAAGGCAGCCTTGCTCGTTTCTAGTGGGCTCGAGCATGGTAGTTAATACGGAATGCAGTTGGGTCTCTTTGCCAGCTTGGGCAACAAAAGCCGCGGTAACATGAATCATTGTGTTTGGTCCTCTTTGTTATGAGCCAACTCAAACATTGTGTGTTGATGTTGGCGTAAAAGGCTGAATTTAGGGCACAGGAGTCTAGGCCATCGCGAAAATGGCTACTCCTAACGAATTTTTAAAGTAATGTCTAACCCTAAACTCAAGCCGAAAATCGTATTCGAGTGATGCTTATTGGTAGCAGCCTTGGCGCTGCAAAAACTCGATTTTGTATCCGTCTGGGTCGGTGATAAAGAAGAAGGTCGCAAGGTGTTTTTGGTTGTGATCCATCGCTTTCACATCACTGGGTGCGATCCCTAAATCGCGCAGGCGTTTATGAGCGAGTTCGATGTCTTCGACGCACACGGCAAGGCGACCGTAGCCTGTCCCATGAGTGTAGGGTTCGTTCATGCCGTGATTGTAAGTCAACTCAAGCTCGAAGCCGGTGGTTTTGTTGGCGAGGTATGTCAGAGTGAATGTATCGAAAACAAATTGGTCTTTGATCTCGAGCTCTAGAGCATCACGGTAGAAAGCGATCGATTTGTCGAGATTGCTCACTCGGATCATGCTGTGAATCATTTTGGTCATGGTGGTTCCTCATTGCGAGGCGACAGAATAATGTTGAGAAACCAACCTTTGGTAGTACGTGAGTATTACATTTAAATTTGTCTGCTTGTGAGCTCTTGGCGCGCCACCTCGATGACGTTCGTGGGTTGGCGAGCATACATCAAACAGGCGCAACGCAGCAGCGAGGCAAAGTTTGAGACTTCACCATTGTGCTCAAGTGCTTCGCGATAGACGGTACTGATGAACTTCGGCACGGTTAACTGCTGAGCGTCAGCAATCTCTTGTAAAATATCCCAGTAACTGGCTTCCAGTTTGACGCTGGTGGCGTGTCCGTCTATTCGGATCGAACGTGTAATGGTTTGGTAATTTTCTTTGGGCTGCTTGGCAAAAATTTCACACATAGCGGGAAGGGCACCGTTAGGGTTGAAAAGCGTTACATACTGGCGACTATTCAGGAAGCCGTCAACCTTTGACTAAAGACCTAACAATCAGACACAGACAGAAGAAGAAAGCGCCAAGTGGCGCTTTCTTTTTCTAATGACTGGCTTTTTAACTCGTTAGGCAACGATTATTTCACCTGATTTTTAATGAATTCACCCAACTCAGAGTGGTGCAAAATGCGTGACACAGGGAGAATGGTTTCTGCCGGTCCCCAAGCAAACACGTTTACTGGCGTATGAGTGTGTGTACCAGTACCCCAAACGATGTTTTGTTTTGTTCCTTGTTCGCGAGCGATCAGGTTGGTTCTGTCGTTGTATGGGAAAAACGCATCAAAGTCGTTAATGGCTGGCACGGTTTCCTCTGCAAGATAGCTGTGGTTAGCCAAACGATAGGGATTGGGTTTGTTTTTCAGGATGTTTTCTGCTTGGCCTGCGGTAATCGAAAAATCACTATTTTTATTGATGATTTCTGCTAGTTTTGCCGCGGTTTGCTGATTTTTATCCAACTTTTCAAACGCACTAAGCATGCCATAGTAGCTGGTTTTTTGGTTGTACAAACCATCGAGAATATCGAAAGCACCAAAGTTAAAGTTCGGCGCGTAATCACGATTTTCGAATGCTTTTCCTGGGCGTTTCTCTGGTTTTGGCAGATTATAGCCTGAGTAGCTAAAACCAAAAGAGCCAGTTTCGTGGTCCGCCGTGACAATAATCAAGGTGTCATCACGATCTTTGGCCCATTGGTAAACCGTATTAATCGCTTCATCAAACTTGATCATTTCATGCAGCATTGAACCAGCATCATTGCTGTGGCCAGCCCAGTCGATTTGGCCGCCTTCAACCATCAAGAAGAAACCGTCTTTGTCCTTGGCTAGGATGTCTAATGCTTTGCTGGTCATTTCTGCCAGGGTTGGTTCTTTGCGCTCTGCGTCACCTTTGGTTTGGCTGTAGGTGATGCCATCGTACATGGCTGAGTTAGCAAAAAGACCCAGCAGTTTCGTCCCTTGCGCTTGCTCTAGCATGGCTTTATTAAATGCCAGAGAGTAACCCGCTTGTTGCGCTTCCGTCAGCAAGTTGCGATCGTCTTTGCGTTTTGATTTTAATGCAACGTCACCTTGAGTTAGGGCTTGTAACTGTTGATAGATTTCACCTTTGTCGTTTGCCGACTTTGGAATCCAATGACGCAAACCGCCCGACAGCAGCACATCGACATCGGTGGCAAGCATGTCAGCGGCAATTTCATTTTCCAAAGAGCGATGAGGCTGGTGGGCAGCAAAGGCAGCAGGAGTCGCGTGCGTCATGCGAGTGTCGGAAATGATGCCGGTGGCTTTACCCATACGTTTGGCTTTTTCGAGTACGGTTTCGACGCTGTTTCCTTGCGAATCGATGCCGATCACTTCTGAACCTGTCATGATGCCGGTCGCCAGCATGGTTGCAGAACAGGCAGAGTCCACCACAATCGCATCTTCTGGATGCGTCAGCGATGATCC
The DNA here is from genome assembly GCF_002224265.1 of Vibrio vulnificus NBRC 15645 = ATCC 27562. Lineage (NCBI taxonomy): Bacteria > Pseudomonadati > Pseudomonadota > Gammaproteobacteria > Vibrionales > Vibrionaceae > Vibrio > Vibrio vulnificus. The sequence goes on from NZ_CP012881.1 coordinate 2,497,104, forward strand.
GATAACGCCTTCTTGAGCAAGTGTGTAAAGTGCGGTGGTTTTGCCTTGATAGATGGAATTTGGTGCGTTGTTGGCGTAGGTTTCCAATAGGCCAACTTGTTGTGGTCCCATGCCATCACCAATCATCAAAATGACGTTTTTAATTTCTGCGGAAAGTGCATTAAAAGAGAGCGTAGAAGTTGCTACAACGGCAACAACGGGTTTGATCAGGTGCTTCATTGTCTATCCCTTATTTATAAAAGCGGCGCCATTACAGCACGGCTTTGTGACACTTTTGCTGCAGACATAAAAACTTCATGAAAGTGAAAAAAATCAGTAAAAATAAAGTGTTGTGACAAACTCGAGCGAGCAATGATGGCGTCTGATAGAGCTAAAGAAAAAGCTCACCGAAGTGAGCTTTTGAGTAAGGGAGTTGAAATTCATGGGCTAAAGCGATTTGGGGATAGCGACTGTGCGCTATCATTTTTTTGCTAAAACCAATCCTTGCTATTCCACTTCAGTGAATTTCACCTCTGCATCCAGCAAAGAATCGATATATAAATAGCGATTTGTTCTACATGCTTCAACCAATGAATTTTGTCGTGGCGAAAAATGCGCAGGCTCCCGACAATGTTCAACCCCCATTAGAGAGGATAAGTGTAAAAATTACACCAAAATCATTAACAAACCACCAATAGTGGCAGCGGCAGAAAGATATTGCCCTGCGGAATAGGAGCCATCATCTTCCTCTTTTATCTTGTCAGGATGGTCCATGCCTAACGCGCCGTAGGTGAAGGATTCCACTTTGTCGCCCACGGTTTTGCTTTCCGCTTCGACTTTTTTGCTCTCTTTATCGAGCTCTTGGAGCGCAGAAAGCAGCGCTTTCCCTTCTTCAGAAAGCGTCACTTTGTTTTGTTCTACCTGCAGCGGAGCAGGGGCACTTTCCTTTGCCGCATTTGGGTTAGCTGTCTGTTTCTGTGCTGAAGCGTATGCCTCGACAGGTCTTGAACCGACTGGATTCATAACCATCTCCTAAGCGAATCCTAAATACTCTATCGGCGGCGTTGGAGAAAACTTGTGCAAAAAAAGCCTGTTTTGCCGCTTTTTTAATCAAGCAAAAAACAGGCCTAAGTGAGATGGGAGTTGGAAATAATCGCGCTATTTGCAGGTCAGATCGTCATTACGTTTTTTTAAATCCTGAAACGCCTTCATTTGATTGCTTTTTTGCACATAACGTACCGGCGGTTCCAGAACCAGCAACTGGTAATCGCTGCCTTGCTCATCGATGGTTGATACCGGAGAGATCACCACAACCTTTAAGGAGGGATCACGACGCAGAATCGAGTGAGCGGTGCCTAAGCCCTGCTCAATATGAAATTTTCCTGCGACATGGATAACTTGCGTGTTGGGGTTTTGCTGATGGTAGTTGACGATAGATTCCGCCATGGTTTCGTCCCAAGTCACTTGTGCAGCAAACTGTTTTTCGGTTTGCTCTGGTTTGCCGTGGTGCATTGACGCCATGAACTTGCTTTTGTATTCGCTTTCACCGGTGTTGATCTCACTCGCCAAAAAGCCACGCTCTTCTTGGGTTAGCTTATCGAGGTAAGCCAAACCTTGGCGGCCAATGCAACGTACGGTGCTTTTCGGTGCATTCGCGGCAATCACATCCATCTGTTTGGATTTGGCCAGTTCAATCAAAGGTCGATAATCACTTTCGTAGTTTGGCCACGCATTGCCTTGTTGGATAAGCACTTGCTCACCAATCTCACCCGCCAAATATTGGTTCACGATGGTTTGTTTATCGCGGGTAAATTGTTCCATAGACAGAGCGACGCGGTGTTGCGCGCTGAGCGTTTTAAGCAGGTCGGTTTGGAAGCGGTGAACACCCGAATGTGTGTGCCATTCGCCAATTAAAATGACATCCGCATTTTGAACCGATTGAGGTAATTGTTGCAGTGAAAGGGCAGTGCCTTCTGGCGAGTAAAGCTGATAGTCGTAGAAGCTTAGGGGATCGCTTGTGAGCGCTTGGCTAGCGCAGCCGCTCAGCATCATTGACGCCAGAAGAAGAGAAATAGTTGATCGCATAATACTGCCTCCATTAAAAACGTCGCAGAGTGTAATGGAGGCGGTCTAGAACTTCAATAATAATGAGAATAATTCTCTTTATTGATTTGTCTGGTTATTTTGCCGTTTTGCGGTAAACGCGCAACATGAAATCGGCCTCACACTGGAACAGTGTAGCGGACTTTAGCTCGTCACGAAGAGCATCGCTGGCTTTCCAAGCAAATGGGGTCATTTGCAGTAAATCAAACGCATCTTGGCCTGCTAAGTCCATTACGTAATTGAGCTTTTCTTGGTGTTCGAGCGTAAATCCATCAATTTGCTCTGGCTCTTCGCTATGCAGTTTGAGCTCGGTGTAAATCTTCTCTTTCAATTGCAGCAAGTGGCGGCCTGCAGGCGTCACGGTGATCACAACGCCATTCTCAGCAATGCATCGCGCCAGCTCTTCGGCTTTGCATGGTGCGTAGATGCGTAAGATGCCGTCCAACGCTTCGTCTGCAAAAGGGAGTCGATGGCTTGAAGCGACACAAAACTTAACGTTAGGGTAGCGTTTTGCTGCGAAACGAATGGCGATTTTGGAAATGTCCAAGCCAAACGTTTTGGCTTCTGGGTGCTGCGCGACCAAGGTTTTAGCGACTTCATCGGTGTAGTAACCTTCACCACAACCAATATCAAGTAGGCGGTGCGGCGTACCTTGCAGGTATTGGCGGCAAAGTTGCGCCACTTTTTGACGCATTGGGTCGTAATGGTTGCCTTCAAGGAAGCGGCGGCGAGCCTGCATCATCTCTTTGTTGTCACCGGGATCTTTCGAACGTTTGTGATGAGCAGGCATCAAGTTAACGTAACCTTCTTTGGCTAGGTCAAATTGATGATTGTTGGAACATTTGAACGTGCGCTCTGCTTGCTCTAATGCAAGGTGACATAAGGGGCATTGATACGCCATGAAGACCTCAAAAGGGGCGATGAAACAGGCGGCAAAGTCTAACAGGAACCGCCTGTTTTAACCAGTTTGAGTCTCGGCAGGTCATGATATTCCCCACCGAAGAGGACTTATTTGGTGTGGTATTGCTCGCAAGCAAGCATGGTGTTTTCGATGAGGCTGGCCACCGTCATTGGGCCAACACCTCCGGGTACTGGAGTAATGAAGCTGGCGCGTTCACGAGCCTTATTATACTCCACATCACCAATCAGCTTACCCGATTCAAGGCGGTTGATGCCGACATCGACCACGATCGCGCCTTCTTTAACCCATTCACCAGGAATAAAATTCGGCTTACCGACCGCAACCACCAGCACATCAGCTTGGCGAACATGACCTTCAAGATCTTTAGTGAAGCGGTGACAGGTGGTTGTGGTACAACCCGCCAGCAGAAGTTCGAGTGTCATTGGGCGGCCAACAATGTTTGATGCACCCACGATCACCGCATGCTTACCACGCAGTGCGATGTTGTAACGCTCAAGCAGCGTAATAATGCCTTTTGGTGTACACGAACGCAGTTTAGGGATGCGTTGCGCTAAGCGGCCAACGTTGTACGGGTGGAAACCATCCACATCTTTCTCTGGATGAATGCTTTCTAGAACGTGCGTGCTGTCGATCCCCGCTGGAAGAGGAAGTTGAACCAGAATACCGTCGATTTCAGCATCATTATTGAGCTCATCGATCAGCGCCAGGAGTTCTTCTTCTGAAGTAGAAGCGGGAAGATCAAACGATTTAGAGACAAAGCCCACTTCCTCACACGCGCGACGCTTGCTGCCAACGTAAACTTGAGACGCTGGATCTTCGCCAACCAACACAACGGCTAAGCCAGGCGCACGTAATCCCGCAGCTACACGAGCTTTTACGCGAGCAGCGACTTCGGATCGAACAGTTTGGGAAATGAGAGTTCCATCGATATTTTGAGCAGTCATGACTTTCCTTAAGAATACGAATGGCAAAAACTTGGCGCGTATTGTCGCAAATGATCAAATAAATATCTATACGCAAACGTTTGCTTTGGGTCGTTTTTAAGCATATTTAATGTGGACGCCCTTTTTTTAGCCATTTGATTCAGTTTGTTAAGAAAACCCGTTGATTTACCGAAATGAACTCGTATAATCCTGTCCCTGTAGCGCGCCCTTAGCTCAGCTGGATAGAGCACGTCCCTTCTAAGGATGTGGTCGTAGGTTCGAATCCTACAGGGCGTGCCATTTATTTCGGGGCGTAGCAGGTTAGTACTTGCTACGCCCTTTTTCGTTTCTGCTATTTTTAGTCAAGTAACTAGTCAAGTAAGCGTGAAGCTTAATGTAATCATCTGTAATGAATACATAAGTTCGCATTCTTCTCGCGGCTACGTATTTGAGACTAAAAATGCAAATCAGCCCCATTGTGAGGCTGATTGATCTATTTAATTAGAGTTTTTCCTATAAAACACAACCATCTCACTGATTGAATTAAATTGGCTACCAACCTCTTTCCAAACACACTCTTCACAAAGAAGCCCTCGTCCATATCTTGCTGTTTTCTCACCACAGCATAGGCAGATAGGATCATTGGTCTTTATACTGTTTTCTGCAACCTCTGTATCTTCACATGGTTGTTCTATGGTTGACTGAGGCCAACGAAGCATTTCGACAAGTTCTTCCCAGTGCTTTAAAAGGTAGCTAAAAACACCTTCAGAGTTAAGAAGCCTGATAGGACTTTTAGTTGGGTAAAGATCGTTAGCTAACTTATGCGTATTTACTCTCAGGATAATGTCGATATCGTGAGGTACTGCTTCTGGTAATAAATGGGGACTGCTCTCGAAAGGGATATCCATTACTACCGATATGTTAGAGGTTAAGTCTTTAGTGAATGCATCAACTTGAACTCCAAATTTGGTACATTCAACCTCCCATTGCACATCATTAAAATCCCACTCATCTAAATCAAAGTTAACTAGAGTTGGGAGCTGTTGCCTTATAATCAGAGCCAATGCAGTAACGGGGGAGAATTCACACTCAGAACTTGTTGTATTTTTATCGGTACGGTGTGCAAAGTGCCATTGGTTGATATTTCCCAACCTCGCAGTAACTGGGGTTCCACATGATAAACAATGACAGTTGCAATCATCGCCACGCTCCACTTGCTCAATCCCCACTATTCGGTTTGAACTGTTACTGCGAGCGAAAGGCATAAGAACTTGAAATGAAGACATATAAAGACCTCTTATACGGCTTGCTCTAAGTCATCATTAAACTCGGTCAGTCTAATAGATGGCTCTGCGTGGGGTAAGTTAGTAATTGATACTCCCCATGGGTAAGGGATTTTGTTATCTTTTTCGTATTGGTAAATCGTAATGTGAGGAAGGTTCCGTCTGTCGTACGCTTGACCAAATTTGAATGCTACGCTGTTTTGAGAAGCTAATACGAGGTGTATATCGTTATAGCCTTCTTCCATGAGATTTTTAACTTCTTGGATCAAATCATAAGCTAAACGACTTTGCTTTTTACTTGACCAGTGATTATCAAAACGCTTTTCCCTCAGTTTCAAATGTATCTGTGGCATCTTTGGGAAACAGAGGTCAATAGCTTTCTCATCAACAGGGTAAGAGAAAGATACAGCAAGAACGATAGATTCTTTGCTATCAGCATGCTTTATTGTCTTTTCAAACTTCTCATTGTCGTCACTAATCGGATCGAGTTCTTTCCAGCTTGATAGTTGTCGGTCCCAGTCGAGCACTTCAATATGAGACTCATCATCCAACAAATATCCTGATAGGAAAGCAAAAGGAACAGGAACTAAACCACCATAAACAATGTGAAAATCTTCAGCAGCAACACTATTTCTTCGCTCTTCTATAGAGTGCTCTAGATTGAGGAATTTCTTAAGTGCTAATTTGGGTTGGCTTACTGTGCCATTAGCAAGACTGTCTCGGATATCTATTACTGTATTGGAAATATTTCGGCCTTTGTATTTTTTCTGAACGTGCTCTGATAGAGGGGTGTCAGATGTGTTTACGAGTCCTCTTTGCTCAATAGCGAATACAATTTGTTTAGCCAATTGTCGGTGTTCTATAACTGAGCGGACTATCTCCCAAGCTAGCCCAATTGCCATTAGGAGTATACTGAAATAAAAACCGATAGAAACGAGTAGAGCAGGGACATCAGAGCCAGCAACGTCAAGGCTAATGAGTTGGCTAGCTGTTACGTATTGAACATTGAATGCTACGCCTCCCATCAATGTTATCGGGAAGAAATAGGCTCCTGTCCTGAAAATTAATAAGGCAGGAGAGCGCTTTCTGAATAGCCAGTTGATGGTCTGAACAACGATGTAAGTCAAAAGGTTCATTACTTTCCCTTGTTTGCTGGTTGATGGTGAGAGTTGTTGATTTGATCCATATATTGCTCAATAGTTAGTTCACCAGGGTGAACACCACCACCACGCCATTCTCCATCTGATAACCAAAGCTCCCAGTACCACAGCCATTCTTGCGTCCATGGGATGATTGATTCAGCGATTAACATACTAGGCACCCAGTCTTTGGAGCTACCGTTGTTAAACATTAGGCAGGGTTTAGTATTCTCTTTTGAGAAGAACTCATGAGGTGAGCGCTTCCCTCCTGCTAGATCTCTTAGATTCGGGGACAACACCTCGACCTCAGGAATACAACCTAACCCAGCCCATTTAACAAGAATTAGGTATTCTCGGCTAAGTCGAGAAGGTTGTAGTACTTGCCTCCATTCCAGTTTTAGACCTGTTTTACCTTTGAGTATTCTACCTTTGCCACCATGGTAACGTTTTTGTAGCGCGTTAAGCTGCCTTTGAAGGTGATGGCACATCTATACATCACCGTAGAAGTTGTGTTTAGGAACGGGGGTGGCAGTGGCTGCATTGGATACTCCTAAGCCAATAGAAGAAACTACCGCACGATTTTTAGCTCGTCGTTCAGTCAGAGTGTCCGCAAGTTTGGCTTGGATGCCTCTTGCTGCTTGAGAACCAAACATTTCTCTTGAACGCTCAATGGTTTTATCAAGCCCTTGATCTAATTCAAGTAGTTTTGCTAGGTCTTCAGTAACCTGCGTATACCACGCTTTAAATGCTTGGGGTAACATCGGTTTCTCATGCCATTTATCTGCAAAATTCTCCGTAGGAAGTGCTGGGTTGCGAATAGTGTACTTTACAGTACCGTTAGACTGATATTGATGGGAAATGAAGTTTGGCATTTCTTCAAGTACATCTAACATCAGATCAAATGGGTTTTGGTACTCCTTGTTAGAGTTTGAGCACTTTTCATAAGCTAGACCTGCTAGAGTCGTAATAATTATGCTTATTGGAGCGCAATCGCCATAAACGTTCTGCTTATTTTGTTTCCACATGTCTCTATGTCGCTTGAGAAGCTGAACTACAATCTGAAGTACAGTCTTTCGACCCTGACCAGGTAATGGTTCTACTGTCCCCGCATATATATCACTATTAGATCTGTAGTTGCTTTTTCTATTCCAGCGAATCTCTTTACTACACGCGCTTCGGAACCACTTCCTATATCCGTATGGATGAGAAGGACTATTGGCATCCTTGATGTCTGCAACTCTTACTTTGCTCTTATGGTTTGGCGAATCCATATCTTCAGGCATGCAAGGGGTGATGTCCATGTGGAACCCCTGGCCTTCGATACCTCCATATTGCAGAGTGACACATCTGCGTTTTGGCACATTCTCTATTTTGTCACCGTATCGTTGAGAGTCTTTCAGCACTCGTATCAAATTGAAGAGTAGCTCGTTGGCTTCATCAGTAGTGGTTGGATAGTGCTGACTTGGTAAGTGGAGCACCAGATCTATATCCATGTCTGAGTCTTCATCAATCGGTTTTACGGATGTGCCAATACCAACACTACCTTGAGCATAAATGTGGCATTCCGCTAGCTCGCCCCCTTGGTTTGCCAAGTAGGATCCGATTGCTCGGTAAGCCGTCTTCAATTGAGACAACTGTGTCTCGGTCAAGTCTAGGTTCGATGTGATATGAGAGATCATCTCGAAACAAAATTCTTTATCGCTTGCACTTAGTTGTCTTAGTGATTTGAAACCTTGATCTTGCACAGCTATCTCCTAGTGGTTTTGGTTGGTTAATAACCTATTATACCGATTGAGATTATTATGATAGATCGAAATGATACGTGTCAATGATCTTTTTATGTATTTGTTGTGTATTGTAATTACACGTAATAATTTTTTTGCTACGATTTGGCTAGATTGAACAATGGATACGCATCATGGAAAACAGTTCTCAAGCAGACATCACATCAGAGACAACCTCTATTAACGCTCGTTTAGCTTATATTGACTTTAAGTTGTTTTTTACAGGGCGTGTTAGTCGGGCTGATCTTAAAGATGCGTTTGGAATTGCAGAAGCAGCCGCTTCCCGAGTTCTTACTGAATACTCCAAACGTAGGCCAAACAACAAAACTCAAAAAACGAATACGATTATCAGGAAATCCTTCGAACCATTGACAGATATAGATGGTGAATTGGCGCTTGGCATGCTTGCCAATGGATTTAATAGCAACAAGATCTTCGGTGTGACTGAGCTTGCCTATGAAAAGATTGGCAAGTTTCCCAACCAAATGAATACCAATGAAGTCGCTATGATTACTAGGGCGATATCGGGTAAGTATGCGATTTCCTGCAACTATCTTTCTGAAAACAGCTCTAATCATCAAACTAGAACCTTGGTTCCGTTGGCAATTATGTATGATGGAACCAGTTGGATGTTCAGAGCATTTGATCGTTCAGAAGTCAAAAAGAATAAATTTAAAAACTTCCATTTTGCTCGTGTTAGGAATGTGGTTGAAGAACATGAATCTAAGGAGTCTAGGCAGCATGATCATGAGGCTTTAGCTCAAGATAAGTTGTGGAACTTAAGGTTACCTTTGATCTTAAAACTCCACCCCTCGTTGTCAGAGGTGGACAAGCAAAAAGTAAGAACTGACTTTGGTATACCTGAAGATAAAGATGAGGTTTATGTTACAGAGAGAGCTGCATTTAGATGGATTGTTGAGAAAAAGTGGTATATCGATGCTCGGTCAAATGAAGAAAAGCGAGAGGATAAGCAAAGTCGTTTTTATAAGTTCGAGCTAAGCAACTTGGAAATGATAAAACAAATGGAACAGGCCTACGGCGTTTTTCAAGGTAGTTGTCATCATTCGCTTAGTTATTAAGCGGCTTTTCTTTCTGGATTTAGATGAACCTCACCAACGGGTTCACAGTTCCTTATCTTGCCTGACCAACGCTCTGGGTGTCGCTCTCTTGCTATCGACAACACATCCGAACGACGTCTTAAAATCTCGCTATCTTTACCACTGTGACGCTCTGATGGCGTAACGTAATTTAACTTACTGTGCTTGTGCTCGGTGTTGTACCAACGTACGAACGCCTCAACCCAACTACGACTTGCATCGAGTTGTTCAAAGCCTTTTGTTGGCCAGCTAGGCATGTACTTCACTGTGCGGAACAGCGACTCAACATACGGGTTATCATCACTGACTCTCGGGCGACTGTATGATGAAGTAATACCAAGCTCATCCATTTTCGCTCTGAACGTCAGTGACTTCATTGGCGCACCATTGTCCGAGTGAAGTACCAGTGGCTGATTAAAGCATTGCTCGCGCATCAGCGTCCGCTGCAATAACTGTGACGCTAACTCACCGCATTCACATTCGTAGACATCATAGCCAACGATTTTTCGGCTATAGATATCTTCAATCACGTAGAGGTAATAGTGCTGTCCCTTAACCACAGATGGCAAGTACGTAATGTCCCATGTGTACACCTGATTGGGACCTGTTGCCGTATAACTTGTTGGCTTGGCCTGCCTTTGTCGACTTCGCTGACGACCTCGGGTATGAAGCTGACCTTCTGCTTTCAAAACCCGATAGTAGCTCGACTCTGAAGCAATATACTCACCATTATCAAGCAACGTCGGGACAATTTGAGTTGGTGGTAAACTTGCGTATTCAGGGCGGTTGCACACCTCAATAATCGCATTGCGCTCTTGCGGTGATAGCTTGTTAGCAGGCACAGGTCTAACGCAGGTCGGTCTTTTGTCTGTCCGTATTTCACCTCGCTGATACCAGCGTCGATACGTTCTCAAGTCGATTTGAACTTCATTGCAGGCGTACTCTAGACGGCAGCCACTTCGCTTGGCATCGTGGATAAGAGTGAGCAAGTATTGCCTTTCATCGGTTGAGGTTAATCTTCCTCTGGCTCTTCCCCGTAAAAGGCTCTCAGCTTTTTTCGAAGAACCAATAGCGCCGCCGTTTCCGCTAACGCTTTTTCTTTAAAGCGTAACTCTTTTTTCAGCTCTTTAATTTCAAGTTTGTCAGCTTTAGCTTGTTTCTTGGCTTCAGCCTCACGCTCTTTAGCAGACATAAACCCTTGCATACACTCACTTCGCCAACCTTGCACTTGTTCAGGGAACAAGCCTTTCTCGCGGCAATACTGACTGAGTTCATTCTCCGTCATCGAGTAAGTTTCAGCGACAATGGCGAGTTTAGTTTGAGCAGACCACTGCTCTGATGAAGTATGACTATTTGGCACAGCGGCTCCTGAACGTCTAAGTTGCTGCCGCCAATGATACAGGGTGGCAGTGCTAATACCTTCCTCTTTTGCTACTTGGCTTACAGACATTGAATAAGGAGGCAGTAGCTTCTTCAATATGGCTTCTTTTCTTTCTGTTGGAATGCGATTCAAAACTCACTCATTACCACCCAAACTGGTTAAATTTTAACAGTGACAACTATCCTGCCAGAGGGGGCTTCTGTCGAGAACACCATTCTTCTCGAAATGCCTTAGCATATAAGAAAGCTACACGAAGGTTGGTTTCTGCTGTTTATCGATACTCCAACGACAAATCAGAGAAATGTAATCTGAATGATTATAAGAGAGGGGAACTGACACTTACAGCAGAACTACTATACCGATGGTTAGCTTTATTTTCAGTGCAACCTCGGATGGCAATTAGTCGGTTAAATCAAATGGATAAAACTGAACCTGATTGGACAGGTTACGCAAAAGTGATTTTAGAGTTTAGCAAAAGTTATTACCCAAAAGCCCGGCGTTTTTCAAGGTAGTTGTCATCATTCGCTTAGTTATTAAGCGGCTTTTCTTTCTGGATTTAGATGAACCTCACCAACGGGTTCACAGTTCCTTATCTTGCCTGACCAACGCTCTGGGTGTCGCTCTCTTGCTACCGACAACACATCCGAACGACGTCTTAAAATCTCGCTATCTTTACCACTGTGACGCTCTGATGGCGTAACGTAATTTAACTTACTGTGCTTGTGCTCGGTGTTGTACCAACGTACGAACGCCTCAACCCAACTACGACTTGCATCGAGTTGTTCAAAGCCTTTTGTTGGCCAGCTAGGCATGTACTTCACTGTGCGGAACAGCGACTCAACATACGGGTTATCATCACTGACTCTCGGGCGACTGTATGATGAAGTAATACCAAGCTCATCCATTTTCGCTCTGAACGTCAGTGACTTCATTGGCGCACCATTGTCCGAGTGAAGTACCAGTGGCTGATTAAAGCATTGCTCGCGCATCAGCGTCCGCTGCAATAACTGTGACGCTAACTCACCGCATTCACATTCGTAGACATCATAGCCAACGATTTTTCGGCTATAGATATCTTCAATCACGTAGAGGTAATAGTGCTGTCCCTTAACCACAGATGGCAAGTACGTAATGTCCCATGTGTACACCTGATTGGGACCTGTTGCCGTATAACTTGTTGGCTTGGCCTGCCTTTGTCGACTTCGCTGACGACCTCGGGTATGAAGCTGACCTTCTGCTTTCAAAACCCGATAGTAGCTCGACTCTGAAGCAATATACTCACCGTTATCAAGCAACGTCGGGACAATTTGAGTTGGTGGTAAACTTGCGTATTCAGGGCGGTTGCACACCTCAATAATCGCATTGCGCTCTTGCGGTGATAGCTTGTTAGCAGGCACAGGTCTAACGCAGGTCGGTCTTTTGTCTGTCCGTATTTCACCTCGCTGATACCAGCGTCGATACGTTCTCAAGTCGATTTGAACTTCATTGCAGGCGTACTCTAGACGGCAGCCACTTCGCTTGGCATCGTGGATAAGAGTGAGCAAGTATTGCCTTTCATCGGTTGAGGTTAATCTTCCTCTGGCTCTTCCCCGTAAAAGGCTCTCAGCTTTTTTCGAAGCACCAATAGCGCCGCCGTTTCCGCTAACGCTTTTTCTTTAAAGCGTAACTCTTTTTTCAGCTCTTTAATTTCAAGTTTGTCAGCTTTAGCTTGTTTCTTGGCTTCAGCCTCACGCTCTTTGGCAGACATAAACCCTTGCATACACTCACTTCGCCAACCTTGCACTTGTTCAGGGAACAAGCCTTTCTCGCGACAATACTGACTGAGTTCATTCTCCGTCATCGAGTAAGTTTCAGCGACAATGGCGAGTTTAGTTTGAGCAGACCACTGCTCTGATGAAGTATGACTATTTGGCACAGCGGCTCCTGAACGTCTAAGTTGCTGCCGCCAATGATACAGGGTGGCTGTGCTAATACCTTCCTCTTTTGCTACTTGGCTTACAGACATTGAATAAGGAGGCAGTAGCTTCTTCAATATGGCTTCTTTTCTTTCTGTTGGAATGCGATTCAAAACTCACTCATTACCACCCAAACTGGTTAAATTTTAACAGTGACAACTATCCTGCCAGAGGGGGAGCCTATGAGATGATTAAAGATCTCGAAATTAATAGGGCTAGTTACGAAGATTGGATTGTCGAAATTGCTAGATCTTTAGGTGGAGAAATTGAAGGCAATTTATGGAGATTGAAAGATGCCGACATTTGGTTAGAAACATCTAGTAATATGCAAAAGTCGATGACGTTATTGAATTGTATTAGCAGATACGAAGCTTTTATGATTGTTTGTTCATTTCCAATTGAAACGGGAGTTATCAAAGGAACAAATATGGATATTGAGAAACGTGATCGTCTAAAAGCGTTACTTGAAGAAAGAAAAGTAAACCCCAACATAACAATGAATGAGATTGCGAAGACCCTGGGTATATCTCGCACTGCTGTTTATAAATTAAAAAATAAAATATGTTGATAATTGAGATTTAAATGGTGTTATTTTGTTAATGCATGCTATTAAAATAGCATGCTTATTCGTGACAGTATGTTATGAGTTAATATTATGATTTAGCACTCTTTCGGTATGATTTATTTATATTTAAAATAGGCTTTCAAATTTTATTGTCATACAAGGACCAAATTAAATCTACATTCCCTCAAAAAAATATGTTATAACTATTATGACTGTTATAACTATTATAACGGTTATAGCTTTAATATAAGGAGCAAGACCGAAAAATTAAAAACAAATGAGCAAAACTTGCTCTTGTTGATTTTTTTTTCGTTGTCGCAGAGCGCAATTGCTGTGTCGCAAACGGCAGTTTTAGTGCTTCGTGTGACATTTTTTATTTCTTCGCACGTAAAGTGAACTTTCGTGCATTGGGGTTTGCACGTAAAGCGGTTTTTCGTGCATTAAAAAAATCCGCTTTGTTCTTCATCGGATTTTTAGGGATAACTAAAGCAATTTATTTTTCCAGAAAGCCTTATCCATAAGGGTGACTAGTATTATTTTAGGGATGTAAATAGGTAAGTTTAGGACTGAAAATTTTCAGAACAGTGTTCAAACATAACTTGTTTTTTCATATTAAAAAAACAAAAAACAAAAAACAAAAAACAAAAAATTAATGGCGATTTTATTTATAAATTTACGAGAACAGTGTTCTTGATAATACTGATAACGATTAATTTTGTATTGATCTCACTAGAAGCTCTGTAGTGCCTATTTCCCCACCTGTTCAGAGTGACCTATCTATTGGTGCAGAGTTAGCTAGGCTACAGAGCTTAGCTCTGTAGCTTTTCTATTAAGAGTGACCAGTGCTCTACTTAGTCAGTTAATCCAAACTCGTGTTTGGACAGAATGTGATTGGCCTCTTGCTCTAAATCGTTTAAAAAAGGTTGAAAGGCACCTTGAAATCTTGATTATTTGTCATATTAAATAATCACAGAAAACTCTAAGTCGCCAATTTTATCAAATGGATTCTTATCAATAGATTTTATTTTATTATCAACAACTAATTGATTCGAAAGAATTACGTCGTCCAAGGTTAAGTTAGATAAATAATTTGCACCTTTCACTGTGTCAAGCACAATTAAGAGAAGAGTATTTACGTAATCCGACAGGTGGTTTATTGCATAGTGACTTAAACTATCAGAAAACCCAACATGTACTATATTATTTCTCTTTTGATATATTCTGTATAATTGTTTCTCGATATCCTCTCGGGTATAACTAATTCTCTTTCTTATCTCCTTCTTATTGGAAACAATGTTATAAAGAGCGAAAAACCTAAAATATAAAAAATCTAAACTAATGATTGATGCACATACCTCTTTAGCACTTGACTCGCAAGTTACTATTTTGTAGAAGTCATCCAATGAAATTTTCCTAGAAAAAATATCATCATTAATATTATGACGTTTTTTAACCGTATCTGGAATGCTAACGTGATAACTCTCCAGCAGTATAAGAACATATTCTACACGTTGCCTTATTGATTGTATTGCATATAATTTTGGCAAGAAGTTAATTACGGAGGCTATTATACTTTTCTCATCCCCTGAATAAGATAGTGACTCAAGGCCAATCCATAAACTTAACAATTTCTGCTCTAAACGTGCGGATTCCTTAACCTGTCTTAAGTTTTTAAGAACACCCTCAATTTTTTTCTGAGAAGAAATTTCAAATCGGCTTCTAAAATCATAGTTAACATACTGATTAAATTGACTATTCCTCAAATCGTAAGTTAATAAGCTGTTTAACAACTTGACATTAACATCACGTTGGTAAGTATGCCCTTTAGCTTTATAATCAACATAGCAATTATCGTGGATTGATAAGTTAGTCTTAGATAGTAATGTTTTTAAAAGATCAATTTCGGATTCTATTTTTTCATTAGCTAATAGCGATGCACCAACATAATCTAAAGTCTCAATCGATATTTGAAAATAAAAATCAGGGGAGAATTTTGAAAACGTCTTTGTCGATATTGTATAGTGCTTATCAGGAATACTATCTAATATCTTAACCCCTTTAACTGGAGTGTATTTCTTAATGGTTTCTTTTTTATTGGTTTTAATGCCAAAAAATACCTTAAACGGTCTAACCTTACAGTCCAAAGAGTTAAAGAAAAAATCAACTTGGTCTTTATATATTCTGTTATTATAATTGGACACTCTAGTAAGCACTTGTGTCTTATTAAATAAATATGTTGGAGAGTACCCAGAACTCAAAAGAAATGTAACATATGCTCTTGTTAATGAGTATATTTCTTCTGTAATTCTTCCCTTTTCACTTATATCACGATTATCACAAATAGATTCAATTAAGAGTGCCTTAATCGTATCAAAGTACAAATCATGCTGTTCAATAATTCTTTTACATAGAATACTTAATTGAATAATAAGCGATCTAGAAAATTTATCAGAACTAAAGTTTTTGGCACAATCATCGAAAACATCTAAAATATCACCAAAAATACTTTTGGATACAACGTCTCGCTCAAGAGCTAACTTAAGTTCTTTTAATGATGAAGTTAAATACCCTTTGCCCTTGTCATTTTCCTCATAAACTTTAATGTTTTCTAATACTTCTTTTGCTAAGTCAAGTACACCCATCATCTTGGCTTGATGAAAATGTGGTGTTTCCACTGATAGAGATTCAGAAAAACACTCAAGAAAAAACCTTGCTCTCCAATCAGGGAAAGGTAGTTTATCCCATGCTTCTTGTTTTAGGACTTTCAATATAAACCTCAAAAATTTAATACTCGGGCGACTAGCCCAATAGCTTCATTTCTATGCTCGCCATTTTGCATTTTTATCAATCAGTTACAACTAAATCATTGTGATTTAGAGAAAATTATTCACTGAAAAATCTAACATTACGTGTTAAACCGATTATTAATACATATTCTCACTAATGCATATAGTGCGAATGCAACATGAAAACTATGAGTCTATGCAATAGGTATGCTCAAGCACGCTAGTTTATTTCAAGAGGATTGGCTCAGAGTGTTTTGCAGCCATACTAACGGTGTACCAATGTAGTCCTAAGAAAGTTTGGGGCAAAGGTGATTTAGGCAACTAAGAAGGATCTCTTCTGAGTTGCGAACGATAGTGCGCTCTTGAGTTTTAGCATTACACCAGATATCGCAAACAATGTAGTTGAGCTATTTACGACTGGTCTATTTCACTAAGTCGTTTTACTTAAAACTCTTGGATGATATGTGCTCTGGACAGATTTCTGACTAACTTCTGCTAATATACTGCTTAGAGTATAAATGTCAAATATACTCTGTGAAGTATATTGCTTTAATATACTTCGTAGGGTATATTTGCGAAATATACTTTATGGGGTATATAATGCACGCTATCTCCATATCTAACTAAGGGTATCATAATGCTAGTTAACACACCGACAGCCCTCGGCAATGCGTTACGCGAAGCCCGAAAGGACAACGGCCTAAAGCAAACAGATCTTGGTCTGCGGCAAGCAACGGTATCAAATTTTGAAAGCAATCCTGAAAAATCTACGATAGACACATTATTCAAGCTCCTGTCTATCAATGGGCTAGAAATGCATATTGTGCCTAAAGGCAAGCACATTACTGAAACTAAAGGGGCTGTTGACGAATGGTGAGTCGACTTCATGCTTACATGAATGGCTTGAAGGTTGGGGTACTTGAAAAGCGCACAAACGGCGCACATGTTTTCACTTACGATTCGGGCTGGATTTCAGCACCAAATAGTCGCCCTATCTCGCTTTCTATGCCTCTCAGGAAGGGTGCGTATACTGGCAGTGAGGTTATTAACTTCTTTGATAACTTACTGCCAGATAATCAGCAGATACGAGATAGAATAGCCGCTCGCTATAAAGCAGATACTAAACAGCCATTTGACCTACTAGCTAAGGTTGGTCGAGATGCTGTAGGTGCTATCACGCTAGTTCCAGAAGGCTTTGATGTAGACGATCATCGAGTTATAACCGCAAAGGCGTTATCCGATAAGGAATTGGTTAGAATCCTAAAGGGATATATGGAGGGCGCTCCTCTGGGGATGCTGAAAGAGGAAGATGATTTTAGGATTTCGATAGCGGGAGCGCAGGAAAAGACAGCCTTACTGTTTCACGATGGAAGATGGATGCTACCACAGGGAATGACTCCAACTACGCATATTATCAAGCTGCCAATAGGTGAAATTGTTTCTCAGAACAATGTTATTGATTTGTCTGCTAGTGTAGATAATGAGTTGATTTGTATGAGGCTAGCAAAGGCGTTCGGCATTCAAACGGCAAACTGTGACATTATTCGTGCTGGTGATGTTCGTGCCTTGTCTGTTGAGCGATTTGACCGAAAATTATCTTCTGATAACAGCTATTACTTGCGCTTGCCCCATGAGGATTTTTGCCAGGCAAAAGGGATTCCCTCAGCTAGAAAATATGAAATTGACGGTGGTATCGGCATAGAAGAATCTATTGATATTTTGCGATACTCATACGAAATCAACGATACCGTTACTTTTGCACGTTCTCAGATATTGTTTTGGCTACTAGCTGCCATTGACGGGCATGGAAAGAATTTCTCTGTAAGTATAGCCGCATCTGGTCGATATCAGCTTGCACCACTGTATGACATTATTTCGGCACATCCACTGGCAGGTGGGCGTGGTTTGAGTGAGCGTAAGATCAAGATGGCAATGAGCTTACGTGGTACTAGTGGTCGAAAATGGAAGTGGCACCAACTTCAACCGCGCCATTTCGAAGATACCTTTCACACTATGAACGTCCCGAACATTAGGCGAGAAAAGGTTCGCTTATTGCTTGATGAGTTCGAATCGACGGCAAGGGCGGTGATTGATTCTGTCGGAAACTCGCTACCAACTGATATCAATGAAAGCGTAAGAGATAAGATATTTAACGGTGTCTTAAAGACCGTCAAGAAGATTCAATTGACAAAAAAATAAATCAGTATTTAAAGAAAAGCCTCACAGTCGTGCAAGTTATTGCACGACTGTTTTGATATTTTTGGGGATGGTCAAGCTACCGCTCGCTTTGTTAGTTGTCAGCCACGCCTGTAATTCGAAAAGGGCAAAGGCTTGGTACAGTGGCTGAGCTATCGAGTCTTTTTTGGCGGTTTCGTAGATAAAATTAGTTGTATTAGGAGGTTAGGTTCTCCTTCTTCCAAGGAAGCTCTTTCTCAAAGTATATGAGCTTATAATCCTCAAGGCGTGAATTGAGCGCCTCTTCCCATTTCTCTAGCCCTGAACGCTTTTCATCGATGTATTCGTACATGTCGTAGTGTCTGCCTGACACATCATTAATGGCATGTCCCTGTATACGGTCACGATACTCTTTTGAGATTTTGATTTCGCCACCTAAAGTCTTTACCGTTCTACGAAAGTCTCTAGCGACAAACGACCTCACTTTTGTCACTTTTTTGTACGTAATTAGCGCTTGAGCAATTGTGTTAGTTGGCATATGTTCATCAGTATTTGTTTTCTTATAGAAAACAAATGGGCTATTAGTACTGCTTGTTTGTTCTCTAATTTCTTCTAGTATTTTGATCGCAGATTCAGTGAGTGGAACCATGTGGTTCTTCTTAGTTTTTTGGAAAGCTTCAGTGATTAGAACTGTTCTTTGAGCAAAATTGATATTCGCCCACTTAATCGTTACTACTTCGTGTGGGCGCTGTCCTCCGAGATAGAAACAAAGCCTTAATACCTGCCTAGTTTGATATGCGAGGTTTAAATCGTCATACCGATGTTCCATGTCATAAAGAAGGTGAATTACTTCTTTCCATGACAGGTAATGGTTTCCGACTTTTTCGAATTGTGTTGGGATATTAGATATAGGGTTGCTTTTTATTCCGAATTTTGCGCCTCGATTGCGATATTTGGGGTCATTGTCATACTCCAAAGCAAAGTTAAAAGCAGCATGAAGAATTGAACGGATTTTGTTGCTTTTCGAATCGTAACCTTGGTCTATAGGGATTGCTAAAGCGTCGAGAAAATCTTCGGCTTCAAAGTCCTTAGCTTTTTTATTTATGTCGACATAAGGGAATACGTTGGCAACGATTTTTTGATATTCGTCTTGATATGAGCGGTTACCTTTATCTTTTTTGTGCTGCGTATGAAAATTGATGAGTTGCTCAAACGTTCCTAATTCTTTTTGTTCACGCTCTTCCTTGGCTTTTTCTTCGGCTTGTTTCTTTCGTTCGGTTTTTGGATCGATTCCTTGAGATAATAGGTCACTATATTCTTTGCAAAGGTCACGAGCTTGGGAAAGGGTCATACCTGGAAATTTCCCGAGAGGTATAAACTGAGCATTATTAGGGCCTTTGAAGTAGCGGAATTTGAAGTTGATTGAACCTGAGGGCATGACTTGAACTCCGAGCCGACCTTTTCCTCGTTCTCCTGTTTTGTCCCACACGTAATATGGACTTTTCTTCGGCTGTAATCCCTTTATCTCTTTTACAGTTAACATTTCATCACCTCAACTCACGAACTAGCGCAACTTGACTAACAGTAAAGTTAGTCAAGTAACTAGTCAAGTAAGGAAGTGATTTAGTGTAGTTGTATGTAATCTTAAGTAGTATGATTACTATCTGGGTTTGCTGTAAGTGATTGATTTTATTTTGTTGGTTAATCTTGTGTTATCGTTTGAAACCATAAAACCACATCACTTCTAAGGATGTGGTCGTAGGTTCGAATCCTACAGGGCGTGCCATTTATTCTAAGGCCTCAGCATCTCATGGTGCTGGGGCTTTTTCGTTTTGGTCATCTTTCCCTTTATTTGGATTGTCCGGGCTTTGTTAGCAATGTCACGATGGTGTCAAAGCGGCCTGCTCATCTTGACTTTGCTGCGTCCAAAAAATAGCATGCCGCTCGTTTTTAAAGCGCGATGGGCAGCACTCATCGTTTCCTTTTCATTTATTGAGGTACAACAGAAACCTATGGACTCGTCGAGTAGTCGAATATCACAAAATGGTTTTTTCGAGCCTTCGAAAATGCCAACGGTTTTCTGCTAGCCTGCCAATCTACACTGTTAGCTTGTGCTGGGTAGTCGATACCCATTGGCATAAGCGAATACTGCTTTTCCTCGTTAATACCATCTCTCTATTGATATATGCCTTCGGCCGTTTGCCGCGGGAACGATATGTTTATTGATTTTCCTTAGATGCTTTGTCGCGTCTAGAACAATAAGCGACGACATGTCATGCGTACAACTTTTCGTCCGATGAAAGGGCGGAGGTGACTGCGTGGGTTTCTTTGTCCTGAGCGACACTCAGGAGAGATAACCATGACTCTATTACAGACACAAAAAATCGATAACGCGAACGCACAAAACGTTGGTGGCGGCCACGCTGTGCACATCGATACTCACACTAACTTGAAAGATGCGTCTATTTCGATGATGTATCGCAAACGCGTTTTCTGGTTGGTGCTGCTGGTTTTCGGCAACGTTTTTTCAGGCGCTGGGATTGCTTATTTTGAAGAGATCATCCAAAGCCATGTGGCACTCGTGTTTTTCTTACCCTTGCTTATCGACAGTGGCGGTAATGCGGGTTCGCAATCGGCCACTTTAATGGTACGCGCGCTAGCAACAGGAGAAGTGATGGCGAAAGATTGGGCGAAAATGCTCAGTAAAGAGCTTTGCATTGCCGCTCTTCTTGGTATCACTATGGCTGGTGCGGTGTCACTGCTGGGTTTTGTGAGAGGGGGGTATCACATCGCGCTTGTGGTGGCGATCACCATGCAGATTGTGGTGATTGTTGGTTCCGTGGTGGGCATGTTGCTGCCGTTTCTGCTCAGCAAACTTCGATTTGATCCAGCCTCTGCGAGTGCCCCATTAATCACGACCATTGCAGATGCGATTGGGGTGATGATCTATTTCTCTGTGGCAAGCATGTTGTTGGATTTGCCTGCTGCGGGTTAACGACCAAACACCAGTGCAACGATTGAGTTTTTTCTGAATTTTCGACAAATTTTGCACGGTTAATAGGAATGTTGCATCAAGTTGAGTAGATTATTGGCTTAACTACTTTAGCTTGATGTAACAACCTGGACGTACGCGTGATCATTCGAGTAATTGAGAAGTGGCTTAATCTAAGCCGCTGGCATGAAGATTTTAGGGAGAGCTCATTTGTTTTTATTGCACTCTCTTTTTTAACGGCGATATTTTCGTTTTTTCTCTACTACAACATTTTTATTGTCCCTTTTCCTCCGATGATTTTGCTCGATGGCCTAGGTGTGTTGGGCTGTTTGGTTGGCTTCTATTTGCTTAAAGATAATCGGCGTTCCCGTCTAGCGTGCATCATTGCGGTGGTTGTGATGATGGTGATCAGCTTGCTTTATATCGCTGATACGGGAAATGAGGAATTTGCCCTCGCATTTACTTTAAGCATTCCGGTGATCTCCATTTTTGTTGTCGGTTATCGCTTAGGGGCGACGTTTAGCGTACTCAATTTTGCTGTCATCGCTTGGATCTGTTTTAGCCAAATGCCGAACTGGACTGCAGTGCCTTTCGACAACATCAGCTTTATCCACTTAACGGTCATCTATTTTACTTTGTTTGCTATCGCCTACTTTTACGATTCTGGCCGCAGGCAAACCATGGCGTTGCTCAAAGAGTCCAATGCAAAACTGCAGCAGCTCTCAGTAACGGATGCACTCACTCAACTACCTAACCGTTTGTATATTGAAGAGTTTCTCATCAACTCAAACCAAGTGCATTGGATTGTGATTCTCGATATCGACGATTTTAAGAAAATCAACGATCGCTATGGGCACGATGTTGGTGACAAGGTGTTGCAGATTGTGGCGCAGAAAATTGAAAGCTGTGTTGGTGGCAATGGCGTGGCTTGTCGCTGGGGAGGAGAGGAGTTTCTCATGGCTTTTTATCTGCAAGAGATTGACGTCATAGAGGACAAGATTTTCCGTCTGCAGCAAGAGATCGCGACGTTTGAGTTTGGTTTACGTAGCCCGATCACCTTCAGTTGTGGCGGGGCGCCGCATCAGCCTAAACATTATCGCAAGGCGTTTCGTCAAGCGGATGAAGCACTCTATCGAGCCAAAAAAGCAGGGAAAAACAGCTTTGTTTACGATGTGATTGCCAGAGTTAGTTAGTGTATTGCGCTAATTTTTAGCGAATGGCGTAGTGATTTATCTTGTTCTCCAATATTTTTGTTGAACAAATTTGGGTTGTTTGTTGTTTTTTTAGTCGATTATTTTATAAATAATTGCGATGCGTCTCATTTATAAAATATGAAATTGTTATGGATTGATTGCATAAGCTATTCTCCAGCTTTATTTGGCTAGAGTAACTTTATGAAAACTAAAATCATTTTATGTTCAGCGGTACTAGCAGTACTTTCTGGTTGTGCGTCAGTACCTATGGTTGATTCTGAACTCTCCGATCAAGCGAAACAGTTTGAAGCGCCAACCGAAGGGAAAGCGGGCGTTTATGTATATCGTCCAGAATCTGGCATTGGTGGTGCACTGAAAAAAGATGTGCATATTGATGGTGAATGCATTGGTGAAACGGCACCGGGTGTTTTCTTCTACCACGAAGTGGATGGCGATAAAGAGCACATTGTCAGTACCGAATCTGAATTTTCTCCAAATGAAGTCACCTTGTTTACTGAGCAAGGACGTCTCTATTTTGTTCAGCAATACATCAAAATGGGGGCATTTGTTGGCGGTGCGGATTTAGTGGTTGTCGATGAGTCAACGGGTAAATCTGACGTTTACAAAACAAAAATGGCGATCAAGGGCAACTGCTCAGCCAAGTAATTCGACGCTCTCGTCTACAGACCCAAGCTTTGTGCTTGGGTTTTTTCTATCTACGATAAAGAGGCCATAGGTTCAGAGTTTATAGGCGAAGAGGTTATTTCTGTCGCATTCCGTCGCTTTTGTTTGTTATTCCTACTGTTTTTTATGTCTGGTTATTAAATCTTTTGCATTTGGTGCCGATAACAAGGTTTTCTAAGTGTCTGTTATATGGGGTAAGTTATGAAGTTTAGTCAAAAAGTCATACTGGCTTCTTCTGTGTTGTTGCTTATCAGTATCGTATTGCTGTCCATTCAACAATCGCTATTGGTCAAAGACAAAGTCGAAAAATTGGTTGAAAGCAGCCTGATGGAGCTGGAGCAAGGGGTGCGAGATGCCGTTAGTGCGCAGATGGAAAGTAAACGCGCTTTGGCAAAATCTACGCAAGAAATTATTGAGCTTTCGCCACTTGATCAAGGCTATGTGGCGGATGTGCTTGAAACCTCCGTGGTAAAACAAGGTTTTATCGCCGTGGGGCTTGGCTACGAGCGTGACGGTTTGGTGGTTGAAAATGACGACGCATGGGAAGTGGAATCCAGCTATGACCCAAGAACTCGCCCTTGGTATCAACAGGCAAAAGCACAAAATCGTTTAGTCGTCACAGAGCCCTATGTGGACTCAACCACAAAACAAGTGGTGATTTCTATCGGTGCCCCAGTGCGATCTCAGGGGCAGTTCATTGGTAGCTTGTTTTACGACGTGGATTTAGGTGGCTTAGCAAAATTAGTCAATCAAACCAATTTGTTTGATGCGGGCTATCTCTTTATTGTTACCCCAGACGGCACCACTATTGCGCACCCAGATGTCAACAAAAATGGTGAGAATGTATCCAGTTATCTTCCTCAGGTTCGTATTCAAGAAGGAGAGCAACGCTTTGAAAAAGAAGGCGTGTCCTATCTCGTGCGTTTAACTAAGGTTGGCAGCGAAGGTTGGTTTGTTGGCGCTGTGCTCGATGAGTCGACGGTTTATTCAGCGATCAGCGAAATGCGCAGCAGCTCTTTGATCTATGTGGTAATCGCAGTGGTGCTGAGTGTTCTGGCTCTTTCTGTGTTAATGAAAGCGTTAATGCGTCCTTTGGGAGCGTTGAACGCCGCCATTCAGGATATTGCCAGTGGCAATGGCGATTTAACTAAGCGCCTTGATACCAATACTGATCCAGAATTTGCGG
Source organism: Vibrio vulnificus NBRC 15645 = ATCC 27562 (assembly GCF_002224265.1). NCBI lineage: Bacteria > Pseudomonadati > Pseudomonadota > Gammaproteobacteria > Vibrionales > Vibrionaceae > Vibrio > Vibrio vulnificus. The sequence continues at coordinate 2,521,251 of NZ_CP012881.1, forward strand.
AAATGGCGCGTGGTTTTAACCGCTTTACTGAAAATCTTCAGCAGCAGGTGATTCAATCGAAAGCGATCAGTGCCGAGATTCTCAATGGAACCGAAATGTCGGTGATGGGGGCTGAGCGAGCTTCTTCCGCGGTTGGTAGTCAGCTTCAAGAACTTGAACAACTGGCGACAGCCATGCATGAGATGTCGGTCACGGCGCTTGAAGTGGCAAACAATGCACAAAGCGCGGCGCATGCCGTGAAAGAAGCAGATCAAGTGACGTCGGCCGGGTCGACAGTGGTCAGTGATACGACCAATGCCATTAGCCAACTGTCACTGCGAATCGATCAAGCGGTAGAGGAAGTGCAGGGCTTAGAAAGCGCGACCACCAATATCGAAACCATCTTGAAAGTGATTAATGAAATTGCCGAGCAAACGAACCTCTTAGCCCTAAACGCTGCGATTGAAGCTGCACGTGCAGGTGAGTCGGGACGCGGTTTTGCGGTGGTGGCTGATGAAGTTCGTACGTTGGCGTCACGCACGCAAGAATCCACTACGCAAATTCGCAGCATGATTGAGCAGTTGCAAGCAGGGGCGAGTTCAGTCTCTTCTGTGATGGGCGAGAGTAAAGCCACCACGGATGTGGCAGTGACGCACGCACAGCAAGCAGATCAAGCCTTACAAGAGATCCGAGAGATCATGCAACGCATTACTGATATGAACCTGCAAATTGCCTCTGCCGCAGAAGAGCAAAGCCTTGTTGCGGAAGAGATCAACAGCAATACGGTGAGAATCAAAGATCTTTCAACCGAAGTGTCTCAGTTGGCGGCTCAATCGAACGACGCCATGGCGCAGCAAACGGTGTACGTGCGCCAGCAAGATGCCCTGTTGAATAAGTTTATAGTTTGATGTCATTCTGAATCACTCTTTTGAAGATATGCCCAGCCCATAGCGGCTGGGCTTTTTTTGTCTTGTATTTACTGAGCATGCCAGAGTGTGACAACGGCAATGATATGTGCAGGTGGTCTTGGCTATAGTCAGCTCTCGTTCAGTTGTTGAGTAATAAAAATGATTAAAAACAAAGTGTTGTCTAAAGTTTCTTTTGCGCTTTGCCTTGTGGTGAATACATCAAGTGTTTACGCTGATTCTCAGCCTCTTTCTTTGCCCAGTGGTGAGGAATGGCTAACGCATGCCGCGCAGGGGCTCGCGCCTTATTGGATGATGGAAAGCGCGCAGGGTGTACCTGTGGGCAATTTCCCAACCTTTCGCTGTGATGATGGCTCGGTATTAAAGCGGGACAGTGTTTGTCCGGAGTTAGATCGAAGTTGGATTTCTCCCTACTTTACGAGGGACTACACGCGAATGAAATCGCGACAGATCTATGGTTATAGCGTGCTGTACCATCTTACGGGCGATACTGAAGCGCTAAAACTGGCCAAGCAAGGGGCTGACTATCTGATTCGCCATCTGCGAGACCAAGAGCATGGTGGTTTTGTCAGCTATACAGAGCAAGGCAAACCAGGTTTGGCGTGGCAGCAACGTACATCGCAAGATCAAGCGTATGCTTTGGTGGGTTTGGCGATGCTTTATTACCTAACCCGCGATGAAGAATTGCAAGCCGTATTGGTAGAGCAGCAGCGGTTTATTTTTGACCAATACCGATTGTCAGATGGGCAAGGTCTCGCTTGGGTGCTGGCCGATGGTGATGAGCAAAGTGCCAAACAACGCGAGTTGGTGGCGCAGCTTGACCAAATTAATGGCTACTTATTGTTGGTGGCCCCTTTACTGCCAGAGCCGCACAAAACGCGCTGGTTGAAGGATCTTTCTTGGTTAACCGAGATTATGGTTAACCAGTACCACTCCAAAGAGGAACAACGTTTTTATGGGGCGATTCATCACAAAGCGATGATGATGCAAGAGGCGAAACACAATGACTTCGGTCACACCATTAAAGCGTATTGGATGACGTATCTGGCTGGTGAAAAATTGAACCGATCTGATTGGCAGGCGTTCGGTAAACAAGGTATGCAAGTGACCTTGCAACGCGCGGAGTACGTTCCTTATTGGCCTGATATTGCAGCCTGGATTCCGGATGATTTGAAAGCGCGTTGGCAAGGGCATGACATCTCTACTTGGCGTGGCCGACCTGACAGTAATGGCATCTCCTCGTGGGAATGGGCAGAGTTAGATCAAGCTGCGCTCACGGTGTCGATGCTGGAGGGTAAGCCAAAGCCAGTGTTGTATTACACCTTACCGAGTTACCTGCAAATTTGGGTGGATCCAAAACACGGTGGCGTTGGGCTAGATCCGCAAAGTACCAAAGCGTTTCATTGGGGCAATGCTTATCATCAATTTGAACATGCACTCGTTGGGTACGTTGCAAGCCAAGCTTTAGCAAAACAGCCCGCCATTTTGTATTACGCGATGTCAGCGCAAAGGGCTGACAACTTGAACCCTTACTATTTTTCAGGAGATGCCGTCAGCGTTGAATCGATATCATCCAATAGCGCGGCGCCGCAAATCAAAGTCACGTTTAGCAACGTTCGACCGTAATCTGTTTAGGCTTAGCAACAGCTAAGCCTTTTCTCTTCCCGTCTTTGCGCTACATCTCTTTTTTGCCTGATTAAACCGCGAAACTTAGTTTACGTTTTTCGCGGCTATCATTCTTAGGCGAACAGGCGTATCGGGCTTATAATCTCGCCCTCATTGGGTGAGAGAACCGCTCTTTATCCAATGCTATCTGCCTGATACAAAGAGCGTTCTATGATTGGAATCTATTTTCAAATCAATGACTGGGTTTTGTGCATTGATGAGAACAAGCTGTATCGACAAGATAGGGAAGTCTCCGTCGAGCCACGTCTAATAAATTTACTGCATTTCCTTGCTGAACACGTTGGAGAAGTGTTTGGTCGCGAGGAACTGATCCAGCACGTTTGGGATGGGGCCATTGTCACCGACCAAGTGGTGACGCAATCCATTTTTGAACTCCGCAAGTTACTGCGTGATGGGCGAGAAGAAAATCTCAGCTACGTGGTTACTGTACCAAAGCGCGGTTACAAGCTGGTGGCCAATGTTGAGCGCCTAACGGCCAATCCTTATTTGTTGCGCCAGGCAGAACCTGCTGAGGTTGATTTGCTGGAGCCGACAATCACTGAGCCATCGATCGTGACGCCAGAAGCCGAAGCCCCGAGTGCAAATGAAATGGTTTTTCCAGCAGGGCCACTCACACGCGCTATGTGTCAAAGCCAGCAACAGAAAAAGCCGAAGCGGCCCAATATTTCTCGTTGGCGCGTGAATGCATTCAATGCGCTATGGATTGGTTTGGTGATCATTGCCATGGGCTTTTTTACCATCAAACAATCACAAGTGCGCATTACGCAAGTGGTGGATACCCATCTGATCGAATTCATGTTTCAAGATGATTATCATGCCCAAGCGTTAAGTCACGATCTGGCCGATGGTATTGCACAGAAGCTGATGGCCGACATCACTCAAGTGACCGACTATCGCGTGATGTTGAGTAAAACCGCGTTTACTTCTGGCATTTTGCCGGGTAAATCGATCATGGTTCGAGTGAGCGATAAAGACGGTCACGCCTTTATTGAACTGGAGTTAAAAAACAACTCCTCGGGCGCGGTGTTGTTTAGCCGCCAATACCCTTTGGATACATCGCATCTTTCGTCGGTTTTGCACCGAGCGGAAGTCGATATTATGCAGGCGTTACGCTTGCCAAATGCAGAGCAACAAGCGCAGATTTTACTGGTGGATTTTCCTAAGCAGCCAGCGGCGTTGGCCTTGTATGTGCGAGCGAATCATTACCTCAATCTCTCTGATCGGCAGCAGGTACAAAAGGGGATTGATTTGCTTGAACAGGTGCTTAACTTAGAGCCGAACAATCATTACGTTCAGGCCGAGCTCCTGATTGCGTACCATGTTCAGCAAGCCTTGTCTGACATGCCGACGCTAAACCAAGAACGCATTTTATTGTTGAGCAGCAAATTGCAAAACGCCAGTGATGCACTGGATGCGGTGGTTCAACCCCGAATTTACGAAGCGTTAGCGCTGCAAGCGACGGTGGATGAAGATCTGCCCTCGGCTGAGCGGTATTTAGCCAAAGCGCAGCAATTGCGTGAGTCGGTGCTCTCTTATGTACTGCAAGGCAAACACGCGGAACTGCGGGGTGATCTTGATGGTGCTAGTGATGGTTACAGCGAAGCTTTTTATATGGACACGTCACTAGAAACTTATTTGTTGTGTGAGAGGCTGGTATTTCAGTCAAATCTAAAATCGATTGACTACGCCATGTATCGCTCAGTGCATCCTTCGGTGGTGCGTTTGATGTAACAACCCAGTTTGGGTTTGCCATTCACCTTTGCTCTCAGACATCGCTGTGTCTGAGAGCGTTTCATTTTCTTATCTTTTCCTTCTTTGTGTGTGAACCTCATTGTGAGTTGCACGTCTTGTTCCATCGTCTACTCTCTTATTCTCTTTTACTCTCTTACTCTCTTTTACTCTTTTACTTGCTTCCTCGCTTCTCGGCTTCAATAGCGCGAGGGTGCGCTCGCTGGATAAATTCGATATCAACGCATTATCAACGCATTATCAACTTCCCCCTCAATCGCAAGTTGATGTGCTTGAGGGCGAATGAAAGAGCAGGTTGATAACTTTATTGTCATGAGTTTATGTTTTTAGGTTTTTTCTTAACTATCTGAAAATGTTGGTTTATATGTTTGTCCTTTATCACCTTGATATCAAGAAACTCATTTTTGTCTCATCATTTTATTGATAATCGTAAGTTTATTTTTTTTATCTGCTTTGGGCGTAATCTCCACTTCGAACATTAACGGGGTCACGGAGAACGTTTTCTCTTTATCGCGTTAATAACATCAAAAGAGCAGCGACAAGGTTGCTTCGCGTTGCGGTTATTTGTTCGTTTGAGTTTTGTAACTTAAGTTGAATCGAGTTGGAGATGTTATGTCATCTAATGCTAAGAAAATCGGCCTAATTGCCTGTACAGGTGTCGTGGCTGGTAACATGATGGGCAGTGGTATTGCCTTACTTCCTTCTACACTGGCGAGTGTAGGTTCTATCTCTATTTTTAGTTGGGCGATCTGTATTGTTGGTGCATTGAGCCTGGCATTCGTGTTTGCTCGTTTGGCAACCAAAAACCCTCAAGAGGGTGGCCCTATTGCGTATGCAGGTGAGGTGTCACCGGTGTTTGGTTTCCAAACGGGCGTGCTTTACTACCACGCGAACTGGATTGGTAACTTAGCCATTGCCATTACCGGTGTTTCTTACTTATCGGTTTTCTTCCCAGTACTGAATGACCCGATTCCAGCAGGCCTTGCGACCATCGCTTCTGTTTGGGTGTTCACGCTGGTTAACTTACTTGGTGGTAGCTGGGTAAGCCGACTCTGTACTGTTGGTTTGGTGCTGATTTTGGTGCCTGTATTAGGTACAGCGCTATTTGGTTGGACGCACTTCGACAGCGCAATTTACAGCCAGAACTGGAACGTTTCTGCAGGTAGCGATGGCCATGCGATCATCACCGCGGTACTTATCTGTCTTTGGTCTTTCGTGGGTGTGGAATCTGCGGCGGTATCATCAGGCATGGTTGAGAACCCAAAACGCACGGTACCACTTGCGACCATGCTAGGTACTGCGATTGCCGGTGTGATTTACGTGCTTTCTACTCAAATGATCAGCGGTATGTTCCCAGCTTCTGAAGTGGCTGCATCCGGTGCACCATTTGCGTTGGCGACCACTGAACTGTTCGGTAGCTGGACAGCGCCATTTGTCTCTGCGTTTACTGCGTTGGCGTGTTTCACCTCTCTTGGTTCTTGGATGATGTTGGTGAGCGAAGCGGGTAAACGTGCCGCAAACGACGGCAACTTCCCTAAAGTGTTTGGTGAAACCGACAAAAACGGCGTGCCTAAGAAAGGTTTGGTTATCGCCTCTAGCATGATGACGATGTTGATGTTGGTGCTGATGTTCTTCAGTTCAGAAACGGCTCACGCTTCAGATATGTTTAACCAATTAACCACTGACGCAGTACTACTCACTATGCTGCCTTACTTCTACTCAAGCATTAACTTGATTCGCTTCGAAGGTATGACAACTCGCAATACATTCGTGATGTTGTTCTCGGGCATTGCCAGCTTGTTCTGTATGGTTGCCCTAGCCGGTGCAGAGGGTTCAACCCTCACCGCAACCTTCATCATGTCTCTCATCATCTTGATGTTCTACAGCAAGAAAACAGGCTTGGCCCAATACATGGCTGCCCATCCTGAAGAAGCTTCGGCTCAACACTGATTGATTCCGCTGGCGGACTGCCACGCCAGCGCTTCCTAATTTCATCACGGCGCTCGTCTTACTCACTGTGAACCATCACAGAGAGCGCCCTTTTTCGTCTTGGAGATGTCCAAATGAATATTTTCGCTATCTTGAACCACATGGGTGTGTTCTTTAAAGAAGAGCCAGTTCGCCAATTGCACGCAGCACTTGAAAAAGCCGGTTATGAAGTTGTTTATCCAGTGGATGACAAAGATTTGATCAAGATGATCGAAATGAACCCACGCATTTGTGGTGTGCTGTTTGACTGGGATAAATACTCGCTTGAGCTTTGTGAGCGTATTAGCCAAATCAACGAAAAACTGCCAGTACACGCGTTTGCTAACGAGCAATCAACGCTGGATATTTCGCTGACCGATCTACGCCTAAACGTGCATTTCTTTGAATACGCGTTGGGCATGGCAGATGACATCGCCATCAAGATCAACCAAGCAACACAAGAATACAAAGACGCGATTACACCGCCATTCACCAAAGCGCTGTTTAAATATGTGGAAGAAGGCAAATACACCTTCTGTACTCCAGGTCATATGGGTGGTACTGCTTTCCAGAAAAGCCCAGTCGGCAGTATTTTCTACGATTTCTACGGTCCAAATACTTTCAAAGCGGACGTGTCGATTTCGATGCCAGAGCTAGGCTCACTGCTTGACCATTCAGGTCCACATAAAGAAGCGGAAGAGTACATTGCGCGTACGTTCAACGCAGACGCATCGTACATCGTGACGAACGGTACTTCGACATCAAACAAAATTGTCGGCATGTTCTCAGCGCCTGCGGGCAGCACGGTACTGGTTGACCGTAACTGTCATAAGTCGTTGACTCACTTAATGATGATGACGGACGTGACACCCATTTACTTCCGCCCAACCCGTAACGCTTACGGCATTCTTGGTGGTATTCCACAAAGTGAATTCAGCCGTGAAGTGATCGCAGAAAAAGTGGCTAAAACACCAGGTGCGAGCGCGCCAAGCTACGCGGTGATTACCAACTCAACTTACGATGGTTTGCTGTACAACACACAATTCATCAAAGAGTCTCTCGACTGTAAACACATCCACTTCGACAGTGCGTGGGTGCCTTACACTAACTTCAACCGTATTTACGAAGGCAAATGCGGCATGAGTGGCGAAGCGATGCCAGGCAAAGTGTTCTACGAAACACAGTCCACTCACAAACTGTTGGCAGCGTTCTCTCAAGCGTCAATGATTCATGTAAAAGGTGAGTTTGACCGTGAGTCGTTCAACGAAGCCTTTATGATGCACACTTCCACCTCGCCTCAATATGGCATTGTGGCATCAACAGAAACCGCGGCAGCAATGATGCGTGGCAACACGGGTCGTAAGTTGATGCAAGATTCGATTGACCGTGCGATTCGTTTCCGTAAAGAGATCAAACGCTTAAAAGGTGAAAGTGACGGTTGGTTCTTCGATGTGTGGCAACCAGAGAACATTGAGACAACCGAATGTTGGAAGCTTGACCCTAACCAAGATTGGCACGGCTTCAAGAACATGGACGATGACCACATGTATCTTGACCCAATCAAAATCACCTTGCTCACTCCTGGAATGAGCAAAGATGGTGAGTTGGAAACCAGTGGTATTCCTGCTTCATTGGTGGCCAAGTACCTTGATGAACGTGGCATTGTGGTAGAGAAAACAGGCCCTTACAACCTGTTGTTCTTGTTCTCAATTGGTATCGACAAATCAAAAGCAATGCAATTGCTACGTGGTTTGACTGAGTTCAAACGTGGTTACGATCTAAACCTAACGATTCGCACTATGTTGCCTGCGCTGTACCGTGAAGATCCAGCGTTCTACGAAGGCATGCGTATTCAAGAGCTGGCACAAGGTATTCACGATCTGACTCGTAAGTACCGTCTACCAGAGTTGATGTACAAAGCATTCGATGTGCTACCAGAGATGAAAGTCACACCACACGCGGCTTGGCAACAAGAGCTTCGTGGTCAAACTGAAGAGATCTTGCTGAACGATATGGTGGGCCGCGTGAGTGCCAACATGATTCTTCCTTACCCTCCAGGTGTGCCTCTAGTACTACCAGGTGAAGTGGTGACAGAAAGTTCTCGTCCAGTACTGGATTTCTTGGAAATGTTGTGTGAAATCGGCGCGCATTACCCAGGCTTCGAGACCGACATCCACGGCCTATACCGCCAGAAAGATGGCCGCTACACCGTAAAAGTACTGAAAGACTGATTTACCTGAAATCAGGCCAATGATTTAACGCAACGTGACTACCCCAATAGACGCGTGACCCAAAAGAGAGCCAAACAAACGGCTCTCTTTTTTTGTCTCCAACCGTTAGCGTTCGCTTTTCTCTTAAGCCCCGGCCTAGAGGTTTGTCTGTCGATGTCTATGCACTTAAGAACTGTATGGTGCCGCGCTGGGTGTTCTTCGCGTTGAAGAGCGCTTTGTCGGCTTTGGAAATGAACTGTTCAAGATCTTGGCACTGCTCGCTGAGCGAAGGGTAAAACTGAACGCCAATGGTCACGGTGAGAACATTGGCCACTTGTGATTGTGGATTGGGAATCGCTAACCGAGCAACCGCCGATTGCAGTTCGTTCGCTTTCTGTTCACATGCTTGCTTTGAGATATCTTGAATAAAAATCAGGAACTCATCGCCGCCATAACGAAAGCCGATACCTTGCTCGCCACTCCACTGCTTGAGCGTCATGGCAACCATTCTCAACGCTTTGTCACCGGTTAAATGGCCAAAGGTATCATTGAGATCTTTAAAGCAATCAATATCGACCATAAACAGCGCGGCACTGTGGCCAGATTGGGCAGCCTTGGAGAGCGCATGGGGGAGATGAATCTCTAGCGCGTAACGATTGAAGAGTTGGGTAAGATGGTCAAGGCAGGAAAGTCGTTCCAACTCCAGTTGTTGAGACTCTAATCGCCGCAGCGCCATTTTGTATTCAGTGATGTTACGCACGGTCCAAAGCACTTTTTTCTCGCCCATTAGAGGAATGACGAATGCGCTGAAAAATTGCAACTCAGTAGGGCCGTCGACTCCTTCAAAGCAACCAAGATCTTTAGGATGCAGCTCATACTCCAACTCTTGAGGTCTTTGCGTTTGGATGACCTGTTGAATCACATCGGAAAACCATATGGCTTTTTCTCGCGGTAACACTTGGTATTGATTCAAACCGATAAGGTTGGCTGGGTCATGGTGTCGCTTACTATCGGTACCGCCCCATGCTTCGATATAGTAACCCTCGGCATCAATCAAAAAAGTAGGTTCAGGTAGCGCTTCAAAAATGTGATGTACAACCGATGGGTTGTTGGCGATAACTCGAGAAAAAATAGATTGTTCTACCATGCAGACGACTCCTACCATTTGATTAACATATAGCTCAATAGTGAATATTTAGGGTAGGTGGGAGTGCATTTCTTTGTCTTACTTTTGCTACAAGTGACGAGAATCGCTTGATAGGCAGGGGCAATACATAAAATTGCCGATTCCTATTTAGTAAAAACAAGAAATTAGACGACACTTAAAGAAAGGGCAAAATGACACCGCAAAGGAGCACGCGATGAATTCACTCAAAGTAAAAGATTACATGACCCTACAAGCCGTCACCTTCACCGTTGACATGTCTTTAAGTGCTGCATTGAACAAAGTCATGAAAAGCGTGGTCATGGGTGGTCCGGTGATCAATGAAAAAGAAGAAGTGATAGGTTTCCTTTCAGAGCAAGACTTGCTGGATAAACTGGTGAAAGCCAGTTATCACTGCCAAGATTCGTACACCGTTGGTGAGTGCATGCACAATGATGTGTTATCGGTTTCATCTGACATGTCGATCATCGAACTGGCCGACATGATGAAAGTTGGCAAACCGAAGATGTATCCGGTGGTCGACAACAAAAAATTGGTAGGGGTGATCACTCGTCGCGACGTGTTAAAAGCGATTGGTCAAAGTCTCGATGATTGCTTCAAGCATCCGGTTTAACCTTCATCTTAACCTTCCTCCTGACGCTGAGCCCTCTAACGAGGGCTTACTTTTATAGCCGATTCCTTGCGGAGTGAAATAACGCTTGACCTTGGAGCTGACTCTAAGGTTTATGCTTACGCTGTACTCACCAATAAGGAAAATGTTATGTGCTCAAAACATACTGCTTGTCAGTCAAATAAAATCATGACCAAACCGGCTGCTGTATCGTGCTGCAGCCCGAGTTTAGCGGCTAGCAAAATGACCGCGATTTCATCGGTATCAGACAGTTGCTGCAGCTCAGATGCGTGCCCAAGCTCGGAGCCGAATGAAGAGAGTGAACGGCGAGAGGCGACCTTAACTCAAAGCGCGTCGGAGCGACAAAGCTGGCTCATCTCTGGTATGGATTGCCCGTCTTGTGCTCAAAAATTAGAAAAAGCCGTCTTGGGTGTGGCCGGAGTTCAACAGGCGAAAGTGTTGTTTGCTACCGAGAAGCTAGTGGTGGATTTCGCCTCTGCATCATTGTTGACAGAGATTGAACAAGTCGCGGCCAAAACAGGCTTTCCAATCACGCTTGTTGGCTCATCGGCAGCGAAAGCAACTGCGGCGCCGAAACCTCAAGGTTGGCTCGGTTTTGTTTACGCCAACTGGCACATTTTAGCCATTGCCTTATCTATGGCTATCGCTGCTCTATTGGCGACGGTTTCCGAGCCATTAAGTAATGGTCTATTTGTTCTAACCTGTTTAGCGGGTTTATACCCAGTGGCGAAAAAAGCCGTGCGCCTTGCGCGCAGCGGAACCCCTTTCGCCATTGAGACGCTAATGAGCGTTGCGGCCATTGGTGCGCTTTATCTTGGTGAAAGCGTGGAAGCGGCCATGGTTTTATTGCTGTTTTTAATTGGTGAGAAATTGGAAGCGTACGCCGCCTCAAGAGCAAGAAGTGGCGTTCAAGCGTTGATGGCCTTAGTGCCGGAAAACAGCATTAAAATTGTCGATGGTCAACGAGTGGAAGTGGCGGCAAGTGAGTTGATGCTAGGCGATGTGGTTGAAATTGCGCCCGGTTCTCGCTTGCCTGCGGACGGCTTACTCCTTACCCCAACGGCCAGTTTTGATGAAAGTGCGTTGACGGGAGAATCGGTACCCGCAGAGCATACCTCTGGCGCGAAGCTGATGGCGGGCGTGGTGGCAGTGGATAAAGTCGTTCGTATCGAAGTTACCTCAAAACAAGGTGAAAATGCGATCGATCGTATTTTGCATCTCATCGAAGAAGCGGAGTCGCGCAAAGCACCACTAGAGCGTTTCTTAGACAAATTCAGCCGCTGGTACACACCATTAATGATGTTGGTGTCGCTGGCCGTGATCGTCGTACCGCCAATGTTTTTCGCTCAGCCTTGGGAAACGTGGGTGTATCGCGGTTTGGCTTTGCTACTGATTGCTTGTCCTTGTGCTTTGGTGATCTCAACGCCGGCGGCAATTACTTCTGGTCTTGCTGCGGCAGCCAAACGTGGCGCCTTGATCAAAGGTGGCGCGGCGTTAGAACAGCTTGGTAAAGTCGAAGCGGTTGCCTTTGATAAAACCGGCACACTCACACAAGGCAAACCGCAAGTGACAGATGTGGTGTCGTTCCTCCATGACGATGAAACCTTGTTGAGTTTGAGCGCTGCGGTGGAAGTGGGCTCTAGTCACCCTTTAGCGATCGCGCTGATTAATCACACCGAGAGTTTGGGTTACACCATTCCTGAAGCCACAGACAAAATGGCTCAAGTCGGGGCGGGCGTTTCCGGTTTCGTTGATGGCAAAAGTGTCGAGCTGGTGGCCCCTTCGCGAGCCCAGTTTCCTCTCTCCTTGCAATTAGAAAGAGAATTTGTCCGCTTAGAAGGGCAAGGGAAAACCGTGGTGATTGTGCGTCATGATAGTGAAGCCATTGGGCTCATCGCATGGCAAGATACATTGCGCAAAGACGCAGCTCAAGCGGTGGTTGCGCTAGGTAAACTGGGTGTTTCTGCGGTGATGTTGACAGGTGATAACCCTCGCAGTGCGCAAGCCATCGCTCAGCAGATTGGCATTGATTACCAAGCGAGCTTATTGCCAGCAGACAAAGTGCACTATGTGGAGCAGTTTGCCGCAGGCAAAACCGTTGCCATGGTCGGAGATGGCATCAACGATGCGCCAGCCATGAAAGCGGCGAGTATTGGTATCGCCATGGGCGGAGGAACCGATGTCGCCCTTGAAACGGCGGATGCTGCGCTTACGCATAATCGCTTGGTTGAGTTGCCAAGCATGATAGAGCTCTCACGCGCAACCATGAGCATCATCCGTCAAAATGTCGCGTTGTCATTGGGTCTAAAAGGGGTGTTTCTTATCACCAGTTTGCTAGGCATCACCGGGCTATGGGTGGCGGTATTAGCGGACAGTGGCGCAACGGCATTGGTCACACTAAATGCACTGCGATTGTTAAGATTCCGTTCCTCAAATGAATAATAGACAGTGTGAATCTATAGAGCCCGCATTTATGATGCGGGCTTTTTGTTGGCATTTCTTATGCAATTTGGCTGAAAATTGCAGACAAAGTGTGATGCAAACCGGTTTTTCTAGGTAATAAGTTTTTGTTACATTCTTTCATTGTGACAACGATCACTCCAAGTTATGAGGAGGTTGAGTAAAGTGCATTTTTAGACCCCTACAAATTTATCTGAGCTTATTTTCAAGTAAGCCGCAATAAGGAGTGACTTATGTCTCAAGCTGTTTTCCACTTAGGTGTTACTGAAGCAGATCTTAACGGTGCAACGCTAGCGATCATCCCAGGCGATCCTGCGCGTGTACAAAAAATTGCTGAAGAAATGGAAAACCCAGTATTTCTAGCTAGCCATCGTGAGTACACCTTGTACCGTGCAGAGCTAGATGGCAAACCAGTGGTTGTTTGTTCAACGGGTATCGGCGGTCCTTCTACTTCTATTGCGGTTGAAGAGTTGGCTCAATTGGGTGTGCGTACTTTCCTACGTGTTGGTACAACGGGTGCGATCCAGCCGCATGTTAACGTGGGTGACATGATCGTAACGACAGGTTCTGTTCGTCTTGATGGTGCGAGCTTGCACTTTGCGCCAATGGAGTTCCCAGCAGTGGCTGACTTTGACGTGGCAACGGCAATGAAAGCGGCTGCGCAAGAGAGTGGCGCAACGGTTCACACCGGTGTTACTGCGTCAAGTGATACCTTCTACCCAGGTCAAGAGCGTTACGACACCTTTACTGGTCGCGTAGTGAGCCGTTTCCAAGGTTCGATGAAAGAGTGGCAGGAAATGGGCGTACTGAACTTTGAAATGGAATCAGCGACGTTGTTGACCATGTGTGCAAGCTCTGGCCTACGCGCAGGTTGTGTTGCGGGTGTTATCATCAACCGTACACAAAAAGAGATCCCAGATCACGCAACGCTAAAAGAGACAGAAGCTCGCTCTATCAAAGTGGTTGTTGAGTCTGCACGTAAAATGCTGTAATCGCATTACGCTGATTGAATAAAGAAACCCCGAGGCAATGGCTTCGGGGTTTTTGTTTGTCGGTTGAAAAGCAAGTGGGCCGTTGAGCCTCTTTCAAGTAAAACGGGAATTAGATCCCGTCGCTACCACCTGCTTGTGCAAACCAATCTGTGAGATGCTTTTTCAAATCTTTCAATTCATCTGGGCCGATCAGCGCTAAGCCAAGATCCTCTGCACGGGTAATATCGTTGTGACGCAGTGGACGGAAGCTCACCAACATGGCTCTTGCCTGTAGGCCACCGAGTAGATCACGCAGTGATTCAAGCTTATAAAGTGTATCGTCACCGTCGTCACGCATGCCCTTCGTCTTACATTCGATGATGTGTAGTTTATTGTTAACCACAGAGGCGACATCAAGCTCATTACGCACTTCACGCTCGCCAAGTTGACGATAGACCTGAACATTGAGCGAGTGGTCTTGAATGGTGGGCATATCATCTTGGATCTGTTTGACGGTGCTGTGAACCAGTGTCTCTAACCATTCACCATTAGAGAAACGACGAGCGTCTTCATTGGCAAAGGTAAGAATGCCGTTTTCGTAAGTGGCGATCTGCGCTTCCACTAAATCTGCTAGCAGCATATTCAGCTCGCGATAGCCTTGCTGCTTTTCAGATAACTCTACATCCAGCTTTTGCTCTTTGCGGCATGTCGTCGCGAGATAGTTTAAAGTCGCCAAACCAGGGCCTAATTCCAAAGCGTGACTCGCCCAGCGTTCGCCCAACTCATGCAGTTTTTGGTCAAGTTGAGGAGGAAGCTCGACTTCATTAAACTCGCCGCGAGCGCCGAAAATCGTGAGGTAATCTGCCACAGTGATGCGGTCTTCCACCTGACTATCTTCACGGCCATCAGGGTAGAGCCAGCAAAGCTTGTCGCTGTTTGGTTCAACAACGAAAATAGGCCAGTGGTAGGTACGAAACACTTCGTAAACTGAAAGCAAGCGATGACGAAGGCCACAACTGGCGTTCAGTTTGACATCTTCCCCACGGCTTTTGAGATCTTCAGCTAAGGTCTGAATAGATTGTTTGATCAAACGAGTATCGACAACAGAGGGGATGACAAACAGTTCGGAAGTGATATCACGCTGGGCAAGCACAGAATGAAGTCTTTGATACATATCGCGTTGTGACTCATCACCGATAAACACGATATGAGTGCTGACGGTACGCAGATCGAGGAGAGGGGTCACCAGTCTGACAGGGTCCTGATCAATGATACCAACGTGTACAGCCATAACTTTTCCTTCTCAGTACGGCTTGCAAAAAGAGGATGTGAAAGAGAGTGCAAGCGCTTGATCTTCATATGTAGACAAGGCGCATAAAAAACAAGGGCAACTTTGTGAAAAGTTGCCCTTATCCGATGACTTTATAGGTTTATTGACCGTTTTCTGTTGAACCTTACAACTTGAAACGGTGAACAAGCTCCGTTTGCTGGCTTGCTAAGCTAGACAAGTTTTCGCTGGTGGCCGCGATTTCCGCCATCGCATGGTAACTGCGATCGGCGATGTTATTGATGTCTTCCAAGCTACGTGCAATAGAGGTCGATGTTTCGCTCTGTTCTGCGGCCGCTTGTGAAATGTGCGTACTCATTTGGCTGATTTCGATGATCAACGCCTGAATTTCTTCCATCGCGCCGTTGGCTTTCGAGGCTTGTTCAACCGACATCTCCATATCACTCATACAACTTTGAATCACATGACTTGCCGACTGCGAGCTGGACTGCAGATTGCTGATCATTGATTCAATTTCAGTGGTTGATTGGGTGGTCTTCGATGCGAGTACTCGAACTTCGTCGGCAACCACCGCAAAGCCACGGCCTTGCTCGCCCGCACGCGCTGCTTCAATCGCCGCGTTGAGGGCAAGGAGATTGGTTTGTTCTGCAATGTTGCGAATCACATCGAGAATCGAGCCAATTTGACCGCTCATGCGTTGTAACTCAGAAACTGCGCTGACCGATTCGTTTAGGCGAGTCTCCAATTGATTGATGGTGGAGATGTTGCTGCTCATGATGGTACGGCCAGATTCAGACGCCGATTCCACTTTTTGCACCATTTCCAACGAACCTTGCGCGCTCTGGGCCACTTCTTGAACGGAGTGACTCATTTCGGTCATTGCCGTGGCAACGCTAGCGGTTTGCTCGCGTTGAGCATTCAGTTGGTTTTGCGCGTTGCTCGAGGTGCGTTCATTGTTTGCTGCGGTGTCGGTCAGATTTTCCGCCGCATCATTCAGTCTCACCAAAATGTCGTGCAGGCTATCTGCCAGCGTATTGATGTGGCCACTCACTCGGCTGAACTCGTTGTTGTAACGAATTTCGATACGCTGCGTCATATCACCGTTGGCAAGCCCTTCCAAGGTGGAAAGAATACGTGTTAACGGCTCACGAACGCTGTGGGCAATGTGATAGCCCACAGCGGCGGCAAAAATGGTCACCGCAATACCAATCACAATCGCTTTTAGCAAGCCTTGGTCGTACACTTCACCCGCTTCAACCAAAGAGGTGTTGAGGTTGTCGGTTGCTGTTGTAGTGAAGGTTTCCAACAGACGCATCGCAGAGTCAACTTTGACCGCTAGGTTGGCGATGTTGTCATACAAAGCCGCTTTGGCTTCAAGGTAGCTGGCGTGTTGATCCAACACCCCACCTTTTTGACCTACGTCCTGAGTGAACTGCTCGACAGATGCATTGAACACATCTTTCAGTGATGGCAGTTGGGTCGTGAGGCCTCGATAAGCGTAATTAAGGTGAGTGACCGCTTTCTTGTTCTTGTTCACTGCTTTCTTAACGAAATCAAGATCAGAACTGGCCAGTGCATCCGAGGTGATCACTTCAGCATCTTTCAACTTAATGAAATAGCTTTTTGCCATCACTTTGACAGAAATGCTGGATTGGTCATCGACGTACTCTTTCATACCAACCGTCAGTTCGGTGTGAAGTTTTTGGAAGCGACGTGACGATTTTTGCACTTCTGCTTGTGCAGCAAACATCGCTTCATAGTTGTTCATTGCTTCATTGGCTTCAGCAAAGTAGCTGTTTTCAATTTCTCTGAGTTGAGCTAAAGGCTCTGCGAGTGCAGGGTAGGCCTTGCTCGCGTTTTCCAGTGCGTTGAGCGTTTGATTAAACTCAGTCTGCGATTTACCAAATTCGCTGCGCATCTGCGTCATGCGATCTTGGTTCTGCGTGGTGAGAAAATCTTTAAAAGATTTATCCGCAGATAACAACTCAACACTGGTTTGGTTGGATAACGAAACCAAAGGCAGTGAATTTTTCGAAACGGTTTCGAAGTTGGAATGAATTTGATTCATGCCATTGGTCATAATGGTGACTGTAACGGCAAACAAGACGATTATCAGCGCGAAGCCGGCATACATCCTTTTAATGACTGAGCCTTGCATACTTTTAGCCCTCTCCCACATGTAACAAAAGAAAAAAGAAACGGAACCCGTCTCAAAAAACTAACAAAATTGTCATCATTGTATTGAGATTGAGATGAGCATTTTGTGGCGAGGGCTGCAAAAAAGACTTTATAGCAGGATGTTCTGTTGATAATGTTACGTGAACACTGTTTTTTATTGAGATGCACACAACGTTGGCGCATACTTATCCGGTTAAACAGCGACGTTATGGAGTACACATGGCCGAAGAAACTATCTTTAGCAAAATCATTCGCAAGGAAATTCCTGCTCAGATCCTTTTCCAAGATGATCTTGTCACCGCATTTCGTGACATCAACCCACGAGCACCGAAGCACATCCTAATTATTCCAAATAAACTCATTCCGACAGTGAATGATGTTGAGGCGGATGATGAAGCGATGATGGGCCGCATGTTCACTGTCGCAAAACAGTTGGCCAAAGAAGAGGGCATCGCGGAAGAAGGCTACCGTCTCATCGTGAACTGTAATGCGCATGGTGGCCAAGAGGTTTATCACATCCATATGCATTTAGTGGGTGGTAAGCCACTGGGTCCAATGTTATTGGGCTAAATGTCAAACAACGGCCAGTGATTATCTGGCCGCTTTATTTTCGATGCATTCTCTTGGAGTTACATGTGAAGCAATACCGGAAATTAGTCGGAGTATTTGCCGCGACCCTGATCATGTCGGGATGCGCCAATATGTCCGCCGGTAACCTTTTCAGCCACTATAGTGAACAAAACCGCTCCGTCTATCAGGCGGTAAAAAGCGGCGATTACGCGCAAGCGCAAGAATTGCAAAGTGAGGGTGTTGCTGGCGACATTCTCGACAATATGGAAAAAGGACGCATTGCGTTCTTATCGGCAGATTACCCTGAAAGTAAGAAAGCGCTAGAAGCAAGCGACGTGGCGGTGAGAAAGTGGCAAGATTTGGCCAAAGTGTCTTTATCGCAAACGGCAACTAGTGTGGGCTCGCTGGCGGTCAACGATAATCTCAACAACTACACACCGGCAGATTACGAACTGGGCTTTCTCCATTTGTATCTCGGTTTGAACTACCTTCAGCAGAACAGCTTGGAGGGTGCATTGGTTGAAATGCGTCGCGCTAATCAAGTCCAGGAAGCCGCGCGTAAAGCACGTGAAGACGATCTCCAGTCTGCTGAGCGCGATATGCAAAAAAATGGCATGTCGACCAACTTGGGCAGCGTGTTGGCGAATTACCCTGATGCAGGGAAAACCTTGCAATCGGTGCAAAATGGCTATCTGTTTTTCCTCTCGGGTCTTTTGTATGAAGCCTCAAAAGATCTCAATGGTGCTTATGTTGATTACCGCAGAGCGTTAGCGGTGAGTCCCAATAACCCCGCGGTGATTGAAAGAACCATGCTGGTGGCGAAAAAGCTGGGCATGCGTGAAGATTTGGCCAAATTAGAAAAACGCTACGGTAAGCAAAACGACACCTTTGCAGGTGAACAAGGCCGCGTGATTGTTATTGAAGAGCAAGGGGTTGTTGAAGCGCTCCAAGGCTGGCGAATAGATTTACCTGTCTATGACAGTCGAGGCATTGGCGCACTGTATTCTCTCGCGCTGCCTTATTACCCAAGCCAAAATTATCAGCGCTTTTCCCCATTGCGTTTGAATCAACAGAAACTGGAAAGCCAGTTGTTGGCAGATGTCGATCAGATGGCGAAGTACGATTTAAGTGAGCGTTTGCCTTCGATGGTGATTCGCCAGGCATTGCGCGTGGTGGCCAAAGATCAACTGCGTAAAGAAGCCGCTAAAGGCGATGATGTCGGCAATCTGTTGTTTAACGTTTGGAACGCGTTAACAGAGCAACCGGATACTCGTAGCTGGCAAACCTTACCAGCAAGAGTCAATGTAATGAGTGAAGTTGTCTCATCGGGTGAGCAAACATTGACATCCGGTGACAAAGATTACCAGTTCATGGTCGCAGACAAACAGACGACTTTGGTCTGGATTTCCCGTCAGGGAACTCACCAAACCATATGGCACAAACAATTAGGGAGGCTGTAATGAGAGCTTGGATTATTTCGGCACTGGTTTTGCTTGGCTTAGCAGGCTGTGCAGAGAATACGGCGGGAATGCGAGTCGATGGTGAAACGCAACACGTCTTTTTCCACGACAATGTACTGGGTGGTAGACTATTGGTCGATGACATCGCCACGACGCAAGTGGATGATCGCGCCCGTGCGGTTGTGCGTCTAACCAGCAATTTTAAAGGTGATCAGAACATCCTTTATCGCTTTGCTTGGTACGATGACAATGGTCTAGAGGTGAACACCAAGCCAGGCCCTTGGCGTCAAGCCATTGTGCGTGGTTTTGAATCTATTACCCTTTCGGAAGTAACGGTGAATCCGAATGGCACTCAATATCGCTTGCAAATCCGTGCAGCAAATGAATAAAAATGTGAGGACTAAAAATGAATAAAGGTGTTGTCGCCTTACTAGGCTTAGCTGTTTTACTGGGTGGTTGTTCTAACCGAGTTTCTTATGGTGATGCGCAAGCTACTGAAACCACCACCATCGACTTTGGTTCGACGGACTTACAAACCATCGCAGGTCAAATGGTGGATAGCATGATGATGTCTGGCTCTGTGGCAGCGATTACGCGCGACAGTCGCCCAATTGTGTTTGTTGAACGCATTAAAAACAAAACCAGTGAGCATATTGATACGGAATCCATCACTGACACCATTTCAACCAAAATGCTTAACTCAGGTAAGTTCCGTTTTGTCGACATGGATCGTGTAGAAGCGGTACGTGAACAACTGAACTTCCAAAACAATGATGAGCTTGTGAACCAATCTACCGCGATTCAGTTTGGTAAAATGGTCGGCGCTCAATACATGTTATACGGTAATTTGTCGAGCATCGTGAAAAACGACGGCAGCGACAAAGACGTGTACTACAAAATGACCATGCGCTTAATGGATCTGGAAACCGGTTTAATTGAGTGGGCGGATGAAACTGAAATCCGTAAGCAGCAGTCTAAGAGCTTGTTAGGACTATAAACAATGTGAGGTCACCTATGGCATGGTTTTCTTGGCAACAGGCAAAACAACTGGATCCGAGTTTAAACGCGGTAGGTGACTTTTTTGTACCAGCACCCATGCAGGTACAAACGGTGACTGGCGGTTTAACCAACCGATGTTGGAAAATCAACGATCACGCAGGCAAATCTTACGTTTGGAGGCCGGCAAGCAAAGTTTGTCAGGCCTTTTCTATCTCTCGCTACAGTGAATACCAAATACTCAATGCCATTGCCGATTTAAAGCTCGGCCCAAAGCCTGTGCTGGTCAATGAGCATGGCGTCTTAGTGGAATGGCTAGAAGGTGAGACGATGCGTGATGGGGTTGCGCCCGACACCTTACTTAAAACCGCGATCAAAATTCATCAGTTTGATGCTCACACCCTACCTTTGGCGCCGTTTAGTTATACCGCTCGAGTAGATCACTATTGGATGCAATTAGAAGGGAAGTATCTGGGCAGCGAATACGAGAACCTCTACCAACAGTGGCGCAGCGCTCCATCTGTCACCCCACTGCCTGTTGCCCTTTGTCATTTCGATTTAGGTGGATACAACATGGTGAAAGGGCCGGACGGGGTAAAAGTGATCGATTGGGAATATGCGGCATTGGCGGATCCTCGCTTAGATTTAACTCTGACGATTCAGCTCTCCGGTGAAGATTGGTTTGAAATGGTCTGCCGTTACTGCCAACTTCGCGAGATTGACGAGGTTGAGGTGTGGATTGAGGGGGTTAAAGCATGGCAACCAAGAACGACTATGATGGCCATGTTGTGGTATCTACTTGCACACAAAATCTGGGGTGATGATGAATATTTGCTCACTGCCAAAAAAATGCTTCACTCATTATGCCATGAGGATCACTGTTTGCACGGTTGAGACAAGTTCGCACTTTAAACCCTTGTAATTCGTGGTAGATTGAAAGCATTAATCAAGTCACTCCAAGATGCACTGTTTGCGCTGCGTGTTATCGCCCGTTGCCCACACTGTGTTGCTGTTTGCGAAGGTATCTTGAAGTCACTTGGGATAAGTACCAAGAATAGTTAGGGAGAGGTACACATGATTATCTACCTTCACGGTTTCGACTCAACAAGCCCAGGTAACCACGAAAAAGTATTGCAACTGCAGTTTATCGATCCAGACGTGCGTTTCATTAACTACAGCACGCTTCATCCGAAACACGATATGCAGCACTTGTTAAAAGAAGTGCATAAAGCGATTGAACAATCAAATGATCCTGAACCGATTATTTGTGGCGTTGGTCTCGGCGGTTTTTGGTCCGAGCGCATCGGTTTTCTTTGCGGTATCAAGCAAGTCATTTTTAACCCGAATCTTCATCCAGAAAACAACATGGCAGGCCGCATTGACCGTCCGGAAGAGTATGAAGATATTGCAACCAAATGTGTCGAACAGTTTCGTATGAAGAACAAAGGTCGCTGTTTAGTGATCTTGTCACGTGATGATGAAATCCACGACAACAGCAAAACAGCACAAGCGCTGGAGAATTACTACGAAGTGGTGTGGGATGATAAAGAAACCCATAAATTCAAAAAGATATCTCAGCACTTGCAGAAGATGAAAGCATTTAAAGAAAGCAACTGAGCGCTTTTATCAACTCATTTGAACCTCTAAATCCGACACACCAAGCACCTAGCGATAGGTGCTTTTTCTTTATCTGCTAAATGGGCTACAAAAGCGCCGTGCGATGTCGATGCTTTGTTTTGAGGTGAGAGTAGTAGAAAACATCACCATTCCGTATGGGCAGTAAGGATTTTTGTTGCGGTTGTGATTTCGCGCTATATAATGAACCACTATAAAATAATTTGATAAATATCAAAAAAAATTGAGAGCGAGTAAAAAAACTTGCCCAATTCGTATTGTCGAGGCGATCTCCAATACGCTTTTATCCAAACGTTAAATGCCCTTTGATAACCCTGAACAGAACGTTCACAAGCACAAGATTTCTCTGTAGGACGCGTTACCGGTGATAACACCGAATGACCTGTCGTGCAGGACCCTTTTTATTATTTTGTAGAGGATTATCACTGTGACACGAATTATCGTTGTTGGTGGCGGTGCTGGTGGCCTAGAGTTGGCAACCAAATTAGGTCGCACATTAGGTCGTAAAAGACGTGCTCAAATCACCCTAGTGGATCGCAAGGCGAGCCATTTATGGAAGCCATTGCTGCATGAAGTGGCGACAGGCTCTCTTGATGAAGGGGTTGATGCGCTAAGCTACCGTGCTCATGCCAAAAACCACTGTTTCGATTTCCAAATGGGCAGCCTAGAGAACATCGACCGTGAACGTAAGGTTGTGATTCTAAGTGAATTAAAAGACGAGCACGGCGAGCTATTGATGCCAAGCCGTGAGCTCGAATACGATCTATTGGTTCTCGCGATTGGCTCAACATCAAATGACTTCAACACCCCAGGTGTACGTGAGCACTGTATCTTCCTTGATAGCCCAGAGCAGGCGCACCGTTTCCGTCATGAAATGAACAATCAGTTCCTTAAACTGCACGCGAAAAATGGTCACGGCACTGTCGATATTGCCATTGTTGGCGCAGGCGCTACCGGCGTTGAGCTTTCTGCGGAATTGCACAATGCCATTAAAGAGCTGCGTACTTACGGTTTTGGCGATCTCGATTCAAGTAAACTGAATGTCAATCTTGTCGAAGCGGGCGAACGAATTCTTCCTGCATTGCCACCGCGCATTTCCTCCGCTGCACACAGTGAATTGGTGAAGCTAGGGGTGAATGTGCGTACCGCAACCATGGTGACAAAGGCTGAAGCGGATGGATTGACCACTAAAGATGGAGAGAAGATCCCTGCACAAATCATGGTTTGGGCTGCAGGTATCAAAGCGCCTGATTTCATGAAAGACATTGCGGGCTTGGAAACCAACCGCATTAACCAGCTTGTAGTGAAAAATACGCTGCAAACCACGCGCGATGACGATATTTTCGTGATCGGTGATTTGGCTCAGTGTACTCAAGCGGATGGCAAGTTTGTGCCGCCACGCGCGCAAGCGGCGCACCAAATGGCGAGCCATGCCTTTAGTAACATCATCGCAAAACTCAATGGCCGTGAGCTCAAAGATTACGTGTATAAAGATCATGGTTCATTGGTTTCACTCAGCCGCTTCTCTACCGTGGGTAGCTTAATGGGCAACTTGACCAAAGGCTCAATGATGGTGGAAGGCCGTATCGCGCGCGTTGTGTATATTTCGCTGTACCGCATGCATCAAATGGCGCTGCACGGTATTTTCAAAACGGGTTTGATGATGCTGGTTGGCCGAATCAACCGTGTACTACGTCCAAACTTGAAACTTCACTAATTGAAATACGAAGTAACGAACTGACCAAAAAGGAGCGAACGAGCTCCTTTTTTAATGGCTGATATTTTCCCGTTCGTGTCGGCGTTAATGCATATCTTGGGGAATCAATGAATAGACCACACCATCTTGTGGTTTGTCGTGAAAAACAAAGCGATTACGGGCGATGGTCTCTTGTTTTGCATGACAAGATTCAATCAGTTTCTGGCTAGCTTGGTTATCAAGCGCGCACACAATTTCCAATCGGGTTAGTTTGAGTTTGGCAAAGCAAAACTCCGCCAGTGCCCACATGGCTTCTTTGGCTAGCCCTTGGCGCTGATGAACATCAGCGATCCAATAGCCGAGACTGGCCATGTTGAAGGTATGGTAAAGCTCATTGATGGCCACCATGCCAACCAGCTCGTCACTGCCTTTGAGAAATATGCCAAACCCATACGCATCGGCTTTTACCCAGTTCAAACGTGTCATGAGAAGAAAGCTTTGCGCTTCTTTTTCGCTGTAATTCGGGTGACACCAATCGATCCATTGATGGAGAGAGGTTGAACGACGAATTAACCTCGCCAACTCACTCGCACGCTCTGCTTCGATTAAACGTAAGGTCACTCGTTGGGTTACGATATGGAAATCGGGACTCATGGCAATTCCGTTATAAGCATTTGAGTAAAGTATAAATGATGACTTTGTGAATTGGTTGAGAAAAACAAAGCCCCCGACACAGTCGAGGGCTTATGACCAAAGGGCGGTAGAGGTTATTCTACACGACGAACTTGAATCACCATTCCAAGCAGTGGATGGTCAAGGTAGTGAGTTTCACCGCTACGCATACGACGTTTTTGATCCATTCGATAGCTCTTTAAGAACTGCTCAACCGTCACCGTTGGAGTTACTTCGGTTAAGTTGCCTAGTTGGACGTTGCCATCAACTTGGCCTAACTGTTCGGCATTTTCTTCAAGCGGTGTGGCCTCTAGCGTAACTTCACGCACGCTTGGCTCTTTAAGATCCAACGCGGTTTCGATGAAAAGATAATGCTGAACATAAACCTGTAGCGTGCCGTCTAACTCGTAAAGAGGGTTGTCGATGCTCACTTCTGTAATGCCATCTAACGGTGCTTGCACAGCGGCCTGTTTCTCAGAACCGTCTGGGTTGTACTCTTTTGAGTAGTCTTTCCCTGCGCGAATACGGAAGATCGGCGCTGAACCTTTTCCTCGGTCACCTTGACGCCACGCTTTGTGCAGCAGCACTTGGAAGCCGGCATGCTTCTCTAGTGCTTCTTTCTGCGATAACAGTTGGTAGCTAGAGTAAGGCAGCATAGAAACCCCTTTGCTCTGGCGGAACTGGGCATCCTGAAAATCGCCGGCATAAGTCATGGTGATCTCTGGCAATTGATTTGGCCAGGACTCATTAGTTTGCTCTGCATCTACGGCGCGTTTAAAGATGATCACTTCAACATCAAATTGTCTCTGTGCCCAAGAAGGCATTGAAACACAGAGTAGTAACAGAGGAATGAGAAATCTCATGGAATAACTAGCTCACTGGTAATAAATTCTGGTTAAACTCATTCAGCAAATCTTGGATAAACTGAACACGTTGGCGTCTGTCCGTCAATGTTACGCTAAACTTAAACTTAGTTGGACCTTCCATTGCAAATTTTTTCGGCTGAGATTGCAGTAGTCTAACCAAATACGCTGGGTTTATGTCAGCGTGTGGATAAAACTCGATAAATCCACCTTTGTCGTGAGCCTCGATCTTCTTCGCCTTGATTCGGTGGGCACTCAGTTTGAGCTCTGCGATGGCAAGAAGATTTTTCGCCGCTTCTGGCAGTAAGCCGAATCGGTCGATGAGCTCGACTTTGACTTCGTTTAGCTCTTCTAAATCGGCCACACTGGCCACTCGCTTGTACATCGACAAGCGTGTGTTGACGTCTGGAATATAATCGTCTGGCAGCAAGGCTGGGATACGAATTTCCACCTCAGTTTGCTCGCGAAGTAGATCATCCAGCGCGGGTTCTTTGCCTTCTTTCAATGCTTGCACGGCTTGCTCAAGCATCTCCATATACAGCGTAAAGCCAATCGATTGAATTTGACCACTTTGCTCGTCACCTAGCAACTCACCTGCACCGCGAATTTCTAAATCGTGCGTGGCGAGAGTGAAACCAGCCCCCAGATCTTCCAAAGAAGCGATGGCATCCAGGCGTTTAATGGCATCTTTGGTCATGGATTTCGGGTGCGGCGTGAGCAAGTACGCGTACGCTTGGTGGTGCGAGCGACCCACACGCCCACGGAGCTGGTGTAACTGAGCAAGCCCGAGATTGTCTGCGCGATCCATGATGATGGTGTTGGCGGTTGGCACATCAATGCCCGTCTCGATGATGGTGGTACAGACCAATAAGTTAAAGCGCTGATGGTAGAAATCGTTCATCACACGTTCCAACTCGCGTTCTCTCATTTGACCGTGAGCGATGGTGACGCGTGCTTCTGGCACAAGTTTAGTCAGGTCTTCTGCGACTTTCTCAATGGTTTCGACTTGGTTGTGTAAGAAGTACACTTGTCCACCACGCATGATTTCACGCAGAATCGCTTCGCGGACCACCGCATCGTCATTTTCGCGAACAAATGTTTTGATGGCTAAACGGCGAGCGGGTGGGGTGGCAATGATCGACAAATCGCGCATGCCACTCATCGCCATGTTGAGCGTACGTGGAATTGGGGTGGCCGTGAGAGTGAGAATGTCGACATCGGCTCTCATTGCTTTCACTTTCTCTTTTTGGCGCACACCAAAGCGATGCTCTTCATCGACGATCAACAATCCAAGATCACTGAACTTTAGATCAGAAGAGAGCAGTTTGTGTGTGCCCACTAAGATATCGACCTTGCCGTTAGCCACATCTTCCATGATCTGCTTTTGCTCTTTTGCCGACTTAAAGCGCGAAAGCACTTCGACGCGAATTGGCAGGTTGGCAAAACGGTCACGGAAGTTTTCGAAATGCTGTTGAGCAAGCAAGGTGGTCGGGACCAAAACCGCCACTTGTTTGTCGTTATCGGTCGCAACAAACGCCGCGCGCATGGCGACTTCGGTTTTACCAAAACCTACATCACCACACACTAAGCGGTCCATGGCTTTGGCTTGACACATGTCAGACAGCACCGCGTTAATGGCCATCGATTGGTCATCAGTCTCTTCAAATGGGAAACCCGATTTGAAGGTCGCGTATTGGCCACGATCCAAAACAAATTTGTAACCCGGTTTGAGTTCACGTTTGGCATAAACGTCCAAAAGCTCAGCGGCAACGTCTCGCACTTTCTCAGCGGCTTTGCGACGCGCTCTGGTCCAAGCATCGCTCCCCAGTTTGTGAATCGGCGCACTCTCTTCTGCGCCGCCAGAGTATCGACTGATTAAGTTAAGGGAAGCGACGGGCACGTAGAGCTTAGCTTCGTTTTGGTACTCGAGCATCACGTATTCAGCTTTGATGCCGCCCGCTTCAAGCGTTTCCAAACCAATGTAACGGCCAATACCGTGATCGATGTGTACCACTGGTTGTCCAGGTTTGAGCTCTGCGAGATGCCGAATCACGGTATCGCTGTTGACGTTTCGCTTGTCTTTTTTGCGACGTTGGATAACGCGATCGCCAAGCAAATCGCTTTCACAAACAAAGGCGAAGTTCAGCGTGTTGTGAATAAAACCGTGCTCACTGGCGCCAATAACCAAAGTGAATTTATGGTTATGTGCAAGGGCTTCACAGAGTGAGGCACAAGCGTGTGGCTTGAGCTTAACGCCTTGTAGCAACTCACTGAGCGCTTCACGACGGCCTTCCGATTCAACGGAAAAGATGATTTTGCCTGAGAAACTTTCACTAAACTGACGCAACTGAGCTAATGGCTCTTTATTTTGCTGTTGCACCGCGAGCGTCGGCAGTGGACTCAATGGCTGGTTGGAACGCCCGGATTTTTCATCGATGGCATCAATGCACAGCCAGGTTTGGCCAAAATTTTTCAGATGCGCATACAGTTCATCTTTTTTAAGCCAAAGTTGCTCTGGTTTAAGCAGTGGGCGCAGCGGGTCGACTTTTTTCTGATCGTAGCGGTAATCCACATCTTTTAGGAAATGATCGATGGTGGGTTCAATATCCCCCAATACCAGCAGTTGCGAGTCTCGATTGATGTAGTCAAACAGCGTTTCTGTTTGTTCAAAGAAAAGGGGCTGCCAGTATTCAATCCCCGCAGGCCAGACGCCTTTGCTCACCTGCATATAAACCGATTCTGGCTCGCGACGGGCATCAAATTGGCTGCGCCAACGGATACGAAACTCTTCTATGGACGCCTCGGTGGTTGGGAACTCGTGAGCAGGCAGTAGGCGGATCTGTTGGATCTCTTCAATTGAACGTTGATTCTCAGGGTCGAACGTGCGAATGGTGTCGATTTCGTCATCAAAGAAATCGATACGGTAGGGGGCACGACTGCCCATCGGAAAGAGATCGAGAATCGAACCGCGGCTAGCGTATTCTCCGGGCCCAAACACTTGGTCAACGTGGCGGTAGCCAGAATTATCCAACTGCAAACGCAATTTTTCGAGCGAGTAACGATCACCAACATTGACCATCAAGGTATGTTGCAGCAGAAAATCGCGTGGAGATTGACGTTGTAGCAGCGTGCTTACTGGCACAATGGTAATGCCGTCGGTCTGAGAGGGAAGCTGATAGAGCGTGGCGATACGATCGGAAATGATCTCTTGATGAGGAGAGAAGTTATCGTATGGCAGCGTTTCCCAATCGGGGAAAATCGTCACGTGAGCGGTGTAAAACTGCTCTATCTCGCTTTGCAACTTCAGCGCGGTTTGAGGGTCTGGAACAATGAGAACCGTTTGGTTGGCATGGGCATTTGCCAGTTCAGCCACAGAAAGGGCCAGTGAGGCGCCAGGCAGTTGGCCTAAGTGTTTTTTGTCTCCCGCCCCTTTGGGCGTGGAGACTTGTAAAATCGGTTGATAAGTCATAATCGAATGTTATTTGGTGTCTCTTTCTAGCGAACGTTGACGCAATAGACGTTGTTGTTGGTGTAAGGCCGCTTTGATTAATAGATCTTGGTCTGAATCGCGAAGCAATATGTATTTCATGGTCACTTCATATTGTTGATCTTTGGCTTCGCAACTGGCGACTTGCGCGTAGCAATAAATAGCCGCAGCGGGGCTTTCTAAGAACAGTTTCACGCGAGTGGAGCGGCCAATCGCCATGGTGTCGTTGGACAAAAAGGAAACCTGACTGGCACCAAAACGGGTGGTTTTGAAACGAAGGTTTTCTTGGTCTTGCTGCGATAGCATAAAGCTCAATAGCAGATTGAGTTTCGAATTTTGCGCATCCAGCAGGTTGATGACGTTTTTGAGATCGCTATTTTTCAGTTCAAGTCGTGCGCTTTCGGCTAATTGATCTAATTGGCTAAATTCACTCGCCACAATAAAAGGGGCGGGAATTTCCGCTTCAAAGGCCTCTAGGGAAGGCAGCAAATCGTGTTCAGGTAACAGCTCAACGTTGATCGTCAGCGTTGAATTTACGGTAAAAAACTCTTGTTCTGTCATGCTGTTATTCCCTTTTTGCCGATGGGATTCTAAATAAGAATCTACAAGCTGTTGATTATCGCCAACTGGCGACGCTTGGCAAGCGATGTTATTTCGCACACCGTGATTTTCGCAAATTCGTTTTTTAAACCGAGAGCCCTATACGTTCTGTAACACGTAAATGGGCAAATTTGCTGTTAAATCTCAGACATATGAAATATTTTAGCTATATTCGTGCCAGTTTTCTGGTTACATTAGCCCGCTGAACTTATTGACGGTTTTTAGAATGTTTCATCCTGTCTCTATATTTATTGGATTGAGATACCTGCGCGGACGCTCCGGTGACAGGTTTAGCCGATTTGTCTCCTATATGTCGACAGCTGGCATCACGGTTGGCGTGATGTCATTGGTCACGGTGTTATCGGTGATGAACGGCTTTGAGGCGCAACTGAAAGAGCGCATTTTGGGTGTGTTGCCGCAAGCGGTGGTGTCGATGGATGGTGGAAAAACGCCACACACCACGCCGCCTGAGTTTGTGCGTGCCTTGTCTCCTCACTATCAACCCACACCTTTGGTGCGCAGTGAAGCGGTGATTCAAAGCCCTTCACAACTTTCTGTGGGTTACTTGATCGGTATTGAGCCTTCGGCAGACGATCCGATTGAAAACCACCTCATTGCTGGCCGCTTAAGCCAGTTGGAAGCAGGCAAGTATCAAGTATTTCTCGGCCACTCTTTAGCACGATCATTAAATGTCTCAATGGGCGACAAAGTCCGTTTGATGGTGACCAGTGCTAGCCAGTTTACGCCATTAGGCCGTATCCCAAGCCAACGAAATTTTACCGTTGCAGGGATGTTCAATACCGGTTCGGATATCGATGGCCAGTTGATGGTGACGCACATTGAAGACGCGGGGCGTTTATTGCGTCTTCCGTCAAATACCATTTCTGGCTGGCGACTCTATTTTGATGATCCCTTCCAAGTGACCGAGGCGGCCAATACGCCACTGCCTGACGGTTGGCAATGGAGTGATTGGCGTGCGCAACGTGGAGAGCTTTTCCAAGCGGTAAAAATGGAAAAGAACATGATGGGCTTGATGCTTGGACTCATTGTTGCCGTGGCGGCTTTTAATATCATTTCAGCGCTGATCATGGTGGTGATGGAGAAACAATCTGAAGTCGCGATCTTAAAAACTCAGGGTATGAACAGCTTTGGCATTATGGCCATCTTTATGGTGCAAGGTGCCAGCAGCGGTATTATTGGCTCGCTCTTCGGTGGAGCCGCTGGCGTGCTTTTATCGCAAAATCTCAATACTATTCTCGAAACCGCAGGGGTTGCTTTGTTCACCTTTGGTGGTAGCTTGCCTGTGCTGATTCAACCATTTCAAATTGTTGCTGTGGTTGTGTTGGCCGTTTTATTGAGCCTGTTGGCGACGCTTTACCCTTCTTACCGCGCATCTTCTGTTAAACCTGCTGAGGCCCTCAGATATGAATAAGCTTTTACAATGTCATCAAGTTAGCAAAATCTATCGAGAAGGGGAGTTTGAAACGGAAGTCCTCAAAGGGGTTGATTTCGAGCTAGAGCAAGGCGAGTTGGTAGCGATTGTCGGTACATCGGGTTCAGGCAAAAGTACTCTGCTGCATATTTTAGGTGCGCTTGATGATGCCACTCAAGGTGAGGTTGCGTTTCTCGATTATCAGCTGTCTGCGTTAAGCGGTAATAAGCAAGCTCAAGTGCGCAATCAGCATCTCGGTTTTATCTATCAATTTCATCATCTACTGGCGGATTTTACCGCTGTGGAAAACGTGGCAATGCCGCTACTGATTGGTGGGGAAAGTCCGAAGCAAGCGAAGTTAGCCGCCGAGGCATTGTTGGAAAAAGTGGGTTTGCAACATCGTATGCATCATCGTCCGTCAGAGTTGTCAGGTGGCGAACGTCAACGTGTCGCAATTGCGCGGGCATTGGTCAATAAGCCAGCATTGGTGCTGGCGGATGAGCCTACGGGCAATTTGGACCACAAAACCGCGTTGCAGATTTACGATTTGATGCGCGAGCTCAATCGCGAATCCGGCACGGCGTTTTTAGTGGTGACACACGATAACGAGCTCGCGGCAAAAATGGATAGAATCCTTTACATGCAAGATGGCGTTTTATCGTCAAACAATCAGTAGGAGACCATCGATGATTTCTTCCTTGGCGCTCTTGATTGGTCGCCGTTTTAGCCAAGCCAAACAACGTAACAAAATGGTGTCGTTCATTTCGCTCTCCTCGACCATCGGTATTGCGGTGGGCGTGGCGGTGATCATTATTGGTCTATCGGCAATGAATGGCTTTGAGCGCGAGTTGCAATCTCGTGTGCTGTCGGTCATTCCACACGCGGAGCTGGAAGGCGTTCGTGCACCGGTTGAAAATTGGCAATCGGTGATGGCTCAAGCAGTGGCCAATCCCAAAGTGGTGGCCGCGGCTCCATATGTCAAATTTACTGGTTTGGTCGAGCGGGGCAACAAGCTCAAAGCGGTGGAAGTGAGAGGGGTCGAACCGGATTTTGAACAAGCGGTCTCAACCATGTCTCAATTTATTGATCAGCAGGCGTGGAGCCAGTTTCTACCGGGGCAAAATCAGGTCATTGTCGGGCGAGGCGTGGCAAACGAGTTGGGGGTGGACGTCGGAGATTATGTCACCTTGTTGATTCCTCAAACCGGTGAAAGCACTCAAGTTCAAGCGCCTAAACGCGTTCGAGTCAAAGTGGCGGGTATGCTGACACTCAATGGTCAAATTGATCATAATCTGGTGTTGTTGCCGATGGCTGATGCTCAGCAATACAATCATCTGGGAGACGGTGTCACTGGCATTGCGCTGAAAACCAATGATGTGCTTAATGCGCAAGCGATTGTGCGAGAAGTCGGGCGACAGATTGACGTTTATGTCTACCTTCGTAGTTGGCAACAGCAGTTTGGCTTTTTGTATCGAGACATTCAATTAGTCAGAACCATCATGTACTTAGTCATGGTGCTAGTGATTGGCGTGGCGTGCTTTAACATTGTTTCCACCTTAATGATGGCGGTGAAAGATCGTGCGAGCGAAATTGCTATTTTACGCACTATGGGGGCTGGCGATGGTTTGATTAAACGTATCTTTGTTTGGCAAGGGGTGTTTTCTGGTGTGTTTGGCAGTGTGCTTGGCAGTGTCGTCGGTGTCTTAGTGGCGCTGAATCTCACCACACTCATTAAGGGCCTTGAGCGAGTGATTGGTCATCAGTTTTTATCCGGTGACATTTACTTTGTCGATTTTTTGCCTTCTCAACTGCGTTTAGACGATGTTTTATTGGTGTCTGGCACGGCCATTGTTTTGAGTATTGTCGCCACTTGGTACCCGGCGGCAAGGGCTGCAAAGCTTAAACCAGCCGCCGTGCTGAGCAGTAAATAGCCGATTACGGAATGATAGACAAACAAAAGGACCATAATGGTCCTTTTGTTTTAGGTGTCCGGTTAGCGATTGGCAACCTTGGTGTTTTTTTCTTGGTCCATGGAATAAATCAAACTTTGATTACCCGATGTTGCAATGGAAGTGGCGCCTATATCGGAAAACCACATTTACTCTCTGCAATGTAGGGAGAAGAGCGTTATCTTGTTTGACGCTTTTGCCAACTTCTCACCACGGAATAACGCCACAAACCTCGTATACCAAAGTAGCCGACGATAGCAGAAAAAACACCACAAATGGCGCAACCCAATAAAAATGGAGGACCAATGGTGCTCATTTGGTCGAGGATGAAATCCCAAGAGAGCTCAAAGTGAAATGGCTGAGGCGGCACGTTCATTACGAAGGCGCCGAGCTTATACGCAAAGTAGAACAGCACGGGCATGGTGACTGGGTTACTTACCCACACGAGAGCGACAGACAGTGGCAAATTCACGCCAAGAAAAATGGCTAGCCCAGCAGACATGATCATCTGGCTCGGCAGAGGGACAAACGCCATAAACAAACCCACGGCAAACGCACCTGCAGCGGAGCGACGATTCAAACACCATAGATTAGGGTTGTATAAAACATTGCCGAACACTTTCAGCGCTTTTTGGCGTTTGATTACTTCATGGTCAGGCATAAAGCGTTTAATTAGCTTTCTAGGCATGGGACAACATGACTCTCTTAGGTAACAATTGGTTATTGGCTTCTTTTTCAGCAACCCTTATTTCGGCAAGCTACTGGCCGCTTATGCCTTCCTGGCCTTGGTTAATGCTAATTGTTGTTGCCATCTTTATCATTATTGTGCGTAAAACGTGTCGTTACTTGCTGGGGATGACCATCGCACTTTTGATTGCCATTTCGGCTGGTAACCTTATGCAATGGCAAGTAAAGACCCTATTTCAGGCAGGGGAGAATATTACCATAAATGGCGCCGTTGACAGCCCTTTTAAGCAAATAAGTCACGGTTATGAAGGTGTTGTTAGCATCACAGCAATAAATAATAGTTATTTAATGTGGCCCTTGCGACCCAAAGTGCGTTTGATCTCACCCATTCCTCTTGGTCAGGGGGATCAAATCGTAGCGCACGTTACGCTAAAACGTGTCTATGGGTTACTCAATGAAGCAGGGTTTGATGCTGAACGTTTTGCTGTCAGTCAAGGCATCGTTGGACGTGCAACTATTGATGATTCTCGCTCTTGGCGTTTCCTCTCGGTGAGCGGAGGGCGACAAGCACTGATCGAAAAAGCGCAGCAGCTCCTGGTTAATAGCAATCATACCGGTTATTTGCTTGGCTTAAGCTTTGGTATTCGCGACGACATTACCGACGAACAATGGCAGCAACTCAAGCAAAGTGGTTTGATACATCTGCTTTCCATCTCAGGCTTGCACATTGGTATGGCTTTTGGCATCGGTTACTGGCTAGGGCATTGGTTGCGTTTTGGACGGCTTACTCTCGTTTGGCTGCCGTTGGCTATTGGATTAAGTCTCAGTTGGAGCTATGCGTGGCTGGCTGGTTTTACTCTGCCAACGCAAAGAGCGATCGTCTTTGTTACGTTAGTGGCGTTGTTCTCGTTTACGTCGAGGCAAGTGGGGCGCTGGACAGTCTTGCTGTTGGCACTGGCCTTTTGCCTAGCGATGTCGCCATTTTCTGCTCTTTCTGCCAGTCTCTGGCTCTCTTTTTTTGCTGTCAGTTGCGTCTTTCTGGTGGTTGATCTCCATGAATCGTCTTCCACTTGGATTGGCAAAATGAAAAGCGTATTTTGCATCCAAGGTATGCTACTGCTCTATCTCGCACCTGTGACAGCTTATTTCTTTTCCGGTCTGAGTTTAGCCGCCTGGCTGTACAACTTTCTGTTTATCCCTTGGTTTAGCTTGGTGGTGGTGCCTGTCATATTTGTTGCACTCGTGCTGACGGCACTGGATATGATGCCTGTGGCCAGCATGCTATGGCAGTTGGCGGATTTTAGTTTATGGCCATTAACTTTCGCGATGCCTTACGCCCATTTAGGTTGGTGGGGGCTGTCTTCTTTTCAGGTGTTGTTGGTCGCGTTGTGCGCGCTCGCAGTGATGCTTCGACATGTTATTCGCTGGCAATTCTCTGCCGTTCTGATCATTTTGCTCAGCACTTCTTCACTCTTGAACCAGCCTTTTTCTCGCACCCGAATTGACATTTTGGATGTTGGCCATGGGCTCGCCGTATTGATTGAGAAAGACGGTAAAACACTGCTTTATGACACCGGAAAGTCTTGGCATGGCGGCAGTATTGCGCAGCAAGTGATCGAGCCTATTTTATTGAGTCGGGGTAGTAGAAGCCTGGATGGGGTGATCATCAGTCATCAAGATGACGATCATGCAGGTGGCTTGCCCTATTTGCAGCAAAACATGCGCCCACAGTGGGTAAGGAGTAGTCATTACTTGAGTGACTTTCCTTGTATTAAAGGTCAGGACTTTGAGTGGCAAGGGCTTAAAATGACCGTGCTTTGGCCACCAAAGCAAGTGACTCGTGCCTACAACCCACACTCCTGTGTCATTCGTATGGAGGATGAGGAAAATCAGTTGTCATTTTTGATGACTGGCGATATTGACGCTTTGGCTGAGTGGATCCTGATTCGTGAACCTGAACAGTTAAACAGCGATGTGGTATTGGTGCCGCATCATGGCAGTCAAACTTCGTCGATTGAGCCTTTTGTGAACGCGGTCCAAGCAGACGCGGCAATCGCTTCGTTGGCAAAAGGAAATCAGTGGGGGATGCCACAACCACAAGTGGTCGAGACTTATCGACGACATCGTACGCAGTGGTTTGATACCGGTGAGCTGGGCCAGATAACTTTGTATGTGGAACAGAGACGCTGGCAAATCGTCTCAAGACGCGACACTTTCAACGCTTGGTATAGGCAGATGCTGCGTAACCAAGTAGAATAGCGGCCTACTTGAAGAAAAAGAATCATTCATTTATGTCAATTAATACCGATGAATCGACTTGGCGTACCTTTAAACGCTTGTGGACTTTTATCCGACTGTACAAATCAGGATTGGCCGTTGCCGTTGTGGCATTGATCGTCAATGCGGTTTCAGATACCTACATGGTCTCTTTATTAAAACCGCTTTTAGATGAAGGGTTTGGCAGCGCTGAATCTGATTTTCTCCGCACTCTACCTCTCCTTGTTTTTGGTTTGATGTTCATTCGAGGTATCAGTAGCTTTGTATCTACTTACTGCTTGAGTTGGGTTTCTGGCAATGTCGTAATGCAAGTACGTCGCATGGTATTTAATCACTACATGCAGATGCCGGTTTCCTACTTTGATAAAGAAAAATCTGGCAGCTTACTCTCTCGCATCACTTACGATTCTGAGCAGGTTTCATCGGCAACGAGCCAAGCATTGGTTAGCATTGTTCGAGAAGGAACGAGTATTATCGGCCTGTTGGTTTTGATGTTTTATAACAGCTGGCAGCTTTCTTTGGTACTCATTTTAGTGGCACCTGTTGTCGCTTGGGCAATTGGCTTTGTTTCCAAGCGCTTTAGAAAAATCTCTAAAAATATGCAGACTACGATGGGCATTGTCACAAGTTCTGCTGAGCAGATGCTTAAAGGCCATAAAGTCGTATTGAGCTACGGAGGGCAAGAGGTAGAAAAATCTCGCTTTGATGTAGTCAGTAACCAAATGCGCCAACAAAGTATGAAGCTTATCACCGCCCAAGCTGCGGCTAACCCTATCATTCAAATGATCGCTTCTATTGCCATCGTCGTGGTTTTGTATTTGGCCAGTGTCGATACTATTAAAGATCAACTGACCCCAGGGACCTTTACCGTGGTTTTCTCCGCGATGTTTGGTCTAATGCGTCCACTTAAAGCGTTGACCAATGTTACATCGCAGTTCCAACGTGGTATGGCGGCGGCACAAACCCTATTTGCTTTGGTAGATTTAGAGCCAGAGAAAAATACAGGTACACACAGTGTTGCGCGAGCAAAAGGTGAGGTTAATGTCAAAGACATCTCCTTTACCTACGAAGGTGCAGAAAAACCTGCTTTGTCGCATGTCTCTTTTGATATTCCTCGAGGGAAAACGGTGGCATTGGTTGGACGTTCAGGCTCTGGTAAGAGCACCATCGCTAACTTATTTACTCGTTTCTATGATGTGGATTCAGGTGAAATTCAGCTCGATGGTGTGGATGTTCGTGACTATGAGTTGAAAAACTTACGTACACAATTTGCGCTAGTATCGCAAAACGTGCACCTATTTAACGACACCATTGCCAACAATATCGCTTACGCCGCGGCTGATAAATATAGCCGCGAAGACATTGAACGCGCTGCAGAGTTAGCACACGCAATGGAATTCATTTCGAAGATGGAAAATGGACTCGACACCATGGTCGGTGAAAACGGCGCCAGTCTATCGGGTGGACAGCGTCAGCGCGTTGCGATTGCTCGTGCCTTGTTACGTGATGCTCCAGTACTGATTCTTGACGAAGCGACCTCTGCACTGGATACCGAATCAGAACGTGCTATCCAATCGGCATTGGATGAGTTGCAAAAGAACAAAACGGTGTTAGTGATTGCTCACCGCCTTTCAACCATTGAAAAGGCCGATCAAATCTTAGTGATTGATGATGGTGCCGTTGTTGAACGAGGCTCGCACGCTGAACTTATCGAAAAAGATGGCGCTTACGCGCAATTGCATCGCATCCAGTTTGGTGAAGGGTAGTGATTGAAAAGATCTGGTTTGAGAACCATCCCATAAAATATCTTCTATGGCCACTGTTGTGGCCATTATCGCTGTTGTTTGGTGCGATTAGCCGTCGTCAGAAAGCAGCGTATCAGCGTGGTGAAAAAGCGTCTTTTCAAGCGAGTATACCTGTCATCGTGGTCGGTAATATTACCGCTGGAGGCAA
This sequence comes from Vibrio vulnificus NBRC 15645 = ATCC 27562, assembly GCF_002224265.1. Lineage (NCBI taxonomy): Bacteria > Pseudomonadati > Pseudomonadota > Gammaproteobacteria > Vibrionales > Vibrionaceae > Vibrio > Vibrio vulnificus. The sequence continues at coordinate 2,558,739 of NZ_CP012881.1, forward strand.
TGGCAAAACTCCGGTCGTCATTTGGTTAGTTGAAAGACTGCAACAGCTTGGCTTTAAACCGGGTGTGGTCTCTCGTGGCTATGGTGCAAAAGCGCCTGCGTATCCGATGGTGGTGGATTCTGAGTGTTTAACCTCTCACTGTGGTGATGAGCCTAAACTGATATTTGAACGAACCGGCGCTTTGGTCGCGGTTGACCCCATTCGCCCCAATGCAGTAAAGCGCTTGATAGAACTCGGGGCCAACATCATTGTTACAGATGATGGGCTACAGCATTACGCGCTGCAAAGAGACATCGAAGTGGTGGTTGTGGATGGTCAACGTCGATTTGGTAATCAACAGTTGATCCCGCTCGGCCCACTGCGCGAGCCAACGTCCCGTTTGCAAAACGTGGATTTTATTATCACCAATGGCGGGGATGCCCACCAAGGTGAAATCGCGATGAGCTTGATGCCAGATATGGCGGTTAATTTGATGACGGGTGAGAAAGTCGCGGTGAATGAATTGGCGTCTTTGGTCGCTTTTGCTGGTATTGGACATCCTCCACGTTTTTTTAAAACGCTAGAACAATTAGGGGCTGACATCGTGGTCAGCCAAGGTTTTGCCGATCATCAAGACTTCGACCCAGAAGCCATCGCGAAGCTGGCCGAACAGGGCAAAAATGTCATCATGACGGAAAAGGACGCGGTAAAGTGTCGTCGTTTCGCACAAAATAATTGGTGGTATTTACCCGTCTCTGCTCAGTTTTCGTCACACGATCAGCAGAGAATATTGCAAAGAATAACAGAGGTAGTAAAAGAATATGGATCATCGACTGCTTGAGATTGTCGCGTGCCCAGTGTGCAAAGGTAAACTGACTTTTGATAAAGAAAACCAAGAGTTGATTTGCAAGCTTGATCGCTTGGCTTATCCAATTAAAGAAGGTATTCCTGTTTTGCTGGAGCCGGAAGCTCGCAGCATGGGAATGGACGAGGGGCGCTAATGTCATTTACCGTTGTTATCCCAGCGCGTTACCAATCAACCCGTTTACCGGGCAAACCGCTGGCAGATATTGCTGGTAAGCCCATGGTTCAGTGGGTGTATGAACAAGCGATTCAGGCGGGTGCGCAAGATGTGATTATTGCCACCGATGATCAACGTGTCGCTGATGCTGTTGCTGTGTTTGGTGGTAAGGTGTGCATGACCTCGCCAAACCATGAATCTGGCACAGAGCGTTTGGCGGAAGTGGTCCAGTTAATGGGCATCGCTGACGATCACATTGTGGTGAATGTTCAAGGCGATGAGCCGTTAATCCCACCTAGCATCATTCGCCAAGTCGCAGAAAATCTGGCAGCAAGCTCTGCACCAATGGCCACATTAGGGGTGGCGATAACTTCAGAAGAAGAAGTCTTTAACCCGAATGCAGTAAAAGTGGTGACAGACAAAGAAGGCTACGCGCTTTATTTCAGTCGCGCGACGATTCCTTGGGAGCGTGACGCTTTTGCTCGTGGTGAAGTACTCACAGAGCACTCTCTGATGCGCCACATCGGTATCTACGCTTACCGTGCAGGTTTCATTAATACCTACGTTAATTGGCAACCGAGTAGCTTAGAGAAAATAGAGTGTCTCGAGCAACTGCGAGTACTTTGGTATGGTGAAAAAATCCATGTCGAGTTAGCCAAAGAAGCACCTCCAGCGGGTGTTGATACGCCAGAGGATCTTGCGTCGGTTCGTAAGATCATCGCTGCAAAGAGCTGATAACGGCGAGATGCGTTAGATGAATAGAATGGCTGGAGTTTGCGCTCTGGCCATTTTTGATGTTAGTGCTCCCAAATTTTAGCGTCACCTCTGGCGCAATTGGACGGTTGGCGTCCCTGTTAGCGTCTATGCTTAAGTAAGAGCCATGATCTTGCTAAGAGCGATGATAGATGACATCTAAAAATCACATCAATGTTTCCAGACGAGCAGCGTACCTCGCTCTTATCGCTTTTCTTTGCCTGAATCTGACCAGTGTTACCCCTTTCTTTTATGTCGAGCATCCTATTGATGTGCTGACTGAATCTGCCTATTTCTCGGTTCTGGTGTATATCCGTGCGGCGATCAGCCGCTCGATTACATCGACGCGCTCCATTACGGTTGGTGTGAATCTTATCTTATTCGTCGCATTGTACGATGTATTGACCGAAGTGGACTGGCTGGCAGATTGGAGTAATCGGCACGAAGTATTGGATAACATCATTGAACAAGGGGGAATGTTGGTGGCTGTGGCGAGCATTGCCTTTGGAATTGATAGACTGATCAAAGCCAAAGATCATGAAATCCATCGAGATTCCTTAACAGGGTTATACAATCGCCGCTATTTGGAGCGATTTAGCCAAGAACAGCTCAATTTGGTTTACATTGATCTCAATGACCTCAAAGTAGTCAATGATACACAAGGACACGATGCAGGAGACGAGCTGATCATCCAGTTTTCCCAACTACTCACCAAAGCAACCAAAGATGACGAGTATGCTTTTCGTGTTGGTGGGGATGAATTTATTTTGCTGTTGCAGCCTAAACGTACGTTGTTGGTGATGGACGCGTTACACACCATGTGCGCTAAACGAGACATCCACTTTTCTTATGGTTTGTCAGAGCTTGGCGAAGGGGATCTGACGATACGTGCCAAACTGGCAGATGAACGAATGTATCAGATGAAGAAAGCCCACCGTTAAGTGGGCCGATCGGTAAACGTTCGCTAATGGTTAAGTTAGATCTTACTGTCGTACTCAGTACGTTGAGGGCAGGTCGCTAAGATTTCTTTGTGGCCCGTCTCTTTTACCTCCTCCAAAATGACGTCAAATCCCCACAAGCGATATAAGTGTTTCATCACCTCGTTGTAGCTCTTATCCAGAGGAATACGATTATGCGGGACGTATTGCAGGGTTAAAGAGCGATCGCCACGCACATCGACTTTGTAGACTTGGATATTGGGTTCTAGGTTGGCTAGGTTGTATTGCGCTGCCAAGGTTTCCCGAATTTTTCGATAACCCATATCATCATGGATAGCATTGACTTCGATGAAGTTTCTTCGGTCATCATCTTGAATCGAAAACAGTTTAAAATCGCGGATGAGTTTTGGAGATAGATACTGGCTTATAAAGCTCTCATCTTTAAAGTTGCGCATGGCGAAATGCACCGCATCGAGCCAGTCACTGCCTGCCAAATCAGGGAACCACTCTTTGTCTTCATCTGTCGGTTCTTCACAGATGCGTTTTATGTCACGGAACATCGCAAAACCTAACGCATAGGGGTTGATACCGCTAAAGTAAGGACTGTTATAGGGTGGCTGAGCAACCACACTGGTGTGACTATGTAGAAACTCTAGGATAAATTTGTCAGAAACCAACCCTTCATCATAAAGATGGTTGAGAATGGTGTAGTGCCAAAACGTTGCCCATCCTTCGTTCATCACTTGCGTCTGCTTTTGTGGGTAAAAGTATTGGCTTATTTTTCGAACAATACGCACGATTTCGCGTTGCCAAGGTTCGAGTAGCGGCGCGTGCTTCTCAATGAAATAAAGAATGTTTTCTTGTGGCTCACTTGGAAAGTGAATAATGCTTTGTTCTTCCTTCGATTTGGCCTTAGGCACCGTTCTCCAAAGTTCATTGACCTGTGATTGCAGATAGGCCTCTCGCTCTTCTTGTCGGGCTTTCTCTTCAGTGATAGAGATCTTCTCTGGGCGTTTATAACGATCAACCCCATAGTTCATTAGGGCATGGCAAGAGTCGAGGAGCTTCTCTACCTCTGTTTCACCATATTTAGTTTCACATTCAGCAATGTACTTTTTCGCAAACAGCAAATAGTCGATAATTGAGCTGGCATCGGTCCAAGTTTGGAACAGGTAGTTACCTTTGAAGAAAGAGTTGTGTCCGTAGCTGGCGTGCGCAATCACTAACGCCTGCATCGTAACGGTGTTTTCTTCCATTAAATAGGCGATACAGGGGTTGGAGTTGATGACGATTTCGTATGCGAGCCCCATTTGGCCATGTTTGTAATTTTGTTCGGTTTGAATGAACTTTTTACCGAAAGACCAGTGGTTGTAATTAATCGGCATACCGATACTTGAATACGCATCCATCATCTGCTCAGAGGTAATGACTTCGATCTGATTAGGATAGGTATCTAAGCGGTAATGCTCAGCGACACGTTTGATCTCAGTATGGTATTTTTCCAAAAGATCAAAGGTCCAATCAGGCCCATCTGGCAACATCTTGCTTTTTTTCTTTGTCTTGGTTGTCATACGAGCCTCCTATGCCGTTTCCTTGTGAAACAGCTCTCTGAATACCGGGAAGATGTCTTCAACGCTGCGAATGTTCTTCATCGCAAAATTATCAAAGCTCTCCTCAAGCTTTTCATATTCATGCCACAGCGTTTGATGTGAACGTCGGGTAATTTCGATATAGGCGTAGTATTGGCAGTTAGGTAACAACTTGTTGGTTAACAACTCCTTGCAACGAGGTGAATCGTCAGCCCAGTTATCCCCATCAGAAGCTTGTGCAGCGTAGACATTCCACTCACCAACGGGATAGCGAGCTTTAACAATTTCATCCATCAATTTGAGCGCACTGGAAACGATGGTGCCCCCGGTTTCTTGTGAGTAGAAAAACTCGTGTTCATCGACCTCTTTTGCTTGCGTATGGTGACGTATAAACACCACTTCCACGTTTTCATACGTACGATTAAGGAACAGATAGAGCAGCACATAAAAGCGCTTGGCAATGTCTTTGGTCGCTTGATCCATGGAGCCTGAAACGTCCATCAGACAAAACATGACGGCTTGGCTTGAAGGAACTGGCTTGCGCTCATAGTTTTTGAAACGTAAGTCAAACGTATCGATAAAAGGCACGCTTTCAATCGCTTTACGCAGTTCTGCGATTTCTTGTTTAAGTTTCATTTCCTCCAGCTTTTGTGCTGGCTCTTGATTCTCGATGCGTTCGAGCTCCAGCTCTAGCTCGTGCAATAAACGCTTTTTGCCGGCAGACATTGCGGTGCGACGCGCAAGGGATTGCTGTAAAGAGCGCACAATAGAAATGTTGGAAGGCATCCCTGCGGTTTGATAGCCCGCTCGGTGTTTCTTCCACTCGGTAATTTTGTTCACCTGATTTTTCTTTAGATTTGGCAAAGCCAAGTCTTCAAATAACAGGTCTAAGTACTCATCTTTTGAAATTTGGAAAACGAAATCGTCTTGCCCTTCGCCATCGGCACTGGCATCACCGTCTCCAGCGCCACCGCCTCCTTGGCCACCTTTGGGCCTTTCGATTTTATCGCCGGTAATGAACTGGTCATTGCCTGGATGGACGCGTTCTCGTAACCCCCCTTTACCTTGATGGAAAAGAGGCTCTTTGATGTCTTTGTGCGGAATAGCAACGTCCTCACCCGTTTCCGTATTGGTGATCGAGCGACGATTCACCGCGTCCGCTACCGACTCTTTTATCTGCTCTTTATAGCGTCTCATGAAGCGCTGTCGGTTGACAGCGCTCTTGTTCTTGCCATTGAGCCTACGGTCTATAAATTGCGCCATGAAATTCCCCTCTCATGTTCCACAGACCTAACTCACATCCGGGTTAGGACGATTTACGTACGCGCAGGTACCACTCAGAAAGCAAGCGAACTTGTTTCTCGGTGTAGCCTTTTTCCATCATACGAGCGACAAAGTCATCGTGTTTCTTCTGGTCTTCAGAAGAGGTTTTTGCGTTAAAGGAGATAACAGGAAGAAGATCTTCGGTATTGGAGAACATTTTCTTCTCGATCACAGTGCGAAGTTTTTCATAGCTGGTCCACACAGGGTTTTGACCGTTGTTGCTGGCTTTCGCACGAAGCACAAAGTTAACGATTTCATTACGGAAATCTTTTGGATTAGAGATGCCCGCCGTTTTCTCAATTTTCTCCAACTCACCGTTTAAGGCCGAGCGGTCGAACAGCTGACCCGTTTCTGGATCGCGGTATTCTTGATCTTGGATCCAGAAGTCTGCGTACGTGACATAGCGATCAAAGATGTTCTGACCATATTCGGAATAAGATTCAAGGTAAGCGGTTTGAATTTCTTTACCGATGAACTCGACGTAGCGAGGCACCAAGTAACCTTTCAAGAATTCCAAGTAACGCTCAGCGGTTTCTTGCGGGAACTGCTCACGCTCAACTTGCTGTTCAATCACATAGAATAGGTGGACAGGGTTAGCGGCCACTTCAGTTTGGTCGAAGTTAAACACGCGAGAGAGAATCTTGAACGCAAAGCGCGTTGAGAGCCCCTTCATGCCTTCGTCTACGCCCGCATAATCGCGGTACTCTTGATAGCTCTTGGCTTTTGGATCGGTATCTTTCAACGTTTCGCCATCGTATACCCGCATTTTAGAGAAAATGGACGAGTTTTCAGGCTCTTTGAGGCGGGAAAGAATACTGAATTGAGCCAACAGATCTAGCGTACTAGGTGAGCATGGCGCTTTGGAGAGCTCAGAGTGCTCTAGTAGTTTCTGGTAAATTTTCACTTCTTCAGAAACGCGTAAGCAGTAAGGGACTTTGACGATATAGACGCGGTCTAAAAACGCTTCATTGTTTTTGTTGTTACGGAAAGTCTGCCACTCGGATTCATTGGAGTGAGCCAATATCATGCCTTCAAATGGAATCGCAGAGAGACCCTCAGTACCGTTAAAGTTGCCTTCTTGAGTCGCCGTTAAGAGTGGGTGCAGCACCTTGATGGGTGCTTTAAACATCTCAACGAACTCCATCAAACCTTGGTTTGCTTTACATAACGCACCAGAGTAGCTGTAGGCATCGGGATCGTCTTGCGAATAATGTTCCAGTTTGCGGATGTCAACTTTACCGACCAGTGATGAAATATCTTGGTTGTTGTCATCGCCCGGTTCGGTTTTTGCGATACCCACTTGATCGAGTATGGAAGGGCGAACCTTCACGACTTTAAACTGACTGATATCCCCACCAAACTCATGCAGGCGTTTAGCGGCCCAAGGTGACATGATGGAGCGTAAATAACGTTTTTCAATGCCATATTCTTTTTGCAATATTTCGCCATCTTCATTGACGTCAAATAGGCAGAAAGGGTGGTCGTTTACAGGGCTGCGTTTTCCGTTGGCGGTGAGCACGTAAATCGGCATTTGCTGCATTAATGCTTTGAGCTTTTCTGCCAGCGATGATTTACCACCGCCCACAGGGCCCAGCAGGTAAAGGATCTGCTTGCGTTCTTCCAGCCCTTGAGCGGCGTGTTTTAGGTAGGAGACGATCTGTTCAATCGCTTCTTCCATTCCATAGAAATCTTTAAAGGTTTTATAGCGTGAAATCACACGGTTAGAGAAAATACGGCTTAATCGTGGATGCATCGAGGTATCGACTAACTCAGGTTCTCCGATGGCCATAAGAAGTCGTTCAGCGGCATTCGCATAGGCACTTTTGTCATCTTTACAAAGTGCAAGAAAGTCCTGTATCGACATCTCTTCATCTTTTGCAGCTTCATAGCGCGCTTGATAGTGGTCAAAAATACTCATGTCACATTCCCCTTCTTATTCGGTCTGCTGACGAACGTTGGCAAATATCGTCCCTTCTCATTGATAAGCCTAGACGGGGATTCTCAATTTTGCCCAATAAATTATGCATTTATTTAAGATAGGTGAGAGTTTGTTGCTTACTGTTCTGGCGGGTTTTTTTCCTAATCAAAGAGTTTGAACCAAGGTGAGACAAGGAAAGTTAGATAATTGAAAGAATGGATATTGCTAACTTAGTATTGAAGTTTTTTGTCGTGTAAATTGGGATTTTTTTGTCTTGAGTACGCAAAAAAGGCTGACGCTGGTCAACCTTTCTATTTGAAATCAATCTGTTTGTCCGCAAAGCGTTAAACACTAAGCTCTAAAACTAGGCATTAAAAATTTGGCGCAGTTCAGTCGCACATAAGTGGTATTGACGAGGGCACTTGCGCCACGTCGCCAACATGCGGCGGTATTTTTCCAGCATCGGCATTTGGCTGTTGAAGTGGTGGTCGCCTTTATCGAATTGAGGGTAGAGACCTTCAGATTCTGTTAAGAATCGAACGTAGTGAACCAATTGTGCTTCAGAGGCAATATCAAAACCGAGGAACTGAAGGCGACGCTGATCAACCTGGTTAGATTCCTCCGCATCAAGCATACGGAAAGACTCTTGCATCGCATGGTACATTTCCATCACATCGATAATTTCTTTACAAAGTGCTTCAGTGATGCAGCCGTAATCTTTGTTCAACTCACGCATTTGCAGCTCATAGCCACGCTCAACGATGGTCTGAAAACGCTGATATTTTTCTGCATTTTCAGGGTCGAGCTGAGACATCAACTTATACTGGTTGGATAGGATCAATCGTTGTGCATTCGACATTTCCATGGTGACCTCACTATATATTCTCTAATTGTGTTGTTGACGTTAGGTTAGCGGAACATCACACGATGAAACATGATCTCAACACAGTTTTAATGGGAAAAATGGAAAATTTGTTTGTTGATCTGAGCACTATTTTCGGTAGTGGTTATAAATGTAATCACGGTCTGAAAAGACGCGTAGCCACTCTGGTTTAAAGACGCAGAGCACAGCCAAAGACATCCCATTGAGTAGTGCTTCAGGAAAGGCGAGCAGAGGCATAAAAATGAAATAGTTGTGCCATATTGTTTGCCAGTCGTAATGGCCTACATAGAAATGATAAAGGGCATTAATGAGAATGTGAACGCTGCCAGTTAGGCCTGCGTTGAAAAAGCCAGCAATAAAAATAAACACAAAGATGTTTCTCGGCAAATAGTGATAGCTGAGTACAAAAACCGCGTAAGAGAACAGAATCGGGGCGAGGGAAGAGAGGAGAATCGTACTTGGCAACTGCTGTATCGTTAGATCACCAAACGCTGTGAGTAACGCGTAGACCGGGAGTGTGAGCAAAAATGCCATTCTCCAGCCAAACATCATGGTAAGTGTCGTCAGTGCTAAAAAATGAATGTATAGCCCTTCTTTGACTCCTGCTTGAGCATTCCAAAGTAAAAACAGCAGGAACATCACCGCAAACGTCATGTGTTGGAAAGGCTTGTCTGCTACCAGCTTAGGGAGAAAAATTTTGAGGAAGTCATCTTTGCAACCAACCCCAATCACCAACAAGATTACGCCTAAGCAAAGAAAGCCAAATACATCCATGTCATTCATACCTGTAGATAAAACAATACCCACCTAAAGTGGGTATTGAATAACGAATACGGTGCTTAGTATTTCACATTGCTATGGTATTGCGAAAGGATAGAAACAATATTATCCATCGTCTCTTTTGGTGGTGGGTTCACCCCTTCCAGTGGGTACTCTAGACCCAACGCTTCCCATTTGTGAGCGCCAAGCTTGTGGTAAGGAAGCAATTCGACCTTCTCGATGTTGTCCATGTCTTTGATGAACTCACCAAGCATATGAGCCGCTTCAGGATCATCCGTGTAACCCGGTACCACAACGTAACGAATCCACGTTGTTTGCCCAATTTTATGCAAGTAGCGAGCAAAATCGAGAGTACGACGGTTGGAAACGCCGATGAAATCATGATGGATTTCATCTTTCATGTGCTTGATATCGAGCATCACCAAATCGGTTGCTTCTAATACTTCGTCAACAACGTCAGTGTGCTTACGGATATAACCGTTGGTGTCCAAACAAGTGTGAATACCTTCAGCATGCGCCGCGCGGAATAGATCGCGCACGAACTCAGGTTGCAGCATCGCTTCGCCACCGGAACAAGTAATACCACCCCCAGAGGCGTTCATAAAATGACGATAAGATTTCGCTTCCTTGATGATCTCTTCGACGGTGACCTCTTTACCGTCGTGTGTGTCCCATGTATCGCGGTTGTGGCAATACATACAACGCATCAGACAGCCCTGCATAAAAACAATAAAACGAATACCTGGTCCGTCAACCGTTCCGCAGGATTCAAAAGAGTGAATACGACCCGTTGTTGTCATGTCTAGCTCTCAATTCTTATCAAATTTCGGCTGTTATTTTATTACAAAAACTGGGGTTAAAACAGTATACAAAACACGGGAATCAGCCTCTGAGCAAGAAAAGTGACTCAGCATGATGAGAAAAACCTGATGGCAGGCTAATGACATTTGTGTTGATTGTGATTATTGTTATAAATGTAAACATAACGTTAATTATTACAATAAGAAAATGTGCTGTAGGGAATTAGACCATGGATATGCTTGCGCTTTCTCAGAAACGTAAAATTCAGCTGTTTTTGAGTATTTTGACTTTGGGTTTTGTTGCTCTTGCTGCTTATACCTCTAACCAACTCACCTCATTGACCGAGCAGTATTCGCAAAGTAGTCGAGTATCGACTGGGGCAGGGCAGATCGCTCAAACCCAAGTAGAGCTTCTACAGTTAACCGGGAAACTGGGTCAACTGACTGCCACTCAAGTGAATGCTATTCAAGCGGATGTGACGCATTTGGAGCAAAACGTTCGACAAGCGGGTGAAACTCTCGTCCAGTTTGACCTCAATACACAGGCGGACAACATGCAGCAAGCGGTGAATGCGTTAGCGAAGTCGCTGGCTCCGTGGCTCAGGGTTAAATCAGAACTTGGTTTTAATGTTGATGAAGGCAAATTAGGCCAGCTAAAAGATCTAGCGAAGGTTATCGAGCAGAAGATCGAAGAAACAGGCATGGTGACGATTAACTCCGACTTTCAAGCCATGATCAAAACCCAGCAAAATTACTTGTTGCAGCCAAATGAACAGAACATGAAATTGTTTAATCGTGCAATGGCGATGTTCGTTAACGTCTCAAACAGCTATGGCATGTTGGATATCTATGAGAAAGAGATCGAAGAGTTTAAACAAACATTTATTCGAGTCAGTGAGCTTTCTCAGCAATTGGGAGCGCTTGAACAGCAGTTGAAAAACAATCAGCGTGAGGCGATCAACTTAATCCAACAAGCTTCAGAGCAGTTGAATGCGGTCGCGGACGATCAGCAACAGCGAGCCGCCTCTTCTGCGAGTGAAACACAATGGTCGGTATTGATCGCATTGGCGGCACTAGCGGTGTTTACCATCGTGATCTTCCTCAGCATCAGTGTGTCGCTAACCCGCTCACTTGACCGCATTAGCCAAGTGATTAAAGCCGTTTCCAATGGCGATTTGTCTCGCCGATTGACACTCAGTAGTAACGCGAACGATGAGTTTAATCAGTTGTCTCAATCGGTCAATGAAAGTTGTGAAAATCTCGGCAAACTTGTCTCTGAAGTACAAGAAAGCAGTCATTCACTGGCTGGGCATGCAGGAGAACTACGAGTCGGGCTTGATAAATTCGCGCATCATCAAGGTGAGATCCTTGGACAAACCCAACTGCTTGCCTCAGCAACCGAAGAGGTGAGCATGACCACGCATGAGGTGTCTAATTCACTGGAATTTGTGACCCAAATTAGTCGAGCGTCAAACCAAGCGGCAGAAGATGGCGGCAAAATCATTTCAGAAGCGATTGGCTCGCTTGAACAGGTCGCACAAATTCTCAACTCAGCGGCTGGGCACATCAGTCAATTAGAAGAAGCGTCCTCCAAAATTGACTCGGTGATGGACATCATCAACGGCATCGCGGAACAGACTAACCTACTGGCACTCAACGCCGCCATAGAAGCCGCCCGAGCAGGGGAGCAAGGACGTGGTTTTGCTGTTGTGGCCGATGAAGTTCGTAGCCTCGCCGTGCGTACCGTCGATGCAGTGAGTGAAATCACTGGCACCATCCAAACCATGAAAAATGAAAGTGCCGAGGTGATTCAATACATCAGCAGCTCGGGTCAAACGATAGAAAAAGGCCAACAAAAAGGGCATGAAGCGATGGATGCCCTCAAACACATTACTGCTAAAGCGGATGAAGCCAACCATCAAACAGAGATTATTCTCTCATCGATCAAAGAACTCGCCACGACCAGTCAATCCATGGCAGACAGCATGACGCAAATCTCTCAAGCGATGCGTGAGCTGGAAAGTAACAATGGTGAGCTGCGAGACGTCAGCCAGCTTGTTGATAACAGCTCACGTCAGTTGAGTAATGAATGTCAAAAATTCACGATTTGATCTGACCTTGAAAAGCAAAAGCGGGATAACTCAATGATCCCGCTTTTTTTAGTCGAACTTTTGGCGTTGTAAAACTTGTCGTTAGAAAAAGGCGTACAGAGAAAGCGCGCCATTACCGTAGATTCGTTCTGGTGCTTCTTTGTATTCAGGGGTCTTAGCCGACAGCGCAAAACTCAAGCCAACGCGACGGTTATACAGTGCTACACCCGCGACAGCGGTACTCTGCCAATGTTGCATGGTCACATCATATTGTTCGGATGGCTCTGGCAATCCGGAGCGCTCACCTTCTAATGTGAGGTCATTAAAACGATAACGAGTTGAAAGCCCCGTATAGACAAACCAACCGTATGGGGAATTCCCCATCATGCTAGCGTGAAAAGGATTCTCGGTTGAAATGCTCGCTGCACCAAGTGTGTTGGCTAAATCTGAACCGTAGCGAAACATCACGCCAGACGCGACATCAGTGCGGAAATTACCTGCGTTGGCCTCGAAAATATGACTCATTTCCCAGTTCGACTCAGTGAGATTTGCAGAGCGCATCAGCAGGTCATGGCGTTGATAACCCACACTACCAGCAACATAATCATCCACTTGATACTCCCAACCATTTGGATCCGTGGAGCCTGTAATGCTATGCACCAGCTTTTGCGCTTTTTCGGATAGCGCATTTTCGCCCGTGGTGCCTAACGTCAGGTTGTAACGCACGGCTTGTTGTGGATGGAGAGAAAGGTAGTTGAGCTCTGCGTGAAAATAGCCTGCATAAGGACGATCATTGGGAGTGGGGGTCGTCTGAGAAATATCAGAAGGAGTCCACATTTTGTGGCCAATGGAAAACGCCCACTTATCAATAGACCCACCTTGTTTATCCGCCAAGCTTAAACGACTGATTTGGTGTTCTGAACTTAGAGCTGGTGAGGCGTAAGCAAAGAAAATACCGTTGGTGTAATCTTGGTCTACGCCAAAAATACCATCGTTATCGAGACTGAACGAGGTTGTTGATTTGACCGAAGCAAAAGCCATCGGTGAGAGCAGCAATAAAAATAGGGACTTGGACAACTTCATACTAAATCCGTGTTTTTGGCGACATCATACAGCAAAAGCGTCTCTCTGAGCGAAAATATATCGTCAATTATAGTTGGAATAATGATTTGACCATGACTCGCTGAAGAAAATCATTTTCTATGAAGGAGTGAGCGAGGAAGAAAGTAAGGTAGGAGGTTATGCACCCCCGAAAATAAAAAACCGGCAACTGAGTGCCGGTTTTGCTAACTGAGCTCTAGATTATAGAGATTCAGTGAAAGTACGTGCGATAACGTCAGCTTGTTGCTCTGCAGTTAGAGAGTTAAAGCGAACTGCGTATCCAGATACACGGATAGTTAGCTGAGGGTACTTCTCTGGGTGCTTAACTGCGTCTAGAAGCGTGTCACGGTTTAGAACGTTAACGTTCAGGTGTTGACCGCCTTCGATGCCTGCTTCGTGGTGGAAGTAACCATCCATTAGGCCAGCAAGGTTAGCGCGTTGAGCGTTCTCATCTTTACCTAGTGCGTTAGGTACGATAGAGAAAGTGTAAGAGATACCGTCTTTCGCGTGAGCAAATGGCAGTTTACCTACTGAAGTTAGTGACGCTACAGCACCTTTTTCATCACGACCGTGCATTGGGTTTGCACCTGGTGCAAATGGAGCACCTGCGCGACGACCGTCTGGCGTGTTACCAGTCTTCTTACCGTATACCACGTTTGATGTGATAGTTAGGATAGACTGAGTAGGAACAGCATTACGGTAAGTATTTAGCTTACGGATCTTGTTCATGAACACTTCAACAAGTTCACAAGCTATGTCATCAACGCGAGCATCGTTGTTACCGAATTTAGGGTAGTCGCCTTCGATTTCGAAGTCGATTGCTACGCCATCTTCGTCACGAACTGGTTTCACTTTCGCGTACTTGATTGCAGAAAGTGAGTCAGCTGCGATAGACAGACCAGCGATACCACATGCCATTGTACGGTATACGTCACGGTCATGTAGAGCCATTAGTGCAGCTTCGTAGCTGTACTTGTCGTGCATGAAGTGGATTGCGTTTAGTGCAGCAACGTATTGCTTAGCTAGCCAGTCCATGAAGTGGTCTAGGTTGCTCCACACTTCGTCGAAGTTTAGTACTTCTGAAGTGATCTTAGGCATTACTGGGCCAACTTGCATTTTTAGCTTCTCATCAACACCACCGTTGATTGCGTAAAGCATCGTTTTTGCAAGGTTTGCACGAGCGCCGAAGAACTGCATTTGCTTACCAACAACCATTGGAGATACACAACATGCGATTGCGTAGTCGTCAGAGTTCATGTCTGGACGCATTAGGTCGTCGTTTTCGTACTGGATTGAAGAAGTATCGATAGATACTTTCGCACAGAACTTCTTGAAGCCTTCAGGTAGTTGCTCAGACCAAAGTACAGTGATGTTTGGCTCTGGAGAAGGACCCATAGTGTATAGAGAGTTTAGGAAACGGAAGTTTGAACGCGTTACTAGCGTACGACCGTCAAGACCCATACCACCCATAGATTCTGTTGCCCAGATTGGGTCGCCAGAGAATAGATCATCGTACTCAGGAGTACGTAGGAAACGAACCATACGTAGTTTCATTACGAAGTGGTCGATCATTTCCTGAGCTTCAACTTCAGTGATCTTACCAGCAGCGATATCACGCTCGATGTACACGTCTAGGAACGTAGAAGTACGGCCTAGAGACATTGCAGCACCGTTTTGAGACTTAACAGCCGCTAGGTAGCCGAAGTAAGTCCATTGGATAGCTTCTTGTGCAGTTTCAGCTGGGCGAGAAATATCGTAACCGTATTTCGCTGCCATCACTTTCATTTGACCTAGAGCGCGGTGTTGCTCAGCAATCTCTTCACGAAGTTGCATTGTCATTTGAAGATCTTCACCGTTCTCAAAACGCTCTTGTAGAGACTTGAATTGAGCCAGTTTGTCCTTCATTAGGAAGTCGATACCGTAAAGTGCAACACGACGGTAGTCACCGATGATACGACCACGGCCGTAAGCGTCTGGAAGACCAGTTAGAACACCAGACTTACGACAAGCTAGGATATCTGGAGTGTAGATATCGAATACGCCAGCGTTGTGTGTTTTGCGGTATTCAGAGTAGATTTTAGAGATTTGAGGGTCTAGTTCACGACCGTAAACTTTACAAGAACCCTCAACCATGCGGATACCACCGTTAGGGATGATAGCGCGTTTTAGAGGTGCGTCAGTTTGTAGACCAACGATAGTCTCTAGATCTTTTTCAATGTAGCCTGCATCGTGAGCAGTGATGGTAGAGATTAGGTCAGTATCGAAATCAACTGGAGCGTGAGTTGAGTTCTCAATTTTGATACCTTCCATTACCTTAGCCCAAAGCTTGTTGGTTGCTTCAGTACCTTCAGAAACTAGGAAAGATTCGTCGCCTTCGTACGGAGTGTAGTTCTTCTGAATGAAATCACGAACGTTTACTTCGTTTTGCCAGTCACCTGCTGCAAAACCTTCCCAAGCTTTAGCAAATTGCTCTGCCATGACATACCTACCTTTTTAGTAGAAAAAACACGTACTGTTGTGGCTGTTGAGCCAGCCATCCTCTCATTAAAGAGGAGCAGTACACTCTTATGAATAACAATATGTATCGATTTGCGAACTGTTCATAAAACGATACATATTGTCACTGAGTTTCATGTCTTGCCTTATTAACTTTCCTTCAGGGTATACTAAAATTTTTTTGCAAACCTTAAACTAAATCAATAAAAGCTAAAAAAACTCAATAAAATTTGGGTGGTGACCAGCACCACCCAAACTTTTTTTGAACGCTTATAGCCAAGCTTTGATGCCGTACTGGCTTTCTAGCATACCAACTGCAAGCATAGCAACTAGACAGATAATAAGAACACCACCTGGAATCACTACTTTATCGACAAAAGATAGTTTAGATGCGCGCTCTTTGTCACCAATCAGGCCATTATTATCTAGTAGCATGGTCAATGCCCAAGCTAGAACTGGGTTCACAACCGCAGAACCAAAGATACAGATACCTGCTGCTTGCGAATCTTTTGTGCTACGAACCATCTGCATACCCGCTTCAAGTAGAGGTAAGAATACACCTACTAGTAGCGCACAACGCATTACTGGTGGCCATACCGCGACATCCATTGGGAAGCCAAGAATCGCAATCGTCATAACCAAACAGCCTAGGATGATCGCACCACCAGGGATTGGACGCTTCGCAATCGCGGCTGGGATCATGTATGTACCCCAAGACGACGTGATGTTACCACCACCAAGTGCAGTGCCCACCATTTGACGAATAGAACACATGGTCATGGTGTCATCGACATCCATAAGCACTTTTTCTGTCTTCTTAGGATAGTTCAATTCTTGGAAAATACGGTGACCAAGGAAATCTGGAGACCACATTGCTACCGCTAGAATCGCAAATGGTAGAGAAGCGATAAAGTGTTGTAGCGTTGGTAGGCCAAGTTGCCAACCAGTCTCAGTGCTGCCCCACCAGTAAACTGGGTTCAGATTCGGTAGGCCCATTTCCGTTTCGAACTTAAGATCAAAACCTGCACCTAGCGCAAGTGCAATCACCAAGCCAGTAAACGCACACACTGGGATCGCTAGCCAACGTAGGTTCAGTTTAGCAAGAAGCGCGTAAATAACGATGTTAATGCCAAGCACAACCAAACCAATGTAGCCTAGGCTGCCAGCGGCAACGTCAGCAGATTGCAGGCCAACGGCCCATTCTTGAATGGAGGTAATTTGACTCATCGTCCCGGTAAAGCCGAGGAAGATTAACAAGCCGCCTGCGGTACCTTCGGAGGTCAGGTTCACCAGTTTAGAACCACCTTTAAAGTAGCTCAGTAGGAGACCAAACACGCCAAGTAGAAGTGCCAATGCAAGAGGGTGAGCACCAGCGAGAGCAATCGCGCCGATAAGAGGGATCATTGGACCGTGGTTACCGGCTAAGTTGGCTCGTGGGTTGACAAAGCCAGAAGCGATAACGCAGAAGAATAACGCTGGGAACAACATTTCCACACGCGCCACTTCGATAGCAAATTCTTTACCTAAGTTGATGTGGTCCCAAGCTTGGGTTAGACCGTCTGCCCAAGACATCATTACTGCAGAGTACATCGCGATAATACCGATAGTACCAGCAAGCGCAGGAACAAGGTCCTCAAGTTCAAAACGGAAGTCACGACCAGGAAGGTTCAAACCGAAACGGCGCGGTTTCATGATTTGCAGTTCGTGGTCTAGGTAGTCTGAGCGGCTGGCAAATTCAGAAGCTGGACGATGAAGCTCACTGTAGCTCTTCGTTTCAATATCTGAATCAGAATGCACTTTATTCACTGCGTCTGACATAGATTCCTCATATATTTAAAAAGTTAGTAATTCGATCTGAATTCTATAGTCCGCATCCTGCGGGTTTTTCCTGTTATAGCCGATGCTAGGTGTTAGGTTTATTGTCGCACGAATACCACGTGCCTAAGCATAGCTAAATTTCACTAATTTTGACGGCTGAGATCAGCCTCAACTTTACGGCCGAGTCTAGCAAGTTAACCCTTTGGGGTGATTGATTTAGATCACTTTAAGAAAAGATGTGAAAGAAAACTACAGAAAGTAGCTGGCATGCGAAAAGTCCTTGGTTTTTATGTGTAATTTGCTTTCATAGCACGTCTGTTTTTAGAAAATTTAAAACAAATATGCGTCTAGGTGAACACTTCTGTTTTTATTGCGATCAGCAGTTAACATAAGTTGGCGTTATTTTTGCAAGGATGCCGCCAGTGACTTTTAATTGGCGAAACTTTGCCGTATCAGGATGAGAGAATGACAAAATTAAAAATGATGCCGCTGGTGGCAATGATTTCTGCGGGGTTAGTTGGCTGTGGCGGCAGTAGTGGCGGCGGCGGCGGTGGTACTCCATCAACCTCATATAGTTTTACGTTTGTAACGCCGGTAGAAAAGGATTTATCAGCCAATGGAAGCTGTACAGTTTTTGCTAAGTATCAGAAAAGCTCGGTTGATAAAGTTCTTAATTATAATGTCGTTGGTACGTCATTAGATAATAAGATTATTGGCTTTTACTCGAACTCTGCTGGTGAACAACAAGGGGACTTGGTGAGCACCAAAAATGGTAAGTTATCCTTGGTATTGCAAAGTATTCCTGATGGCGGTTTTTTTACAGTGCAGGAGGCTAACGGTACAGTAATTAATGCAATTACGTTTTCTAAAGAGGTGTTGGCTTCTGACGATTCGCTGAGAAATGTCTATTTGTCTGTTGAATCCATCGTCAATGATTCTACCTGCGTCACAGGTAATAACGATGCAATTATTACCAAGAGCTCGCTTCAATATTTGAATGCTGATGATGCGACGGGTAATCCGGATGTTACTTATTACTATGATTCACAAATTGAAACTGTTACGGGTACTAACCCACAGTTGACTGGTGGAAAAACGCTCAAAGCGATCTTTGGAGAACAAACGATGATCGCTCAATATAGAACAACGAACCGTAGTCAATTATTCCAATATGGTTTTGAAGATTGGAATCAAGGCATGATGAAGTTTGCCGGGTCATCTTCTACTCCTTCAATTGGTTCTTCGTTGATCAACTTTAGTGACATCGAGATTTACTCTAATTACAAGTCGTTCCAATATCTTTTGTCTACGATCAGTAAGGGAAGTACTTTCTATCATCCAACAGCGACAAATGGCGATACTTGGTCATTTAAGGTAAATGGAACGATCGCGACTGCAGGGTGGGATGCCACATATTTTGATGAAATAAGCTCGGCTTGGGAGCTTGTTGTAGATGATAATTCATTGTTTATGCTATCAAATACGAACGATGCGAAACCTTCTGTGGCAAATCAAACCATCGATATTACCAGTAGTATCGGCTTGTCTAATGAAAATGGTTTACAGAGAATCAGCTACCAGCAAGGTGCTACATCTGGCTCTACTCCTTATGTATTAAGGCATACCTTATATACACTAATTACACCTTCGTTGAGAGTACCGAATCTCAATTACGATAGCGTTCCAGCAAGTGTCGCTGATGGTCTTGTTATTTCATCTACCTCTAACCTAACGCAAGACTATATGTTAGCGGAAAATCTTGATTCGTTATCTTTGAAAGAGTTTATGACTCGTTTTGGTAATGGTGATGGGCTAGATACTTCTAAAGATGTCATGGGTATTGCAGCAAATCTGAAAGAAGTTCGTGCTGCGTACAATAATTCATCAACAACACGCTCATTGCTTTTAAGTAGAGATAATTAACATTTTTGTATCTTATAAAGCCTCCCCTCGGAGGCTTTTTTTATGCCTTCTATGCATCGTTAAAAGAATATATTGCTAAATTGTGAATATAAATCTACTTTTCGTTTTTAACTATGCCAAAAATGCAGGTTAATAATTTGTTGCAACTCAATTGATAGGATGCTAGTTTGTATCCATTCAAGGGGCCGGAGTGCCTTGGCAGTGACAAAAAACACAGGGAGTACAAGCGCATGCATGACGTACCAGCGCTGGATATCAAACAACTGCACAAAACGTTTGGTCAGAATGAAGTGCTAAAAGGCATTTCACTTGCTGCACACAAAGGGGACGTTATTTCCATCATTGGCTCTTCCGGCTCCGGTAAGAGTACCTTCCTTAGATGCATCAATTTACTAGAAACGCCGACCGCAGGTGAAATTTGGGTTAATGGCGAATTAATCCAGATGAAAAACAATCGTGCGGGTGAGGCGGTTCCAGCCAATGAAAAGCAAGTCCAGCGTATCCGTTCGCGCTTGGCGATGGTTTTTCAGGGCTTTAACCTCTGGTCTCACATGACGGTGCTACAAAATGTGATTGAAGCGCCCGTTCATGTTCTGGGTGTGCCCAAAGCCGAGGCGATTGAAAAAGCAGAAATGCTGTTGAAAAAAGTCGGCTTGTATGAGCGTAAAGATTACTACCCAGGTCACTTATCTGGCGGTCAGCAACAGCGTGCTGCGATTGCTCGCGCCCTTGCGGTGGACCCTGAAGTGATGCTGTTTGACGAGCCGACATCGGCGCTCGATCCAGAGTTGGTCGGTGAAGTGTTGGGGGTAATGCGTGATTTGGCGGATGAAGGCCGAACCATGTTAGTGGTGACGCATGAAATGGCGTTTGCTCGTGATGTCTCTAACCACGTGATGTTCCTACATCAAGGATTGGTCGAAGAACAAGGCGCGCCGTCAAAGCTGTTCAGCAATCCAGATTCAGAGCGCTTAAAGCAGTTTATTTCATCGATTTATTAAAAGGGTGATGGGCATTCTATCGTACTAGAACCTAGAACCTAGAACCTAGAACCTAGAACCTAGAACCTAGAACCTAGAACCTAGAACCTAGAACCTAAAACCTAGAACCTAGAACCTAGAACCTAACAACAAAACACAACATCGCAATACAAAAACAATCACAGGAGTATGGATATGAAGAAGTGGTTACTTGCAGCAACATTGGCCGCAACCGCAGTGTCGGGTATCGCTCAGGCGAAGGAATGGAAAACGGTTCGCTTTGGCATTGAAGGGGCGTACCCTCCATTTAGCTGGACAGAAGCCGATGGTTCACTAAAAGGCTTTGACGTCGATATGGCGAATGCCTTGTGTGAAGAGATGAAAGTGCAATGTAAGATCGTCGCGCAAGATTGGGATGGCATTATCCCGTCACTATTGGCTCGTAAGTACGATGCAATCATTGCCGCTATGTCTATCACGGAAGAGCGTAAGCAAAAAGTCGATTTCACTGGTAAATACGCGCTGATCCCGAACAAGTTCATCGCTAAGAAAGGCGCAGGCTTGGATTTTGACAAGCTGAGCGGCGTAAAAATCGGTGTTCAACGTGCAACCACGCACGACAAATACCTAACCGATAACTATGGCAAGAACGTTGATATCGTACGCTATGGTTCATTTGATGAAGCGTATCTTGACCTAGCCAATGGTCGTATTGCCGCAGTATTGGGTGATGCATCAGCATTGGAAGAAGGTGTACTGAATAAAGCGGGTGGTGAAGGCTACGAGTTTGTTGGACCATCGCTAACAGATCCAAAATGGTTTGGCGAAGGTTTTGGTATTGCGGTTCGTAAGCAAGATAAAGAACTCACCAAACAGCTGGATGCCGCCATTCTGTCACTGCGTGAAAAAGGTGTTTATCAGCAAATCGCGGCGAAATACTTCAAGTATGACGTCTATGGCGACTAATCACCGCTGAACTCTCGCCCTAATTGCCGGTTCGTTCCTGGATGTACCCGGCAATTAGGATTCTAGATTCTAGGGATTAGGAACTGACCTATGCTGGATTTACAAGGATATGAAGCCTCTATCTTTAAAGGGGCCGTGTTAACCATCGAAGTAGCACTACTTTCCCTTGTGCTCGCCATGCTACTTGGCATGTTGGGCGCGCTTGCCAAAATGGCGCCTTATCGCTGGGCGCGTGCTATTGCCACTCTTTACACCACCATCATCAGGGGGATCCCTGATCTGGTGTTGATGATGCTGATTTTCTTCGGTGGCCAGATTTTTCTCAATAATTCGCTTTACGCGGTGAATGAATGGCTCAACGAGTGGTTTACATCGAGCGACCCAAATCACGAGTGGGTTTCCTATTTACCGGACTATGTCGATGTGAGCCCCTTTATTGCTGGTGTGTTGACCATAGGTTTTATCTTCGGTGCCTACATGGCGGAAACCTTCCGTGGTGCCATCATGGCGGTCGATAAGGGGGAGCTTGAGGCGGCAAAAGCGTATGGTATGAGCGCGACGCTGGCATTCCGCCGCATATTGCTTCCACAAATGGTTCGTCATGCGTTACCCGGTTTTGGTAATAACTGGTTGGTTTTGCTAAAAACCACAGCTCTGGTTTCCATCATCGGTTTAGAAGACATGGTTCGAGTGGGGTCGTTAGCGGCAGGTTCAACCAAAATGCCATTTACCTTCTATATGGCGGTGGCGCTGATTTTCCTTTTCTTTACCAGCGTTTCTACGGGCTGTTTGAAAGTCCTAGAACGTAAATTCAGTATTCATACGAGGTAGGTGACGATGGACTTTTCATTAATCGTAGAAAGTTTTCCTATCTATCTCGAAGGCCTTTGGACAACCGCTTGGTTGGTGGCAATTTCACTGGTGATTGGTTTGGGCGTTGCCATTCCGCTTGCCATTGCGAGAAACAGTCGTAACTACTTTGTGAGCTTACCGGCTTGGGGATACATCTATTTTTTCCGAGGCACACCTCTGTTGGTTCAACTCTATTTGATTTATTACGGGATGGATCAGTTTTTCCCCGTGAAAGATACGCTTTGGGAAAATGCTTGGTTCTGCGCTTTGGTGGCGTTTGTTTTGAATACCTCTGCGTATACCGCCGAAATCATTCGTGGCGCGATCAACGGTTTGCCAAAAGGGGAAGTGGAAGCGGCAAAAGCCTATGGCATGAGCCATTGGATGACATATCGCCGTGTTGTATTGCCAAGTGCGTTGCGTAGAGCTCTCCCAGCCTACAGCAACGAAGTCATTTTTATGCTTCACGGCAGTGCGGTCGCCGGTATTGTGACGATTCTCGATCTTACTGGGGCTGCTCGATTGGTGAACTCGCGTTATTACGCTCCTTTTGAATCGTTTCTAACCGCAGGCCTGTTCTACATGTCGCTGACGTTTTTGATCCTTTGGGTATTCAAAAATGCGGAGAAACGCTTCCTCGCTTACCTCAGGCCATTGAGCTAATTTTAGATTGTTCAACAAACTTATGAACGGCACCTATAGGGTGCCGTTATGTTAGGTTAGTTCAAAATCAATCATCGCGATGAGCTCGTTGGTTGTTGTTCTGAAGTCATTAATTACACTAAGAAAAACAAAAAGAACGAGCGAGAAAATGAACAAGATCTTTTACTCCAGCTTGCTGGCGCTTGCGGTGAGCGCTTGCGGTGAGCGCATGCGGTGGTGGTAGTGGTGGCGGTGGTTCAACAGCACAAGTCAAAACGGATGTAGAGCGGGCGCTTGAAAGCGGAAATGCCTTGCTGGTGTCCGATCCAAATGAATTTATTCAAGCCAGTCAGCGCTACGTGGCCGATTATCAGCAGCAAAACGACGCGATGCGAACGCAGTTAGCAGCCAATGCGTCGTCGCTTGAGTGGGATCCCACTCATGATGCGGCCATCATTGAGGCTACCTACGGGTTTAACCAGCCTATTTTACAGACTAACAAAGCGATGTCTGATGGTTATAAAGACCAAGAGTTAACCATTGGTGTGGCTGGCTTGAGAACCAATGATCAGCGATATGCCGTCTTAGGTAGCAACCCATTTCGCACTGCTCAACGTTTCCCGACATCTGTGAACAGTGACATGGAGAGTTGGCTGGATAACCTTCTGACATGGCTAAATGCTGGCTCATTGAAGCAAGGGGCGAACGTGGTGATCGCGCAGATGGATCAATCGCGTTATTTTCCCGATGAGCAAGCAACAAGAAATTGGTTAAGTAAACGATATGGTGAAGCGGTTAGCTACAACGATGCCAACCAGTGTGATGGTGAAAAGCTGCTGGCTTGTGTCACGGTAAAGCCTGATTTGCTGATTCTATCGCAACATATGAACAGTGGAGATTCCGTGGCGAATGTCAAAAGCGCCGTTGAAAAAGCGCAATCAATGGGCATTCCTATCCTTTATTTGCATTGGGATGGTGGCATGACGGAATTAGGCAATGCACTTTTTGACCTCTTTCATGTTAAGTATGTCGGTGATAACTATTGGCGAAAGCTCGGCATTAGCCAATGGAATGCCTTATCGCTGAACGGCATCATTCCGCAAGACATCGTCATTCAGCAAGCGTTACTCAATCGTTTTTTAACGGATAGCTTTACGGTGGACTTGACGCAATGTGACGACAAATCTTGCCAAGAGAGCGCCAAGATGGACAGCGAGTTCTACTTTGCGGCAAACGCGATTCGCAACCATTTATTGTCTTTGGATCGAAGCCAAGTCGATCTGTTTAAAACCGCAGATTATCAGTATGAAAAACTGATGGTACTGCTGGCAGATCGTTATCGTCAGGATGTGGTGTTTCCAATGGATAAATCGACCACGGCATCGCTTGAGTTCCTAAAATCCTATTTTGCCGATTATGTCCAATATCATTCTCGCGCGATCAACCCAAAACAGCCGAATATGGGTAATTTTAGCCGCAGCGAATTTGGTTCCGATATCGCGCGGATCAGTAAAACGGTTCAGTTGCAATCGAAACGCAACTTTCGCTCAGCCGGTGTGTACGCTTTACCGGGTGAAACGTTCCAAATCACGCGTCGAGATAACAGCGCGGTTAAGGTGTCGATTGCGATTAACTCACTTCGAAGTGGGGCAACCCACGAGTTTTCAAAAGAGGGTTATAGCCGCCCTAAGCACCTCACCTCAACCACTTATGAGATTAAGAGCGGTGAAACGATTCGTTTAACCTCCCCTTACGGCGGGCCGATTCAAGTCCATTTTGATGGCAACGATCTCCCCGTTAAGCTGCAGTTTACAAACGTGGCGCAACATCCCGTATGGCGAAGTGCTGAGGATAATGAACCGTTTGCCGCGCAACTGAATCAAGACCAGTTTGATTGGGCAGAGCTCATCACACCGGGGTTTGAAGTGCATTCAAAACGCGACAAAATGCTTCAGTCGATCTCAGCGCCAGAGTGGGCGGGAAGTGCTGCTGCCATGGCACAGGCGACAGAGCGATACATGCACAATTTCCCGCACGCGTTAGCTGGCTTTAAAGGCCCGGGTATTACGGTGTTTGAGCAAGTGCAAACCTATGGTGAAAACAAAGGTTGGCAGGTGGAAAGCATCGATATGGTCAAACACATGAATGCCGATCAAGCCACCTGTGGTTATGGTTGCTCTGGTAATCCTTACGATGCCTATTGGGCATTTAGCCCAGTGGGGCACGGCGATTTGCATGAGCTTGGCCATGGGTTAGAAAAAGGCCGTTTTCGTTTTGCTGGTTGGGAAGGGCATTCCACCACCAACTACTACTCTTATTACAGCAAGTCTCAGTATTTTATAGACACAGGCAAGGAGTCTCAGTGTCAATCTCTAGACTTCAAAGAACAATATGAGTTGTTGCAGCAGAGCCGTCAGCAGGCGGATCCCAATGCGTTTATGGCCGCTCAGAATAAAACCGGCTGGAGTTGGGGGGCGCGCATTTATATTCAGATGATGATGGCAGCGCAGCAACAAGGTATCTTGCAAGATGGCTGGCATCTATTAGGTCGCTTGCACTTGATAGAGCGTGAGTTCAATCGCTTGAAAGGAAGTGCCGAGTTATGGGGCACGAGAAATGAGTCGATTGGCTTTGGGCAATATTCGTTGGAGGAGGCGAATAGTATGACCAATAACGATTGGCTACTGGTCGCGCTGAGTTACATTACCGAGCGAGACATGCGGGCGTATCTTGATATGTGGGGGTTTACCTTCAGTGATAAAGCGAAGCAGCAAGTGATTACTCACAATCATCCCGCGATGCCACTGAACTATTTCGTTTCATCCAAGACGGGTTACTGCACGACAGACTTTGCTAAGCAATTTGTGCCAGTCGATGGCGTAACCGCTTGGCCGTCGAATTAGCCAGTAGTGAAACTCAGAGAGGAGCCTAGGCTCCTCTCTGAGTTTAAATCGATGAACGAATACGGGTTACTCAAAAGTTGCCCAAATAGGCGCATGGTCTGAGGGTTTTTCAATGCCGCGCAGCTCGTAATCGATGTCGGATTCTCGGCACTTGGCGGCCAAAGATGGCGTAGCAAGAATCACGTCAATGCGCAGGCCACGATTATCGTCAAAGCCTTTTGAGCGATAATCAAACCACGAAAACTTATCATCCACACTTGGATGCAATTTGCGGAACGTATCTTCTAAACCCCAGTCCAGCAAAGTTTGTAACCACTCACGTTCTTCGGGCTGGAAAGAACATTTGCCCGTTTTCAACCAGCGTTTACGATTCACTTCTCCAATGCCGATGTCGGCATCGATCGGGCTGATATTGATGTCACCCATCACAACCACTTGCTCACCATTGTCTCTGTGAGTGGTTAGGTACCCCATCAGATCTTGGTAAAACTGGCGTTTATAAGGGAACTTTGTTTCGTGCGCTATGTTGTCCCCTTGCGGGAAATAGCCGTTCAACACCGTCACTTTTTCACCCTTCTCATCAAGAAAGGTTCCGATGATCATGCGCTTTTGATGTTCTTCATTATCGGTTGGGAATCCTTTTTGGATTTCGATAGGCTCTTGTTTGCACAGCAGAGCAACACCGTAATGTGCCTTCTGACCGTGGAAATAGACTTTATAGCCCATTGCTTCGACGTCTTCGACGGGGAAGGCTTCGTCGTGGACTTTGATTTCTTGCAGACCAATAACATCAGGTTGATGTTTGTCGATCAATGCTTGAAGTTGATGAAGGCGAGCTCGTAACCCATTGATGTTGAAGCTGACTATTTTCATTCTTGATCCTGATTCGTGTTGTTTGACTTGATGTTACCACTCAACTCAATGACTTCAAGAAGAGATAAGTAATCACAGCGATTGATCACATTGATGATTCGATAGTGCGCTACAACTTCGTAACATTTCTAATTGATATCGAGGTGAATTATGCTTTAATGGAAAGCAAATAAAACGAAAGTTTAGCTCTATTTGTTTGCGAATAAGGATGTACTATGCGAACTCTTTCTGTTCAGTGGAAGATTACCCTGCTGTCGGGTTTTTGCTTGCTAATCACTTCTCTCTCTTTAATTGGCTTTTCTGTCTACAACGCGATTGCAAATCAACAGACATTGAAGCAACAAAGCACTGCGTCTGTCACCTCCAAATCAGAGCAATTAGTGAAAACTCGTGCATTACTCAATGCTACTGAGGTCTCTGAGTTTCTGAATGAGTCGCTATATCGTGCTGAAATGTTAGCGGCGAGTGCTTTGTTTTATAAGACCAATAGTGAAGAGAATTTTGGTGAGAGCGAAGTATTGCGCACAGCACTGGATGAAATGGTTCGTAAATCGGTCGTGAATTTCAAAACCATGCAAGGGGCTTATTTGGTTTTTAAACCCAATATGCTCGATGGTGAAGACGCCAATTATGTGAATGCAGAGTATGTGGGGTCGAATGAACGTGGCCAGTTTGCTCCTTACTGGACCACGGCCAATAATGGCGAGAATGTCGTTGCCAATGTCCTTTCGGAAGCAATTTTGAAATCGGATGAAAACGGCGAGCGTTTTTTGTGTCCTCTGAACTCAGGGCAAGCGTGTATTACTTCCCCTCGCAAAATGACACAAGATGGTGGCAGCTTTTTGACCACCTCTTTGTCGGTTCCTATCCTCGTTGATGGTGACCCAATCGGCTTTATGGGTATTGATGTACGACTCGATTCTTTACTGCAAATCGCAAACGATTCCGATAGCAGCCTTTTTAATGGGCAGGGACACATTAGCATTGTGAGTTTAGACGGCACTTTGATCGCCAGTGACGATCGCTCCAAAAGTATTGGTAGTGCTTTTGCCAGCTCCTACGTTTCCGCGAACACATTAACGGATTGGCTTTACAGTGGGGGAGAGCAAGTTTCATGGAGTGACGATGGCGAGTGGCTACTTGTCTTTGCTCCGGTCGTCGTTGCCAACCAAACTTGGGGCGTGATCTTCGAAATGCCAAAATCGGCCGTACTCAAAGATGTCGAGACATTGGATCAAATCATCAGTGACAAGGTTTCATCGGGCATTCAATTTGAGTTGCTGGTGGGGCTTGTCTTGGTGGTGCTAGGGCTATTTACCATCGCCTTTTCCGCCGCCAAGCTAGTGAAGCCAATTAAGGTCGTGGTGGACAGTTTACGTGACATAGAATCTGGTGAAGGGGATCTCACTCAGCGTCTAGTGGTGGGCAGCAAAGATGAGATTGGCCAACTGGCAGAAAGTTTTAATGCTTTTTTAGATAAACTTCAGCGAACCATTGCCAATGTGGCAAAAACGTCTCAACAGCTTGCCGAACAAACAGTGGGGGCCAAACGAGCAGCAGTGGAAACCCGAACTAGCAGTGAATCGCAATTTAAAGAAGTCGATATGGTGGCTACGGCGGCTGAAGAGATGACACAAACCGCAAGTTTGGTTGTGCAAAATGCGGAAGTGGCGGTGGAGGCAGCGAATCGAGCCAGTCGATTCGCGAATAGTGGCCGTGAAGTCATTGAGCGCTCTGAACACGAGATGCTGAAGCTGGTGGAACAAATGACTCAAGCCGTCCCTGTGGTGGAAGAGTTAGCCCGCAATAATGGCAATATTACAGAGATCCTGACGGTCATTGAGGGCATTTCAGAGCAAACCAATCTTTTGGCGCTTAATGCGGCGATAGAAGCGGCGCGCGCTGGCGAACAAGGCCGTGGCTTTGCAGTGGTTGCAGATGAAGTTAGAAAATTGGCGAGCAGCACTCAGGATTCTGTAGCAGAAATTCGTACTGTGATTGCTCAAGTACAAAATGGCACCACAGCTGTGGTGGATGCCATCAAGCAAGGTAACGTGTTCGCTCAGCATACCGCGACAGAAGTACAAAATGCAGTTGAGCAATTGCAAAGTGTCTTTGAGTCTATCTCGGCAATCAATGATATGAACAGCCAGATTGTAAAAGCGGCTGAAGAACAGATGGCGGTGTCTGCGGAAGTGAATCAGAGCGTGGTCAACATTCGCGATCTCAGCGGCCAGATTTTATCGCAAGCGCAAGAGTCACAATCGGCTGGCGAAACGATTGAAGCACTATCAGCAGAGCAGCAACAATTGATGGGTCAGTTTAAAGTTTGATGAAGGGAAGAAGGCTTCTAATTCGCCAGTGCCAGTCATCTCGTGACTGGCACTAACGTGGTTTAAGCTTGACGATTGAGCTTCGACTCCAAATCTTGCTGGACAATCTTCAGTGCCGCTAGGGCCGTTGCAGCATCAACGTCATTGCTTTCCAATAGATAGATCAAATCGACCGCCAGTTTAATTTCATCCGGTGCTTGTTCCAGTGGTGGAGGGGAAAGGTCATTCATTACTGATTTTTCTCTCTGTATGTGATCTGATTTTCTATCTTTAGCATTGCAGCTTGGCAACGCTCTAATCGCTGTTCTGTTGCTAATAACGCCTGTTGAGCTTGCGTACGAAGAAATGCAGGTGCGGTATCGAGTTCTTTCTGCTTTTCCAACACCATCTCTTTTAGTCTACGCGTCCACTCTTGATGCTGTGCCAACTCTTGATACAACACATTGATTGGTTTGCGATAATGACTAGCATGTTTGATTTCATTCTTGCGAATGGTGGTTGTGGAGAGCTCACGTTGAATCGCAGAGAACTGAGCAACCAACTGTTCTGTGAGATATTCAGCACGTTGGGTTGTGAGTCTCTGATCTTTTTGTTCTCTTAGCAACGCATCCAAAGTCGCTTTGGTCTCTTTAACGCAGGGCACTAAGAGGCGCGCTCGGCAAGCAAACAATCGCTCATCAAACAAAGGGGTGTGATGTTCGCCTCTTTGTCTGTCTAACTGCGCGGCCTGAATAGCAAGCTCATCAAGCCGCAGCGCAATATCTTGTAGTTTCATAGCGTGACAAACCAAGCTTCATAGGCCAGTTTCATGGCAAGAATACTGACGACAGTAACAAAAACCGGACGAATAAACTTTGCGCCAAATCGAATCGCAGAGTGAGCACCCACAAATGCCCCCGCCATCAGGCAAACGCCCATGATTAATCCAAGCCCCCAGTTGATGTGCCCTAAGAAGGCGAACATGACCAACGACGTTATGTTACTGGTAAAGTTCATGGCTTTTGCGAGGCCAGAAGCCAGCAGGATATTGAGTTTATAGAGTGCCATTGAGCTGACGGTCCAGAAAGCACCGGTGCCTGGTCCCGCGACACCATCATAAAATCCTAGTGTGGCACCTTGCACAAATTGCTTTTTGTTCAGCATTGGGCACGGCTCGGGAGTAGTGCTGTCGTGCTCTGTTTCGGGCGTTTTATGCCAAATGGTATAGATGGCAGCGGCTAAAATGATCAGTGGCAGTATTTTCTCTAACCACTCGGTACTGATGGCATCGACAAAGAGTGTGCCCAATGTGGCACCTACCAAAGTGGCTGCAAATGCGCGGAGCCAGCACTGAGGCTTAAACAGGCGTTTGCGATAGTAAGTAAATGCGGCAGTAGAAGAAGCAAACGTCGCGGCAAGTTTGTTTGTTCCTAGTGCAATATGTGGCGGTAAGCCCAGTGAAAGAAGGGCTGGAACGGTGAGCATTCCCCCTCCGCCTGCAACGGCATCGATAAATCCAGCGATGAAAGCAACCAAAGCAAGGACAACAAGCATGGTTGGTTCTAATAATTCCATAGGGTTAACGTTCTTCTAGTTATTAATTGTGTAATGCAGCAAGTTCTATTTTTCAATGATTCGTTTAAAAGGAGGCAGGGAGTCCAGAATCGCTTTGCCATACCGCTTCGAAATCAACCTCTTGTCGAGGATGGTGACTGTACCAGAATCTCGCTCTTTGCGCAGTAATCGTCCTACCGATTGAATCATCTTCTTACTCGCTTCTGGGACAGTGATCTGCATAAATGGATTACCTCCACGAGACTCAATATATTCTGAATGCGCTTGTTCAACTGGTGAGGTTGGGACAGCAAAAGGTATTTTTGTGATCACCAAGTTTTCCAGAAGCTCTCCGGGTAAATCCAGCCCCTCTGAAAAGCTACCTGTACCAAAAAGAATGCTCGTTTTGCCTTTTTCTACTAGTTCTTTATGTTTTTTTAGAATTTCAGTGCGTGATGTTTCGCCTTGCTTTTGCAAAGCCCATCCTCTTTTTACCAATTCTGTTGCTAAACCTTCCGCAACTTGGTTCATTTGCCAATAAGAAGAGAATAAAACCAAGTTTGCCTGTTTGTCTTTTAAATACTTAGGCAAAATCTCGATAAGATATTCCGTAAACTGCGGTGCTTGTGGTTCGTATTTGAGGGCAGGCAGATGCAACTCTGCTTGGTTTTGATAATCGAAAGGTGAGGCCAAAGCAAGAAATTGGACTCCCGATTCCTCACGCATATCAATGCCTGCTTGATGACAGAAATATTGAAATGAGTTCAGTGCTCTCATGGTTGCAGAAACCAACAATGCGCCGACGCAGCGACTCCAGATTTGTTGGTCCAGCTGCCAGCCTACCTCTAAAGGAGAGACACTGACGATAACGTCACCTTCGCGATCCGGATGTTTTTCAAGCCAGCGAGCCAGAGGCGCACCTTTTTCACGGGTCGGCTCAGCCATCAACCGCCACACTTGTGAAAGATTTTCAGTTCGTTGAATATAGAAA
This sequence comes from Vibrio vulnificus NBRC 15645 = ATCC 27562, assembly GCF_002224265.1. NCBI lineage: Bacteria > Pseudomonadati > Pseudomonadota > Gammaproteobacteria > Vibrionales > Vibrionaceae > Vibrio > Vibrio vulnificus. The sequence goes on from NZ_CP012881.1 coordinate 2,590,224, forward strand.
CCCAATTCCGCCAAAGCGGGCTCGGCAGTTTTTGCAGAAAGTTCACCATCTTTAACACGTTCGGCGACGAGATCGGCAATTTTAGCGACCGCCTGATGGGCTTTCTGGCTGAAAATTTTGAGCTCTTTTGCCTGCTCTTCTAGCCAAGAAGGGAGTTGGCCATGCTCAAATCGATAGGTGCCTTCCTCAAAACTCGCTGGGTCGAACTGTTTTGCGAGCTGTAGTAAAGAAGGAATCACCACTTGCACGGATTCTTGAAGTTCATTGCGAAAGCGACTAACGCGTTTTTCATCCGCCAAGGCTGCAAACTTGCTGCTGTTTTGGTTTAAGCGTTCGAGCCATGCTGCTGCACCTTTTAGGCTTGAAGCAGCAGAGGCATGATCTCGTGCAACGTGGGGAAGATGATGCGCTTCATCAAAAACGTAAATGGTGTTTTCTGGTTCAGACAGAATAACACCGCCGCCTAAGTCTGCATCAGCCATGACCAAACTGTGATTGGCAATAATGACATCGTGCTTGTCGAGCTCTGAGCGTGCTTTTTGAAAAGGGCAGTGGCGATGGATAGGTAAATTGTTATTGCAGCTATGTTTGTCGCTGACAATCAATTGCCAGAGGCTGTCGTCAATAGGCTTAGGCCAACTGTCTCTATCACCATCCCATTTCCCCTTGGCTAAGCTTTGATACATCGTGGTTAACAGCTCAATGTCTTTCTTTTTGGGTTTTGTTTCAAACATCGCTAGCTGTCCACCGTCGATGCCACTGGCGCTAGCGAGTTTTTCGGCACAGCAATAGCGTTGTCTGCCTTTCGCTAAAACAAAAGAAAAGTTTAAGTCTGAAATTCTTCTGTACAAAGGCAGGTCTTTATTCAGCAATTGCTCTTGTAGAGCAACTGTTGCAGTTGAAATCACCACTTTACGGTTGTTAAGTACTGCCACTGGAATTGCGGCCATAAGGTAGGAAAGTGATTTCCCGATTCCCGTCCCTGCTTCTGCAACAAGAATGCGATTTTTTTTGTGATAGGAACCGCAAAGTGTTTTTGCCATCTCCGCAACGAGATAGTTTTGCGCTCGGCGAGGAATAAAGTTTTCAAGCTGGTTTTGCAGGTTTTGATAGCTGGTGCGAATAGAACTTTGAATTTTACTGGTTAGCATACTGTGACCCATGTTCAGACCCACGGATTCTAGCACACATCTCTAAGCGAGGCGTATCTCACGAAATTGGATCCTTTTAATTTAAACCTAGATCTCCTTCACAAAAAAAAACTGAACCTTCATAAGGTTAGATTTAATTCATCAAATAAAAAATATAAACCGCCGCCATAGGGTGTTGTTAAGAATTTTATTCTGTAAATGCTCTTTTTTTGTTCCTTTTTAGGTTCTTTATTCCGAATATTTGCTTGTAACGATTTGTGTAAATTAGGCCTATTTTGCTTAGAAGTTACTCGAAAAAAAGTATGTAAACAATGTAAGTTGTTGTTTTTGATGGGTTTGATGTTTTTTTATATTTGTTTTTTAGGAAATTTGACAGTCAGAATAATCTTTTGCAATCTAACAATCGAAATTTACAGGTGCTGATGAGCTTTCTCAGGATAGGTAAATCAGTATCAAAAAAACAAAAGGGAACCGGGCAAGGAACTCCCAAACTAAGAAAAGGCAGTGGATTATTATGAAAAAGACTCTAGTAGCTCTAGCAGTTATGGCATTTGCGGGTTCTGCGAATGCAGGTTTTGAACTGTACAAGAAAGACGCAGTATCTGTAACAATGGGCGGCGATATCGAAGTTCGTTACGTTAAAGATAAAGCGAAAGACTCTGAAATGAAGCAACAGATTCACGATGCAGACGTTAGCTTTGACGTTCGTTACGCAGTAAACGACGAAGTACAATTCGGTGGTTTCTGGGAATTCCAAGACACTGGTTCAACTAACGGTGATGCATATGTAGCTGCTTACGCTGGCGCGCACACTTTCAAAGTTGGTCGTCTATGTTCAGTTCTTGATGATGCAGGTATTGGTTCTGACTACGTATTTGGTCTAGATGCTTTCTTTAACGGTACAGATCAATTCTGTGGCGAAGAGACAATGCGTTACGACTTCGATTCTGCTGATTTCTATGCATCTGCAGCAATTCGCCAGTTCCGTAACTCAGACAAAGTAAACCCTGATTCACGCCTATTCGACGGTCGAATTGGTTACCGTGGTTTGAAAGACTTCGATTTCACAGCGTTTGTTGGTTCAGCTGATATCGCTGATAAAGGTAAAGCGACTCACGATGAGACTCTATGGTCACTACAAGCTCGTTACAACGGCGTAGAAAACCTAGGTCTTGCTGCGGCTTACTACGCGACTGAAAACGATGGCGTAGATGCTGATAACATCGCTCTAGCTGCAACTTACAAGCTAGACGTAGTTAAACTAGCTGCGGGTGTTAACTTTGCAGATTCTGACGCAGCAAACAGCGACGTAACAAGCTGGTATGTAAACGCTGGTTACCCTCTAGCACCAAGCGCAACTCTTTACGCTGAAGTTGGTGGTAATGACGCAGATAATACAGAAACTGCTTATGCAGTTGGTGTTAAAGCATCATTCTAATCCACACGGATTTATTTATACTAAACACCCTCGCATGAGGGTGTTTTTTTTTGTAATAACCGGAGATAGTTATGCTCAGAGTACTAGGTTTAGCAGGCATGCTGATGTCGTTCAATATTCACGCTGCGATGATCTCGCCAGTTTCTGGTGTGAAGATTCTATTTGCTAATGGAACGGAAGTGGATGAGCCTTTAGAGCCGATGAAAGTGGATGCAAAAAACGTTCAACTTGTTGTTCGCTATGCGGCAGAGCTTGGTTCAGGTAGCAACCAAAAGGTTTTTGACTCCGCTCCTTTCGTTATAACCATTGACGATCTCGGTGAAGATATTAAGTTGTATCCACCGAAAGTATTTAGTTATGAGCAAGCAAATCGTGAGTTCAACACATCACCTAAATGGCGTATTGAAGGCGTAAGTGGTAAAGAAATTTCCTACAGCCAAGAAAAGCTAAAAGGGAATGATGGATTTATGCCGTACTATGGCATGGAAGCTCTAATCGCCAAGCACAATGAAGAGCGAGGAATCGTATTTGGCGCTGGTGTTGTAAACCCAGAGGTAGTAACAACGGATAAGATGGCTAAAGATACTGCGACTAAAAATTCAGGTGCACTAACACAACTCCAACACTGGTACAAACAAGCATCAACTGAAGAGCGCAAAGCTTTCCGTAAGTGGATGGTCGATCAAGAGTAATTGTGTTTACGTTACGGCTTAAGTTAGGGCATTAGCCCTAACTTGGTAAGGAAATTTCCTTCCACTCGCCGGGTTGAAGATCTTGTAACGTCATTCCTCCCATTGAGTAACGTACTAGCCTCAACGTCGGGAAGCCAATATGGGCCGTCATGCGTCGCACTTGACGATTTCTTCCTTCAATAATCGTAATGGCTAGCCAAGTGGTGGGGATTGCAGCACGAAATCGGACAGGGGGGGTTCTTTCCCACAGCTGAGGATCTTGGATGATCTCTACTTTAGCGGGCAACGTCAGCCCATCTTTCAGCTCAACACCACGGCGAAGAGGTTCGAGCTGTTCCTCGGTTGGAGCGCCTTCTACTTGTACCCAGTAGGTTTTAGGCGATTTGGATTTTGGCTGAGTGAGTTTGGCTTGCAGTATGCCATCATTGGTTAACACCATCAGGCCTTCACTGTCACGATCTAATCTTCCCGCTGCGTATACTCCTTTGACAGGAATAAAGTCTGCTAACGTTTTTCTACCTTCACCATCGGTAAATTGGCTGAGCGTGTCATATGGCTTATTGAAGATAATGATTTTACGTTCTGCCAACGACAAAGATTTTTTGCTCTGTTCATTGTTCTTCCGTTTTACACCATGTCTTTTGGGCGAGCCAACAGATTGAGCTTGTCCGCTTTGTTTAAATCGCTTGGTCGCTGTTTGCTTGTTCGAGCGTGGAGAAGTGCTGCTAGAACGGAATGACATGTTAAGTACCTTGCAAAAATGTAAATGAAGTGTGTGTATAAGTTTTAACTTTCGACGGAATCGGATATGATCTGCGCGCCTTATACTAACAATAGCGCACAGAATAATAGACTATTTTGCGTAATTTGTTTAATTATAAACGTGCACTCATGGATTTAGAGAAACTAACTCAAAGAGTAACAACAAAGAGTGCCAAACGGCGGTTTGCACTAGGGGAGATACTGATACTCAGTGAAAGTGCAAAGCGCGTCAATTCCACTCATCTCAGCTTGCTGAGGTGTTCAAAAATAGGGAAATTTCATGCCTACAGAAAAACCTACAATTATTTACACCATTACTGATGAAGCACCAGCGCTAGCAACTTACTCATTGCTGCCAATTATTCAATCTTTCACAGCTTCTTCAGGCATTAACGTTGAAACTCGCGACATTTCTCTAGCAGGGCGTATTATCGCCAACTTCCCAGAGCACCTAAAAGAAGAACAACGTATTGGCGACGCGCTTGCAGAACTTGGTGAGCTGGCTCAGACGCCAGAAGCGAACATCATCAAGCTGCCAAATATTTCAGCCTCAGTTCCTCAGTTGAAAGCCGCGATTAAAGAGCTTCAAGACAAGGGCTATGATCTGCCAAACTACCCAGAAGAGCCGAGCACTTATGAAGAAGAAGCTATTAAGGCGACTTACGATAAGATTAAAGGCAGTGCGGTAAACCCTGTACTTCGTGAAGGTAACTCGGATCGTCGAGCGCCACTGTCAGTGAAGAACTATGCAAAGAAAAACCCGCATTCAATGGGGGCTTGGAGCTCAGATTCGAAGTCTCACGTCTCGAGCATGACGGAAAAAGATTTCTTTGGCAGTGAAAAGTCCGTGACAGTAAACGGTGCAACAAATGTGCAAATTGAATTTGTTGCTGAAGATGGTTCTAAGAAAGTCCTAAAGAAAGCATTTGCGCTGCAAGATAAAGAGATCATCGACTCTGCCGTTCTAAACAAAAATGCACTTGTTGCGTTTTTCGAGAAAGAAATTGCAGAAGCTAAGCAACAAGATGTTTTGCTTTCGCTTCATATGAAGGCAACCATGATGAAGGTGTCAGATCCTGTCATTTTTGGTCATGCGGTCAAAGTTTACTATAAAGACGTTTTTGCCAAATACGGCGATCTTTTCGCTAAGTTGGGTGTTGACGTCAACAACGGACTTGGTGATGTATACGCGAAAATTGCAGCCTTGCCACAAGCACAAAAAGAAGAGATTGAAGCTGCAATTGCTGCGGTTTACGAATCTCAACCAGCGTTAGCAATGGTCGATTCTGACCGTGGTATTACCAACTTGCATGTACCGAGTGATGTGATCGTTGATGCATCTATGCCTGCAATGCTGCGCGCATCGGGCCAAATGTGGGGTCCTGATGGCAAGCAGAAAGACACCAAAGCATTGATTCCAGATCGTTGCTATGCAGGCGTCTATCAAGCCGTTATCGATTTCTGTAAAGAGCATGGTGCATTTGATCCGACAACAATGGGCAGTGTACCAAACGTTGGTTTGATGGCACAAAAAGCGGAAGAGTACGGCTCACACGACAAGACCTTTATCCTCGATGCGGCAGGCACTGTTAAAGTCGTTACAACAGACGGCGCTGTACTGCTTGAACAAGCAGTCGAAGAAGGTGATATCTTCCGTATGTGCCAAGTTAAAGACGCTCCAATTCAAGATTGGGTCAAACTGGCTGTCACGCGCGCAAGAGCAAGTGGTGCTCCTGCGGTATTCTGGTTGGACGAAAACCGAGCTCACGACGCCGAGCTTATTAAGAAAGTGAATGCCTACTTACCGAATTATGATACAGCAGGTTTAGAAATTAAGATCTTAGCACCGGTAGATGCGTGTAAGTTCTCACTCGAGCGCATCAAAGCGGGTCAAGACACCATTTCTGTGACTGGTAACGTACTACGTGACTACTTAACCGATTTGTACCCAATTCTAGAATTAGGTACATCGGCAAAAATGCTCTCTATCGTTCCACTGATGAACGGTGGCGGCCTATTTGAAACCGGAGCTGGTGGTTCTGCACCTAAGCACGTACAGCAAGTTCAAAAAGAAAATCATCTTCGTTGGGATTCTCTCGGTGAATTTTTGGCGCTAGCGGCTTCACTGGAACATTTGAGCGTGGTGTCTGGAAACGCTAAAGCAAAAGTATTGGCTGATGCATTAGACGCTGCGACAGGCGAGTTTTTGGATACAAACAAGTCTCCGTCTCGTAAAGTGGGTGAGTTAGACAACCGTGGTAGCCATTACTACTTGGCGGCTTACTGGGCGAAAGCGTTGGCAGAGCAAACCGCAGACGCTGAATTGGCGGCTGAATTTGCTCCAATTGCAAAAGCACTTGCAGAGCAAGAGGCAGTTATTGTCGCTGAGTTAAATGGTGCGCAAGGTGCACCAGGTGATCTTGGCGGTTATTACCTATTTGACGATGCTAAAACCTCGGCTCTGATGCGACCAAGTCAATCCTTAAACCAAGTGATTGAAGCTTAATGCAAAAAACAAAACCCGCCGAAAGGCGGGTTTTTCAATAAGAGCTAAAGCGTTGCTTAAAAGTGAATTTTGTCGCAATACCAGTCTTACTTCGTTGCTTGTACTTCGAGTGGAACGACGCTGCTAGCGTGGCACCCTTTCGGACCTTTCTCAATCTCATACGTGACTTGTTGGCCCGCTTTCAGTGTACGATAACCGTCCATCTGAATCGTTGAGTAGTGGGCGAAGATGTCGCCTTCCTCTTGATCTGAACAGATAAAACCAAATCCTTTGGCGTTATTGAACCACTTTACTGTACCTGTAGCCATGCTATACATCCCTCATGCATTTTGTTACTGATGTTGTTAGCCAATCTTTAGCCTGTGTAACAGACTGATGGCAAATTTGCTTTTAAGCTAAATTTAAGAATTTCGTGTGATGGATTTTTGGCAGTTAAACTTTTTTGCAAGTTTCGCGTTTTGCGAAGCGAAGCACTAAGTGAAGAAAAATTCATCAACACCAACCAATGTAGTCAATGATTTTGGCTAGTCAATAGTAAAAATGTATTAATAACAACATAATCGCAAACAGATCACTTTTGGGTTTAACATTTTTGCAAAAGTTTCTTTGTTGAGTGATTGAGCTTTTCCCTAAAATGAGTTGACGTCTGATGGCAAAAGCATCAAACAGTTGCAGATAAATAGCCTTGTCTCATCTTTTTATTTGCAGCCTGCTGTGGCGTGAATTAGTCTCTAAGTAAGGGAAATTACACGCGAAGGCTAACTGACTACACCGAACTTGGTGCTTATGGTAAAGTGTTTGCAGGTATCTGACTCTTTGTTGAAAGTCCCAAGTGTTTAATAGAAGCCATGAGTAAAAATTTTGAATGGATCACTCCAGATTCGGATTTACTGGAGAAAGAAATAACCCAGATTCAACCGCCCAAGAAGTACAACGTGGTGCTAAACAACGATGATTACACCCCGATGGATTTCGTGATTGATGTTCTTGAGCGTTTTTTTTCGCATGATTTAGATAAAGCTACGCAGATCATGCTGAAAGTTCACTACGAAGGAAAAGCAATTTGTGGCACGTATAGTGCAGAGATTGCTGAAACGAAAGTAGCGCAGGTAACGATGTATTCAAGGGAAAATGAACATCCGTTGCTGTGTACGATGGAGCAAGCGTAAAGATAAGACTTGCTCGAGCAACCAAGTTGTTCTCACAGGAGGTACTTATGCTTAATAAAGAATTAGAGTCGAGCCTGAATGGCGCTTTCGCTCGTGCTCGTGACAAACGACATGAGTTCATGACTGTTGAACACCTCCTACTCGCGTTGTTGGAAAACAATGCTGCGAAGGAAGCTCTTTTGGCGTGCAAAGCCGATCTCAATGCTCTGCGATATGAACTGGATGTGTTCATTGATCAGACAACTCCTCTTATTCCAGACAATGATGAAACTCGGGAAACTCAGCCTACGTTGAGCTTTCAGCGAGTGCTTCAACGAGCTGTGTTTCATGTTCAGTCTTCCGGTCGCAGTGAAGTCACTGGTGCAAATGTGCTGGTTGCTATCTTTAGTGAACAAGAATCGCACGCGGCTTATCTATTGAAGAAAAATGATATTTCACGATTGGATATCGTGAATTACATTTCTCACGGTATCACGAAAGCATCTGGCGCGAGTGATGACTCTTCTTCGTCAGACTCCTTCGGCAGCGATTCGAGTAGTGAAGAGAGTAGCTCAGAAGAACGCTTAGAAAGTTTTGCTACCAACCTCAATCAAGTTGCGAAAGATGGCCATATTGACCCTCTAATTGGCCGAGATAAAGAGTTGGAACGTACGATACAAGTACTTTGTCGTCGCCGTAAAAACAACCCACTTCTCGTTGGTGAAGCGGGGGTTGGTAAGACAGCCATTGCAGAAGGATTGGCGTGGAGAATTGTCGAGGGCTCGGTACCAGACGTTATTAAAGACAGCGTCATCTATTCCCTAGATATTGGCTCATTGCTGGCGGGAACCAAATACCGTGGCGATTTCGAGAAGCGTTTTAAGACCATTCTTAAGCAGCTAGAGAAAGAAAAAGACGCCATCTTATTTATTGATGAAATTCACACCATCATTGGTGCTGGTGCGGCTTCTGGTGGCCAGGTTGATGCCGCAAACTTGATTAAACCGTTATTAAGTGGCGGAAAGCTACGCTGTATCGGCTCTACTACCTATCAAGAATACAGCAACATTTTTGAGAAAGAGCGTGCTTTGTCTCGCCGTTTCCAAAAAATCGACGTTGTCGAGCCTTCGTTAGATGACACAACGAAGATTTTGATGGGGTTGAAATCTAAATACGAAGCGCACCATGATGTCCGCTATACCAACAAAGCGCTGAGAGCTGCGGTTGAACTATCTGCGAAGTACATTAATGAACGTCATTTGCCTGACAAGGCGATAGACGTGATTGATGAAGCGGGTGCACGTAGTCGCCTGACGCCAGCGAGTCGTCGTAAGAAAACGGTTGGAGTGGCAGATATTGAAGCCATGGTGGCTAAAATGGCTCGTATCCCAGAAAAATCGGTATCCTCTTCGGATAAAGATATTCTCAAGAGCCTTGATGACAAGATGAAAATGTTGGTGTTTGGGCAAGATGCGGCGATTGACGTACTTTGTGAAGCCATCAAGCTCAGCCGTGCGGGATTAGGCGCAGAAAACAAACCTGTGGGCTCTTTCTTGTTTGCTGGCCCTACTGGTGTTGGTAAAACTGAGGTCACCGTTCAGCTGTCGAAGATACTTGGGATTGAGTTATTACGCTTTGATATGTCCGAGTATGGTGAGAGACATTCAGTGAGCCGTTTGATTGGTGCGCCTCCAGGTTATGTTGGCTACGATCAAGGTGGTTTGCTCACGGATGCGGTGATCAAACATCCTCATGCCGTTGTGCTGCTGGATGAAATTGAAAAAGCGCACCCAGATATCTTCAACCTATTATTGCAGGTGATGGATAACGGCACGCTTACCGATAACAATGGTCGTAAAGCGGATTTCCGTAATGTCATCTTAGTCATGACCACCAATGCTGGTGTCGCAGAGACTGAGAAGAAATCGATTGGTTTGATTCAGCAGGATCATAGCCATGATGCGATGGCGGAAATTAAGAAAGTCTTCACTCCAGAGTTTCGTAATCGTCTCGATAACATCATTTGGTTTAATAGCCTTGATGAAGCGATTATTCATCAGGTGGTGGACAAGTTTATCGTCGAGCTACAAGTGCAGTTGGACGCGCGTGGCGTTTCTTTGGAAGTGTCTGAAGATGCTCGTCACTGGTTGGCAAACAAAGGTTACGATAAAGCCATGGGTGCCCGACCAATGAGCCGAGTTATTCAAGATAAACTGAAAAAACCGTTGGCAAATGAGCTGCTGTTTGGTTCGTTAATCGATGGTGGTACGGTGAAAGTCACGTTAGAGAAAGATGATTTGAAGTTTGAGTATCTGACAACGCGTGAAGAAGCGGTTCATTAAAAGTAAATAATAAAGCGAGCTAAGGCTCGCTTTATTATTGATAGCGTACACAAACGCGCGACGCAGTCGTTTCTGTACGCGACATGATTCTAGTCAAACAAAAAGCGGAGCATAGCGCTCCGCTTTTTGTTTGACTGCGATAATCAGAGATTAACGAGCACGGAAGACGATGCGGCCTTTCGATAGGTCGTATGGAGTCATCTCTACAGTTACTTTGTCACCCGTTAGAATACGGATGTAGTTTTTACGCATTTTGCCTGAAATGTGCGCAGTTACAACGTGGCCGTTTTCAAGCTCAACGCGGAACATAGTGTTTGGTAGAGTATCAAGAACAGTGCCTTGCATCTCAATTACGTCTTCTTTAGCCATTTAATCCTCTTAGAAACTTGGCGAATCTTGACGGTTACATAAGCCGTCAAAATGTAAAAAAGTAAAGTTGGGGCGTATTCTACCCTTGCCAACGCTGATTTACTAGTTTTTGGTGGCGATGAAAGCGAACTTTATAGTTCATCGCTGGGCACTCGTCAATCTGATAACCCAAATAGAGCCATTGTTTATTCTCTTCTTGGCAGTATTCCAATTGAAATAACACGGCCAGAGTCCCCAGAGATAGCTCATGTTCTGGTTCAAAAAAGGTGTAAAAAGCACTGGCGCAATGTTCCATGATGTCTGTCACTGCGACAGCGATTAAGCGCTGTCCTTCATAGATGTGGAGAAACTGCGTGGTTAGCCATTGATTACGAGAAAAATGAGCAAAGTCATCTTTTTTCGGGGGGTACATGGTTCCGTTACGATGTCGAGCAACAATGTATCGACTATAGAGATCGAACCAGTTTTCATCCATATTTCGCTTCATCGACCAGCTAAGGGGGCGTGCTTTGGCCAGCAAACGCTTTTGGCTGCGTGAAAGTTCAATGTCGGGTACTGATATGCGAATGGGTTGGCATGAGTGGCAGCTATCACAATGAGGCTTGTAGATGGTATTGCCACTGCGACGAAATCCATTGGCCAACAGAACTTCATAATTGTCAGCTGTGTGCATATCCGCCTCAAGTGCCACGGCGACTCGTTCTTTTCTCTCGGGCAAATAACTGCAAGGATGATTGTCTGTGAGCCCTATTTTAATTTGGTGGATATCTGAACTCATGCATTGTGCCTCTTCAACCATTGGGGTGAGAAACAACCCGACGTTACTCTCTGTTGTTTTAAGCATAGCAGCCGTTGGAGAAATTCCTCTCTCGGCAACGTAAAAGCCCCTAATGAGTGCAAATGAGAATTCATCACCTGGCAATCGATCAGTTTTCCACCATGCTCGCTGAAATGACGGCAAAAATACCATAACGCAATTTTAGATGCGTTGGTTTCGAGGCTAAACATCGATTCGCCACAAAACAGTTCTCCTATGCTAAGACCATAGAAACCACCAATGAGTTTTTGATCTTGCCAAACCTCAACCGAGTGACAGATTCCTTGCAACGCTAATGAGGTGTAGGCCGCTTGCATCTCATCATTCAACCAAGTTTCTTCCGCGGGGCGTGTGTTGCCACACAGCTTAATGACTTCTGGCGTCGTATGATTAATGCTGACTTGGTATTGAGCTTTTCTCTGGAACTTTTTAAGGCTTTTAGAGGGTGAGAAGGTGTTCGGATCAAAAACAGCTCGCGTTGATGGACTCCACCACAAAATCGGTTCTCCCGGCCCGTACCACGGAAAAATACCATGGTGATATGCCGCGATCAGTCTTTCTGGTGTGAGGTCACCACCAAAGGCCAACAAGCCATTGGGATCGGCCAATGCCTTTTCTGCAGGAGGAAAGTCTAAACTTTTACTATCAAGTTCTGTCAGATAGATCGCCATGTGAGAATATCTATAGTCCGGTTTGAGGAGATGTTTATGAAAAAATGGTTGTATTGCCTGCTGTTTATGCCGTTTCTAGTGCACGCAAACTATGAGAGGAATGTAGCAAAGCCAGTGAATAAAGTCATTTATGGCGAAGTAGAATCAGTTCGATACATTTCTCAACAGGAGATTATGCGCTCTCAAGCCGAAGGATGGAAAACATTGCTCGGTGCCACGATGGGGGGGGTAGTTGGCAATCAGTTTGGAGGAGGGGCAGGAAAAGAGGTTGCAACAGCCATTGGCGCAGTAGCGGGAGCGGTGATAGTACAAAACCAAGGTCAAAGTGAATACCGCATTGAATATCAACTGGTTGAATTGTTGATTAAGACGGAAAAGGGGCAGTTGATTAATGTTATTCAGGATGTGGATAAGAACATGTTATTCAACCGAGCGGATAAGGTTCGGATGCTTTATTTTGATGATGGGGTTAGGGTTGATTTAGCACTGTAGATTTGAGTAATTATTCACTCATTTTCACTGGTTTTATCGGTTTTTTTTCGTTAGTCTGAAGTCACGAAGAATAAGTTGAAGTCCTCACTTTAAGGAAAACGGGACTCAAGGATTAACTCAATTAATGGAAAGCCTTACGTTACAACCGATTAAAAAAGTCAATGGTGAAGTGAACCTGCCTGGTTCAAAAAGTGTTTCTAACCGCGCCTTGTTATTGGCTGCCCTTGCTAAAGGCACAACGCGACTCACTAACTTGTTAGATAGTGATGATATCCGTCATATGCTTAATGCGCTAACGAAGCTTGGCGTGCATTATGAGCTCTCTGCCGACAAAACTGTTTGTGTTGTGGAAGGCTTAGGCCGACCGTTTACAGCGGCTGAAGCTCAGGAGTTGTTTTTAGGCAACGCCGGTACAGCGATGCGCCCACTTGCCGCAGCGCTTTGTTTGGGCAAAGGGGAATTTGTACTGACGGGTGAACCACGAATGAAAGAGCGCCCTATTGGGCACTTAGTGGACGCCTTAAGAGAAGCGGGTGCCCAAATCGAGTATCTTGAAAACGAAAACTACCCACCGTTGAAAATCAACGCAACAGGCTTACAGGCGGGAACTGTCAATATTGACGGTTCTATTTCTAGCCAGTTCTTAACTGCATTTTTAATGGCGGCACCGTTAGCACAAGGTGAAGTGAAAATTCATATTGTCGGTGAACTCGTTTCAAAACCTTACATCGATATTACACTGCACATCATGAAGCAATTTGGTGTGGATGTGGTCAATAACGCCTACCAAGAATTTATTATTCCAGCTGGTCAAAGCTATGTTTCCCCTGGTCAATTCTTGGTGGAAGGGGATGCCTCGTCGGCGTCTTATTTTCTTGCTGCTGCCGCCATTAAAGGTGGCGAGATCAAGGTAACGGGAATCGGCAAAAATAGCATTCAGGGAGACATCCATTTTGCTGATGCTCTTGAGAAAATGGGTGCCGAAATTGAGTGGGGAGAAGACTATGTCATCTCTCGCGTTGGTCGCCTAAAAGGCATCGACATGGATTACAATCATATCCCTGACGCGGCAATGACCATTGCTACCACGGCTCTTTTCGCCCAAGGCACAACAGCCATTCGCAACGTGTACAACTGGCGAGTAAAAGAAACCGATCGATTATCCGCTATGGCAACGGAGTTACGTAAAGTGGGCGCGGAGGTGGAAGAGGGGGAGGATTACCTCATCGTTAATCCGCCACAACAACTCACGCATGCCGCCATTGATACTTATGATGATCACCGTATCGCGATGTGTTTTTCCTTGGTAGCGCTGAGCGACACTCCTGTGACCATTAACGATCCGAAGTGCACGTCAAAAACATTTCCGGATTACTTTGACAAGCTGGCTTCACTGAGTGAGTTAGCGTAAGAATAAAAGCCTTGGTGAAATGCCAAGGCTTTCTTTTCTCCGTTCAGCGTGAAGTTGTCGCGGTGTTGGTTGCGCACGCTTGTTGAAATGTAAGTCCGAGCAGGTACATAGTAAATCTATGCTGATGGAGATTTACTCGCTTACCGGCTAACATCAACGTCAACTTGTTTATGGGAATATTGGCGTATCAGTGGGGAGATTATTTGTTGAGAGTAAACTCTTTCGACAAATGGTGCGCGAGATACTTAAACATGTTGAAAACCGACGTGGTATTGGCTGTTGGTAGTCCGTTATGGTCTAAGAAATATTCGCCTTTAAACACCAGTACGCCATCTTTTTCGTCGACGCTGGTTGCTCTCATTCCCTCTATGTAATCGTCATGCTCTTGGATGATGTGGTTGGCAATTAATAGCAGTTCAAATTCAGAAATGGATTTCTTGTCACTCATTTTCTTAGCGCCTTTACTATGATTTACGAGCGATAGTCTAGAGTCTTGACGGGCGAATTCAATCGCTATTAAAGAATCCGAGGCAAAAAGCAGACGGTTGCTTGATGCTGATCAGTAAACGTTTTGTGACATGCAACAGAAAAATTAGGTTTTTATTAGCAACAAAATTCATCCGTTGCTTAGTATACGGCGGTCTACAGTTTCCGCATTTTGTCGACATGAGCAAAAATCGTTGTCTATTGTTTAGCGATGAATTGTCGAGCAAACAAATTCGAAATGTAAAAAAGCAGTTGATCTTCTTTTCATCTCGCACAATAGTAAAAAAAGAAGCAATGAAATAGTACAACGTACCGATTACTTTTCTCGTGAAAACGAAAAGTAATGTGATCATTTTTTAAGGACGTTAGAGTCAATATGGGTAAATCGCTCGTTATAGTGGAGTCGCCAGCTAAGGCTAAAACGATCAATAAGTATCTTGGAAAAGACTTTGTGGTTAAGTCGAGTGTTGGTCATGTACGCGACTTGCCTACAGCAGGTCAGAGTACAGGCGAAAAAGCGGCTGCCATTTCTACTAAGGGTATGAGCGTAGAAGAAAAGGCTCGTATCAAGCAAGAGAAAGATCGTAATGCACTGATCAAGAAAATGGGTATCGACCCATATCATGATTGGGCTGCAAATTATCAAATTCTGCCAGGCAAAGAAAAAGTTGTCAGCGAATTACAAAAGCTAGCTAAAGACGCTGATTTTGTTTATCTCGCAACCGATTTGGACCGCGAGGGGGAAGCTATTGCGTGGCACCTTCGTGAGATCATCGGTGGCGATGAAGCACGCTATAAACGAGTCGTTTTTAACGAAATTACTAAGAATGCAATTCAGCAAGCATTCCAAAAACCTGGCCATCTCAATATGGATGGGGTTAACGCACAACAAGCGCGTCGATTCATGGACCGCGTTGTGGGCTTTATGGTGTCCCCATTACTGTGGAAGAAAGTGGCTCGCGGTTTGTCTGCAGGTCGTGTGCAATCGGTCGCTGTGAAGCTTTTGGTGGAACGTGAACGAGAGATCAAAGCGTTTGTACCGGAAGAATTTTGGGACATTCACGCCAACACACTGACGCAAGAAACGATGCCATTTAAGCTTTTGGTTGCTCAAAAGTCTGGTGACGCGTTCCGCCCAGTCAATGAAGCGGAAACCAACGCCGCTCTGGCGGTTCTGCAAAAAGCACAGTTTGAAGTTTGTAAGCGGGAAGATCGTCCAACAAAGAGCAAGCCTTCAGCGCCGTTTATTACGTCAACGCTCCAACAAGCGGCAAGTACTCGCTTAGGCTATGGCGTTAAGAAAACGATGATGTTGGCTCAGCGTTTGTACGAAGCAGGTTACATCACCTATATGCGTACTGACTCGACCAATTTAAGCCAAGAAGCGGTAGAAGCAGTTCGTGGGTACATCAGTGATGAATTTGGCTCTCGCTACTTGCCAAAAGCACCATTGGTTTATGGTAGCAAGCAAGGGGCACAAGAAGCGCACGAAGCGATTCGTCCTTCAGATGTCAACATCAAAGCAGATGCTCTAGAGGGTGTTGACGCTGACGCACATAAACTTTATGCCTTGATTTGGAATCAGTTTGTCGCCTGTCAAATGACTGAAGCTGAGTACGACTCAACGACGGTGAGCGTTAAAGCTGCAGAATATACCTTGAAAGCAAAAGGCCGTATTCTGAAATTTGATGGTTGGACTCGCGTGCAGCGCCCATTGGGCAAAAATGAAGATACGATCCTTCCAGCGGTTCAAGTGGGCGATAAGCTAAACCTTGAGTCCTTAGAGCCGAAACAGCACTTTACTAAGCCGCCGGCTCGTTTTACCGAAGCTGCTTTGGTTAAAGAGCTAGAGAAGCGCGGCATTGGTCGCCCTTCAACTTATGCCTCCATTATCTCGACTATTCAAGACCGTGGTTACGTAAAAGTGGACCAGCGTCGTTTCTACGCCGAGAAAATGGGTGAAATCGTGACTGACCGTCTTGATGACAGTTTCAACGATCT
This sequence comes from Vibrio vulnificus NBRC 15645 = ATCC 27562, assembly GCF_002224265.1. NCBI lineage: Bacteria > Pseudomonadati > Pseudomonadota > Gammaproteobacteria > Vibrionales > Vibrionaceae > Vibrio > Vibrio vulnificus. The sequence continues at coordinate 2,606,510 of NZ_CP012881.1, forward strand.
GATGAACTACGACTTTACTGCTCGTATGGAAGAGAAGCTGGATAAAATCGCCGAAGGCGATGTGAACTGGAAAGACGTTCTGAATCAATTCTTTGCTGACTTCACCACGGATCTTGGCCGCGCCGAAGAAGACGAAGCGCATGGCGGTATGAAACCAAATCATATTGTTATGACCGATATTCAATGTCCGACCTGTTCGCGTCCAATGGGCATTCGTACTGCTTCTACTGGGGTTTTCCTTGGCTGTTCTGGCTACGCATTGCCAGTGAAAGAACGCTGTAAGACGACCATTAATCTTGGTGATGAAGAAGGCATCATCAACGTTCTCGAAGAAGACGTTGAAACTGCTGCGCTTCGAGCAAAGAAACGTTGTCCTATCTGTGAAACCGCGATGGATGCATACCTGATCGATGATAAACGTAAGATGCACGTATGTGGTAACAATCCAAACTGTGAGGGTTACTTAGTCGAGCATGGTGAGTTTAAAGTAAAAGGTTATGATGGCCCTGTGGTTGAGTGCGACAAGTGTGGCAGTGACATGGTGCTCAAAAACGGTCGCTTTGGTAAATACATGGATTGCACGAGTGAGACTTGCAAGAACACGCGTAAGATCCTGAAAAACGGTGAAGTAGCGCCACCAAAAGAAGATCCTGTGCATTTTCCTGAGTTGCCATGCAGCAATTCAGATGCGTACTTTGTTCTTCGTGATGGTGCTGCTGGTTTATTCCTCGCCGCGAGTAATTTTCCGAAATCTAGAGAAACGCGTGTGCCGTTGGTTTCTGAGTTGGCTCGATTTGCTGAGCGTTTGCCAGAGAAATACAAACACCTTGCAGAAGCGCCAACACAAGATCCTGATGGGGTCGAGGCGGTTGTTCGTTTTAGCCGTAAAACCAAAGAAAACTATGTACGCACTGAAGTTGATGGAAAACCGACAGGTTGGACAGCACTCTATGTTGATGGTAAATGGGAAGTAACGGATAAACGCAAAAACGCGAAATAACCGAGTTTGACGAAGCAGCCAACATTGGCTGCTTTTTTTATCTCTATCGCTCACCAATTAGCTCTATTCTCCCTCATGACAAGCGCTGATGACACAGTCGATATCTATGGGATCTCTTTGTCATCGCTCTTTCATATGCCTGACTTATTCTGTTCACATGTGCTTAAGAATGTGCGTGTCGGAAATGTGTAACTTAGCTGTTCGGGATATGTAAATAAACACCTGTTTGAGTGTGACCCAGGTAACGACTTCCCAACGCAACAAATGCATGCAGCACACAATACCCTATTTGAAATTGTAATTTGTTGGAAGTGCGATAACTTATACGAAACTTGTGCAATATTAATGTAATGCCTTGATCAACAATGATTCGGCTTAAAGAATTCAAGGTTTGCGCAAGGGATAACAATTTGAGCTCAGTGTCCCCCCACATAGTGAACTCACTGAGTCTTCTAGCTATAACGAAATGGAGAACAACGAATGGCTGGTGTTTTGGGAATGATTCTTGCTGGCGGTGAAGGTTCAAGGCTACGTCCTTTGACGGAATCTCGTAGTAAACCTGCGGTGCCTTTTGGCGGTAGTTACCGCCTAATCGACTTCGCGTTAAACAACTTTGTGAACGCAGACTTGATGCGTATTTACGTGTTAACGCAGTTTAAATCTCAATCTCTGTTCCATCATATGAAAAAAGGGTGGAACATCAACGGTATTACTGATCGTTTTATTGATCCCATTCCCGCACAGATGCGCACTGGCAAACGTTGGTATGAAGGCACGGCTGACGCTATCTACCAAAACCTGCGTTTTATGGAGCTATCTGAACCAGAACAAGTGTGTATCTTTGGTTCGGATCATATTTACAAGATGGATATTAAGCAGATGCTTAGTTTCCACAAAGAGAAACAAGCCGCATTAACCGTTTCTGCTTTAAGAATACCACTAGCAGAAGCGTCGCAGTTTGGTGTTATCGAAGTCGATGCAGAAGGGCGTATGGTGGGCTTTGAAGAGAAGCCTAAAGCGCCTAAATCGATTCCGGGTGACCCAGACTTTGCCTTGGTTTCAATGGGTAACTATGTGTTTGAAGCGGATGTGTTGTTCGCTGAGTTGATTGAAGATGCGGACAACGAAAACTCATCCCACGATTTTGGGAAAGATATTATCCCTAAAATGTTCCCACGTGGTGACGTATTCGTGTATGACTTTAGCCAGAACCGTATTTCCGGAGAAAAAGCTGAAGTGTATTGGCGTGATGTCGGTACCATTGATGCTTACTGGCAAGCGCACATGGATCTGTTGAAAAAAGACGCGCCATTCTCTCTATACAACCGAAAATGGCCGCTGCACACCTATCAGCCACCATTGCCTCCTGCGACGTTTACCGACTCAGACAACGGGCGTGTACAAATTATTGATAGCCTAGTCTGCAATGGCAGTTACGTACGTGGTTCACGTATCGAAAAGTCTGTGCTAGGTTTCCGTAGTAATATTGCTTCAGCCTGCGATATTAGCGAGTCTATTTTATTGGGTGATGTCAAAGTTGGGGAAGGCTGTGTGTTACGTCGTGTCATTGTTGATAAGGACGTAGATATCGCGCCAGGAACGCAAATTGGTGTGAATTTGCAGGAAGACAAAAAAATCTTCCATGTCTCCGATGAAGGTATCGTTGTTATTCCAAAAGGAGCAAGAGTTGGCTACTAACCCTTTGTCGATTCTGTTTGTAGCATCGGAAGTAGAAGGTTTGATCAAAAGTGGTGGCTTGGCGGATGTTGCCAAGGCACTGCCTGAAGCTTTGGTGAATCTTCAGCATGATGCGAGAATTGCCATTCCGGCTTATACCGCAATTCCTGATGTGTGTGATGATGAAATCATCCTCGATACACACTTAGAATCTTGGCCTCATACTCATTATCAAGTTAAAAAACGTTTCTTGGGCGATACGCCAGTCTATCTCATTGCGTGTGCGCACTATTTTGATCGTCCTTCGATGTACGCTGAGAATAATCAGGCGTATACGGATAACGGTGAGCGCTTTGCTTTTTTTAGTGCTGCTTGTTTGGATATGTTACCAAAGATTGGTTTCCAGCCTGAGATCGTGCATGCCAATGATTGGCATACAGGCTTAGTCCCATTCTTGCTTAAGCACCGTTACGGTCAAGATCCATTTTTTGCTCAAACAAAGAGTATTTTGTCGATCCATAATGCGGTCTTTAAAGGTGTCTTTCACTATGATGAGATGCAGTGTTTACCTGAATTTCATTGCCGAAATGTACCCGATGCCGCCGTCAGCTCTACGCATATGACGATGCTGAAAGCGGGCGTGATGAGCGCGGATAAAATCAACGCTGTGAGCCCAACCTATGCAGAGGAGCTGAAAACTGAACTTGGCAGTCATGGCATGGCGTGGGAATTTCAAACGCGATCTGATGATCTTGTCGGGATTCTGAATGGCTGCGATTATTCTGCATGGCATCCAGATACTGACAGCTATTTACCCATCAACTACAAAGCAACTAAGCAGAGTATGGTGAGAGGGAAAAATGGCTGTAAACGTGCGCTTCAAGAGCAAGTCGGCTTACCTGTAAAGGACGTCGCTATGTTTGGTATGGTGTGTCGTTTGACGCATCAGAAAGGGGTGCATTATCTATTGCCAGTATTGACTGATTTCCTGAAGTTGGATGTTCAGCTGGTTTTGGTTGGGACCGGTGACCCGTTGCTTGCTGCGCAATTACGTGATGTTGCAGCTCAGTTTGGTGAAAAGTTTGTCTTTGTTGAAGCTTATAACAATCAACTCGCACACTTAGTTGAAGCCGCATCCGATTTCTTTTTAATGCCTTCAGAGTTTGAGCCTTGTGGCTTAAATCAAATCTATAGCATGGCGTATGGCTCCTTGCCGATCGTGAGAGGTGTTGGGGGTCTAAAAGACAGTGTATGTGATTACGATGTGAATCCAGAGACTGCGACAGGATTTGTGTTCTATGAGCCCACAGCGCAAGCGTTGTTGATTACCATGCAAAGAGCGTTGTTATTGTATGCACAGAATCTAACAGAGCTTCGACGAGTTCAGCTGTACGCGATGGAACGAGATTTTTGCTGGAACAAGGCAGCAGAGCAATATGTTGAGTTGTATCGTTCTGCGCTAAAATAGAGTAAAAGTTCTGAAATATGAATGGAAAGGCACTGATTATGGTGCCTTTTTACGTTTTTTAACCGAACTCAAATAGAATTTGAATTGATATGTGGTAGGATTCTTGCCTCCCATTCTTACTATGGTGATTCATTGACTATCCTTGTGGCGGAAGTCCCCATTTCGATTGGATTGCTATTTGATACATCACCATTGCAAGTGGGTTAGCTATACTGTTTAAACCTTTTAGTTTTCTCTTTTTTTGGCGTTGTTTTATGGCTCAAGCGTTACTATTTCACAAAACTTATCTCCATCCTACCAGCCAAGAGTGGGTGGTTTTTGTGCATGGTGCGGGTGGCAGTTCGTCCATCTGGTTTAAGCAAATTAAAGCGTACAAGCAGCATTTCAATCTGTTATTGGTTGACTTACGTGGGCACGGTAAATCCAATCAACTATTAAAAGAATTGATCAGTAACCGCTATACCTTTGGGGCGGTGACGCAAGATATCCTCAAGGTGCTTGATCATCTTAAAATTCACTCCGCGCATTTCGTTGGGATGTCTCTAGGGACGATCATTGTCCGAAATCTAGCGGAACTGGCGGGGGAAAGGGTTAAATCCATGGTGCTTGGTGGTGCGGTAACGCGTCTCGATGCGCGTTCTCGTATCTTGGTCTCTCTAGGTAACTTTGGCAAGCATGTGCTGCCCTATATGTGGTTGTACAAGCTGTTTGCCTATATTGTGATGCCGCAAAAAAATCAGCAGGAATCACGTCATCTCTTTATCCGTGAAGCGAAGAAGCTGTGTCAAAAAGAGTTTAAGCGTTGGTTTATACTCGCGGCAGAGGTGAATCCACTGATGCGTTATTTCAAAGAGCGTGAATTGCCGATCCCAACGCTATATTTGATGGGAGAGCGTGATTATATGTTTATTAAACCCGTCAAAGAGATGGTTGCTGCTCACACCCAGAGTGAGTTGCTAGAGATAAAAAACTGTGGCCATGTGTGCAATGTGGAAAAGCCCGACGAGTTTAACCAGCATTCGATCGATTTTATCCAACGCCAAATCTAATAAAACATGAGGAAGGCTAGTGCCTTCCTCTGTCAATTGCGCTCATTACTCAAGTACTTGCCCACAATGCCAGCAAGCTCCAAATTGACCTTCTATTTCTTCTCCGCACTGTGGGCATAGCCAATTTTGATGCGCTACTTGCTGCTCACGATAGCTGGCTAATATCGCTTTAGCAAAATCGACTTTCTCAGGTTCCAATAGCCAAATGTATGGATTGGTATCCTCAGTTGCTGGTAACTCACCTCTCAAGCCAAATAAACCCTCACCTCGAACCTCACATTGTACCGCTTCATTCATCAGTAATTGGCACACGATATGCGCTTCTATAGGCGTGTTGGCGGTGAATATCTTCATAAGTGAATTCCTTTTATGAAGAGAGTTGAGGTCTAAATTTACTCATGATCCATTTTACAGCGATAGGAAACACACCCAATAACGCAAATGAGGCTAATACTGTCGGTGAAAGTATCCCCGACAACGAGTTGATGTCGGCCAATTGTGTCCCCGCATTTAGGTAGACAGCCGTACCAGGTAGCATGCCTATCTGGCTAGTAAGATAGTAACGACCAATGGAAATTGGTGTTAAACCCATTAGCAAGTTAATCAGGAAAAATGGGAAGACAGGGATCAAGCGTAATGAAAATAGATAAAAGGCGCCATCCTTTTCAACGCCTTGGTTGATCGCGCTAAGTTTGTCTCCAAAACGTGCCTGCACCCAATCTTTTAGCAGGTAGCGACTACTCAAAAATGCGATGGTTGCCCCAATGGTGCTGGCAAACGAGACAAGCAGTAGGCTATACCAAAAACCAAACAGAGCAGCGCCTAATAGCGTGACGACGGTAGCTCCAGGAACTGAAAAGGCGGTAAGACCAACGTAAATGACAAAATAGCTTATTGAAGAAAACAGAAAGTTTTCTTCAATAAAACTGTTCAGGGCAAGTTGTTGTGCTTTAGCGTTGTCGAGTGTGAGGTATTGACTAAAATTAACCGCCAATAAAATAATGGTCGCGATAAGCAAGATTCCGAATACGAGTTTTTTGTTCATTCAATTTTTCTCCAGATAGCTTGGTTATCAGACCTGATTGAGACAGAAAATCTTTCAAACGATATAAAAAAACCACATCATTTTGATGTGGTTTTAATCTATAAGAAATAATAAACGTGCTTGCCTACAAAGACAATTTATTCACTAATTCGTCTCGACGTTGCTGAGGAATCACACTCCAGTGCGTACCATTGATGGCTCCCTCTAACGCCCAAAGCAGCTCTAAGCTCACGGCACCACTGTGGGTGTTTTTAATCGCTTCGTACGCACGAACCGCGCCTTGAGATTCCAACTGCTCGACTGTTTCAATTCCCGCCTTTTTAAGCATTCGTTCGGTGGCTAAACGCAGGTTAGGTAGGTCTTTTAATCGTTCAGGTTTTGCTGTTGCTTGCTGTTGTTTATCATTATTAGCACTGGCCAATGCACGTTTGGCTAAAGCGAGTAGTGCATTTTGGTCTTGCCATAGCGCGTCTGAAATCGCGTAGTACTTAGTGACAACAGGAAACCCACGCTTAGTATAAACGTATGGTTTGAGCCCTTGCTTTTCAAAAAGTAATGTTGATTTTTGATCTGCGCGAATATGAAGCTGGTCTTTCACCACAAGTGCGAACATGGTCTCATCTGCAAAAAGGCCGAATCCGCCAAACATTGAGCGAGATTTTATCGCACCAAGTTGCTCAAAAAGCTTCATTGAATCTTTGAGTATCGGTTTATCCATGATGTGTTATCTCGGTGTAATTACTATTACGCCACCAAATCAGGTCCGAGAGATTAGCAAACCAATGCAAATACAATGTCATTAATGGGTAAACTTGTTGTTATGCATTTTTGCCATCGGTAACCCCGCTACCTACCAAAAAACGTCTGGTTTAGGCCGGAGGCTTTGCGTCCCACTTTTTCAAATGGTTTGCCCTGTGCGTGACACTAGAAGGATACGATTTCTATTGGAGTAACATCACATTTTCAAATAAAAAATGTGACATTGGTTCAAATAATAGTTGCAGTTAAGTGAATGAATACTCGATTTTAAGAACTTAACAGAATTTGACTTAACAAATCACTTACTAAGAATGAAAAAAAAGCATCCAGATTTGGATGCTTTAGAATATTAGTCTTAACTAATTGATTTTTTTAACGGTATCACGAACCACTAACTCGGGATGCATTTCAAACACGCGTTTGTCATGCTCTTTGTCCTTAATACGTTCGAGAAGGATCTCAAATGCATTTTTACCAACACGGCGTTTTGGCTGGTGGATGGTTGTTAGCGGTGGTGAGAAGTATTCCGCCAACTCAATATTATCGTAGCCGATCACAGAGATGTCTTCAGGAATGCGAAGGCCTAACTGTTGAAGGCGGCTCATCAAACCCAGTGCCATGGTGTCGTTGAAGCAGAAGACCGCCGTTGGGCGATCTTGCCACGACGCGATCTTGTCAGCAGCCATCACAGCCGTATCACATTCAAAGTTTCCTTCAAGGATCCACTCGTTGTTAACGGTAATATTGGCTTCCTTCATCGCGCGTTTAAAGCCTTGGATGCGCTCTTGGCACGCGGCTTTTTCAAAGTGACCACTTAAACACGCAATTTTTGTATGACCATTTTCAATCAAGTACTTAGTGGCCAAGTAGCCACCTTCCTCTGAGTTATCGATAATTTTATCGGCTTGTGAGCTGATTGGACCCCAGTCCATAATCACTTTAGGAATATCTGCATGCTTATCAAGCATTTCGCGTAGTTCTTCAGTGAGGTCTGAACACATCACCAAAATGCCATCTACGCGTTTTTCCGCAAGCATACGAATGTAATCACGTTGCTTCTCGTAGATACCGCCGGTATTACAAAGAATTAGCGTATAACCTTGGCGGTAACAGTAGCTTTCTACGCCATCAATCACTTCAGAAAAGAACAAATTGGTAGATTGAGTGACCAGCATACCAATAGTACGAGTTGTGTTGCACTTTAGGCTACGCGCTACTGCGCTAGGCGCGTAGTTGAGCTCGTCAACCGCTTTCATGACTTTTTCTTGAGTGGCTTCTGCAACAAAACGCGTTTTGTTGATTACGTGCGACACTGTGGTCGTGGATACTCCAGCGAGACGCGCGACATCTTTAATTGTGGCCATAGGTATTGTCCTGTCTAAGGTTGCATTTTGAATCTACGATTCTTTGTTGCAACACAGTTTGCTACCTTTCTCCGAATTCGCTTTGTAAGGAAGACACACTAGAAAAGCAGCAGCTTAGCTTTAAATAAACACAAAAACCGCTGTATTTCAGCGGTTTGCATTAAAATCATATTTTATCGATTGCGGTCTCAATTCTAGACCGAGACGGCAAGAGTGGCAACCTACTCAAACAGCGAATTGTGTATCCGTGTTCACACTTTAGTGGTTAAAGTGTAACCGAGTGTTTGCTCTATTGATAAGGGCGTAATTATTATCCAACTAAATAGTCGCTGTCCAGCATACAAAACGCAACAAGTAGTTTTATTGCGCTGTTATAGAAGCCAAACTCATCATATTGTGCTGCTCGTTGAGAGAAGGTAGGTAACCAAGAGAGCAACATTTCTTGAATAAATGTGTTTTGCTCGATGAAAGCATCTTCCATGTGGCGATCTTGTTCAAACTCATTTGAGCGAATGATGAGGTTGCCAAGAAAGTCGAGCATGATCGCTAAGTGATCGGCCGGTTCATTCAGTTGTTGATTGACCTGCACACCATGTTTTTTTAGCCAAGCATCCATTTTTTGTGCCGGCTCGCCATTGAGTAGGCCATCTTTTGTAAGGTAAATTGATGCGTATGGAAGTGCGCCATGTTTTGCGGTTTTCAAAAATAGGTCACAAAAATCTGCCGCTAATTCCAATTGCGCATCTTGACGGTCAACAAGACGATTGAGTGCGTCGACAAAGGCGTTAACGGATGGTCGCAGAGCATCGTTTTCAGCCAATCCCGTTAAAAACGCTCTAATTTCCATGCTTTGATATTTATCGAGTTCTTCCTGAGTCAGTTCTTTGGCAAATAAGCTGGAAAGCCACCAATATATTTCCGCACGTTTTTCATTAAAGGCTTTTATCTCTTGCATCATTTATCGCTCCTAAATCAATCTCCTATAAGTGTAACCAAAAAAAATGAATAACAATAACGCCTATTGTTAAGAAAAATATAAATATATTTGAGCTTGTTAATGGTCTGATATTAAGCTTGTTTTGAATCAATAAAAATCAAGATACTTGCATTTCAAACGAAGTATGACTAGAAATGTTACTAGTTATGAATAGAATGTCTGCCCGTGTAGACAGAAATGACATGAAGTGGTGTAAATGAGCTATCACGTATTAGTCGTAGAAGATGATGTAGTGACTCGCAGTAAACTTGCGGGTTATTTTCAAAAAGAAGGTTACACAGTAAGTGAAGCGGAAAGTGGTGCCGAGATGCGTCATATTTTGCAAAATAGCTGCGTTGATTTGGTGATGTTAGACATTAATTTACCAGGTGAAGACGGCTTGATGCTGACCCGTGAACTACGCAGCCAATCGGACATTGGCATTATTTTGGTAACCGGACGCACGGATAGCATAGATAAAATTGTTGGTTTGGAGATGGGGGCAGACGACTACGTCACCAAACCATTTGAGTTACGTGAACTGCTGGTTCGAGTGAAAAACTTGTTGTGGCGGATTTCGCTTGCGCGCAGTGGTGGTTCAAAACATCAAGACGCGGAAAACGAAGACCATATTGTCCGTTTTGGCGACTGGACCTTCGATATTCATCGTCGAGCGTTGAGCCACAATGGTGAGCCAGTGAAGTTGACCAAGGCAGAATATGAGCTGCTGGTGGCGCTTTCGTCTTACCCAAATCAGGTATTAAGCCGTGAACGCATTCTCAACATGATTAGCCATCGTGTTGACGCGCCAAACGACAGAACGATTGATGTTTTGATTCGTCGCATGAGAGCAAAAATGGAGTTTGATCCTAAAAACCCACAAATTTTTGTGACCGTACACGGTGAAGGCTACATGTTTGCAGGCGACTAGGCGTGGCTTAGAAAGCCAAAATTAACAAACAAAAAAAGAGCTGATTAAGCTCTTTTTTTGTTTCTGCAGATCATGATTCATCATTTTGATGCGCGATTCTCTGCCATGATTTGTTCGTCAGTAAGGAGCAAATCTCGCATGCCTTGCCATAGCTGGCCGAGGGTTTCATACCAGTAGCGCTCTGTTTGCTCAAGGTAGATGGCTTTAGGGGCATATCTATCCCAAGCTTGAGAGATGTTCTTTTGCGCAAGGTAGTTTGTTGGCGCGGGTAACGGCGTTATGCCAGCGTCATGAAACTCTTTCATTGCACGTGCCATGTGACTGGCAGAAGTGACCAAAACCAGCTGTTTTTGACGCACAAATGCCGCTGCTTGTCGCGCTTCTTCCCAAGTATCTTTGGCATCTTCAAGAAGAATAATGTCTGATTTCGCGACACCCAGAGCCAAAGCCACGTTTGCCATCATGCGAGCATGGCTGGTTTCTGAGCCGCCCGCATAGCCAGACAGAATCAACTTTGAGCCCGGATACATCTTTAAAATACGAATTCCTTCCGTCAAACGCATCAACGAAGCACGGCTTAACTCAGACGTAGGGGGGATTTGATCATCCACCACATGGCCATTGCCCAATACCATGACGTAATCGACGGTTTGTACTTCGGGTAGAAATACAGAGTATTGCCTTTCTAATGGCATTAATAACTTGCTGGCAACGGGTTGGAAAGAAACCAAGAATATCCCCAAAAAGGAGAATAATATGATGAAACACCCCGTTTTTTGTCTGGTACTAAACATAATCAGCATCAGACCAGCTAAGCCTATTAAAAGTAGTGCTGGCAAAGGCATTAACAGTGCCGAGAGCACTTTTTTCAGCTCAAACATACAGAAATAGTCCGAAAAAACATCACTTGATAATAAAAATAAGAGAATGCCTCTTTATATCTGCTTTCCTTATGACAGAATAGCAGCACGATTAGATATGATAACTCAAGCTGCTGTGAACCAAGACCGTAATTTCGACGATATTGCCCACAAATTTGCAAAAAATATTTACGGGTCAGACAAAGGCGAGATTCGCCAAGTGATTGTTTGGGAAGATCTTCAACAATTGTTAGCCACCTTTGACGAGGCCAAACAGTCGCTAACCGTATTAGATGCGGGGGGCGGGTTGGCACAAATGTCACAAAAGCTTGCCAAACTCGGACATCACATTGCCTTATGTGATCTATCTTCTGAAATGCTGCAATTAGCAGAGCAGGATATTGCAAAAAATGGCTTGCTTGAGCAGTATCGGCTGATCCATTCTCCGGTGCAGAAGATTGGTGAGCACCTAGCAGAGCCAGTTGATGTGGTGATGTTTCATGCCGTGATGGAATGGTTGGCGGATCCAAAATCCGCTTTGGAAACGGTATTGGAACAAGTCGCACCGGGTGGCGCCGCGTCGATTATGTTCTACAACCACCATGGCTTGGTTTATAAGAATGTGGTTTGTGGCAATATCCCACATATTCTTGAGGGTATGCCTCATCGCAAACGCTTTAAGCTGCAACCGCAAAAAGGCCTAGAACCTCAATCTGTTTATCAGTGGATTGAAGACGCAGGCTTTGACATTTATGGAAAATCCGGTATTCGCTGTTTCAGTGACTATATAGGGAACAGACAGAATATGGGTGATTACCAGTACGAGGATGTGCTCGAGTTGGAACGACGTCTGTGTCGCCAAGAGCCTTACCTCTCGCTGGGCCGATACATTCATGTGTGGGCTAAGAAGAAAGATAAACAGGAATAACAATGAGTGAGACAACTCTCAATGCTGCAGAGCAACCAATCGATGAATTGGTTAGTTGGGTTAAGCAGCACGATTTCTCATTGAACCTGACCACCGAGCGATTGGCGTTTCTCATCGCCATCGCTGTATTAAGTAACGAAAGGTTTGATGAAGAGTTGGGTGAAGGTGAGCTGCATGATGCGTTTACTATCGTCACTCGACTGTTTGAAGAAACGGGTGAAGCCTCAGCGTTTCGCGCCAACAACGCCATCAATGAGTTGGTTAAGCAGCGCCTGATCAGCCGCTTTACCAGCGAAATGACGGAAGGTGCCAGCATCTACCGTCTTTCGCCGCTGGCGATCGGCATTACCGACTACTATGTCCGTCATCGAGAATTCTCCAAGCTTAGATTATCGATTCAGCTCTCCATGGTGGCTGGCGAAATGGCGAAAGCCATTGAAGCTGCCAAGCAAGGCGGGACGGCAGGGCATTGGAAGAAAAATGTCTATGCGGTGCTGAAATATTCAGTGGGTGAGATTTTTGATCAAATCGATCTCAACCAACGCGTGATGGATGAGCAACAACAATCGGTTAAGCAGCAAATTGCCGATCTGCTGAACAAAGATTGGCGTGAAGCGATCAACAACTGTGAGTCATTGCTTTCAGAAACCTCGAACACGCTCAAAGAGCTGCAAGATACGCTGCAAGCAGCCGGGGATGAGCTGCAAACTCAGATCTTGGATATTCAAGAGTTGGTCTATGGGGATGAAGAGCTCGAATTTATCGAAGAAACGCTGTTTGGGTTGCAGATGAAGCTCGATCGCATCACCAGTTGGGGTCAACAAGCCATCGATCTGTGGATCGGTTACGACCGCCATGTTCACAAATTTATCCGTACCGCGATTGATATGGATAAAAACCGAATCTTCAGTACTCGTCTACGCCAATCGGTCAAAGATTACTTCGACATGCCATGGTATCTCACTTACGCAGATGCGGAGCGTTTGAGCGATTTGCGTGATGAAGCTTTAGTGCTTCGTGACGACGAAGTGACCGGGCAAGTGCCACTTGAAGTGGAGTATGAAGAGTTTCAACAAGTCAATGATGAGCTTGCCGAGCGTATCGGTGAGATGTTGCGTCTCCATAAAGACAACGGCAAGCCGATCGATCTCGGCATTGTGCTGAAAGATTATCTCGCGCAGCACCCTCGCACTCATCATTTCGATTTAGCTCGTATCGTTATCGACCAAGCGGTGCGCATGGGTTATTCCGAATCGGATTACCAAGCGATTCAGCCAGATTGGCAGGCAATTAACGACTACGGCGCAAAGGTACAAGCAAATGTCATCGACCGATATTAATGAATACATGCCAGAAAATCTGGCCAAAGCGATTTGCAACCCGCTGTTTCCAGCATTGGATAGCATGCTGCGCGCAGGGCGTCACATCTCGAGTGAAGATTTAGATAACCATGCACTGCTGTCGGATTACGAAGTAGAGCTGTCGGCTTTTTACCAACGTTACAACACGGAGTTGGTGAAAGCGCCAGAAGGTTTCTTTTACCTTCGTCCGCGTTCAACCTCATTGATTGCCCGTAGTGTGCTCTCTGAGCTGGACATGTTGGTGGGTAAGGTGCTCTGTTTCCTTTACTTGAGCCCAGAGCGTTTGGCACATGAAGGTATCTTTACCAATCAAGAGTTATATGAAGAGCTGATCGCACTGACCGATGAAAAGAAACTGATGAAGTTGGTGACCAACCGTGCATCGGGGTCGGATCTCGATCGTGAAAAGTTGTTCGAAAAAGTACGAACCTCATTAAGACGTTTACGCCGTTTAGGCATGATCATCAATGTGGGAGACAGCGGCAAATTCAGCATCAGTGAAGCGGTGTTCCGTTTTGGTGCGGATGTGCGCGCTGGAGATGATATTCGCGAAGCACAATTGCGTTTGATCCGCGATGGTGAAGCGGTGGTTCACATTCAAGAGCCGACTCAGGCAAGCCTACTGGCTGACGAAGAAGAACAGAATTATAACGAGCAAGCTGAATTAGAAGGTGAAGCATGATTGAAAGAGGTAAATATCAATCGCTGACCATGGTCAACTGGAACGGCTTTTTCGCTCGTACCTTTGATATTGATGGATTGGTCACCACCCTGTCAGGTGGCAATGGTGCAGGTAAATCAACCACGATGGCGGCGTTCATTACCGCGTTGATTCCAGACCAAAGTTTGCTGCATTTCCGTAACACAACCGAAGCGGGCAGCAGCCAAGCCTCTCGCGATAAAGGTTTGTACGGTAAGTTACAACCGGGTGCCTGTTACGCGGCATTGGATGTCGTGAACTCACGCAATCAACGCCTACTGTTTGCGGTGAAGCTACAGCAAGTGGCGGGCCGTGACAAAAAAGTGGACATCAAGCCGTTTGTGATTCAAGGCTTGCCAAGTCATGTGAAGCCAACGGATGTGCTGATTGAATCGGTCTCGGCCACTCAGGCGCGCGTTCGTCAAATCAACGAAGTGAAAGAGAGCGTTGCTCAGTACGAGGGCGTTCAGTTTAAGAGCTTCGCTTCGATTGTTGATTACCATGCACAGATGTTTGAGTTTGGCGTTATTCCGAAAAAATTACGCAACTCAAGCGACCGTTCGAAGTTCTACCGTCTGATTGAGGCTTCATTGTATGGCGGGATCTCGAGTGCGATTACTCGCTCGCTGCGTGATTACCTGTTGCCACAAAATGGTGGGGTGAAGAAAGCGTTCCAAGATATGGAATCGGCGCTGCGTGAAAACCGTATGACGCTAGAAGCGATCAAAACGACGCAAGCCGACCGCGATCTTTTCAAGCATTTGATCACGGAATCCACCAACTATGTGGCGGCAGACTATATGCGTCACGCCAATGAACGTCACAAGAAATTAGAGCAAAGTTTGTCACTACGCTCTGAACTCTTTAGCTCGCGCGCGACACTGATCGAGCAAAACCGCTTACTGAACCAAGTTCAGCAAGAATTGGAAATGCTGGTTGAATCAGAATCGGCATTGGAGCAAGACTATCAAGGTGCTTCTGACCACTTGCAGTTGGTGCAAAATGCTTTGCGTCAGCAAGAGAAAATCGAGCGTTACCAAGAAGATCTTGAAGAGCTGAATGAGCGTCTTGAAGAGCAATCCATGGTCGTGGAAGAAGCGCAAGAGCGCGTCTTAATGGCCGAAGAACAGTCTACTGTTGCAGAAAACGAAGTAGATAGCCTGAAAACGCAGTTGGCCGATTACCAACAAGCGTTGGATGTGCAGCAAACTCGCGCGCTGCAATATCAACAGGCAGTTCAAGCGCTAGAAAAAGCGAAAGTGCTTTTGTCTGACAGCACGTTAACCGCTGAATCAGCGCAAGCTTTGGTGGCGCAGTTAACCCAAAGTGAAGCGGAACAGACTCAATCCTTGTTGGCGCTTAAGCACAAACTGGATATGTCCTCCGCGGCTGCGCAGCAGTTTGAAAATGCGCTGAAATTGGTACACAGCATTGCCGGTCAAGTGGAACGTGCCGAAGCCTCTCGCCATGCCAAAGCGGCCATTCAACAAGCGCGCTCCGCTCTGCAAGTGGTGCAAAACGAAAATCAATGGCGTGCGCAGCATCGTGATTTAGAACGTAGCTTGAATCAGCAAAACCAAGCGCAAGCTTTGGTCGTGGAATACCAAAAAGCACACCAAGTCACGCTTGATGATGAAGTGATGTTCGAGCAAGAGCGTGAACGTCATCATGCTCAACTGGATTCTCTTGAGGTTGCGTTGGAAGAGAATCGCGAGTTGCGTAGCGAGCAGCGTCGTCAGGAGCAAGATTTACAAAGTGACATCACACAGCTTCAGGCGATCGCACCAAAATGGATTGCGGCCAATGATGCACTGGAAAAACTGCGTGAGCAAAGTGGCGCAGAGCTGGCGGATAGCCAATCAGTGATGTCGCAAATGCAGCAAGTTCTTGAGCAAGAGAAACAGCTTTCTCAAGCCAAAGACAAGCTGGCAGAGCGTCGCAGCCAACTGGAAAGTGAAATTGAACGTCTGGCCTCTCCTGGTGGTTCTAATGACCCACGTTTGAAAGGCTTAGCGGATACGCTAGGCGGTGTCTTACTTTCTGAGATCTATGACGACATCACCATTGACGATGCGCCTTACTTCAGTGCGATGTACGGCCCTGCACGTCACGCGATTGTGGTGTCCGATTTGTCGGGCATCGAAGAAAAGCTGGTGGAACTCGACGACTGTCCTGAGGATCTTTACATCATTGAAGGCGATGTGGATGCCTTTGATGACAGCTCAATCAAAGCGGAAGAGCTAGAGGGCGCAGTGTGCGTGCGTTTGAACGATCGTCAAATGCGTTACTCTCGCTTCCCTGTGATCCCGCTGTTTGGTCGCGCAGCACGTGAACAACGTTTAGAGCTGCTGCGTAGCGAGCGCGAAGAAGTCGTTGAAAAGCACGCGAAAGCGGCATTTGACGCGCAGAAAATGCAGCGTCTATTCCAAGCGTTTAACCAGTTTGTCGCGGAGCACATCCAAGTGGCCTTTGCCGCGGATCCTGAGCAAGCCTTGGTGATTGCGCGCGATAAGCGTAACCAATTGACGCGCACTCTGGCTGAGTTGGAAGCGAAAGAGCAGCAGATGCGCAGCCAAATCCAAAACAGTAAGCAAGCGCTTACCATGTTGGATAAATTGGCACCGATGATGGCGGTGATCAGCGATGACACCATCGCAGAGCGTTTCGCGGAACTGGAAGAGAAAATCGCTCAGTTGGCTGATGCGAAGCAATTCTTGAACGCACACGCCAAAGCGGTTGAGCAGTTAGAAAGCCAATTAGCGGTACTTGAGGCGGATCCTGAGCAATTCGATGCACTGGAAGCGCAATATCAAAGCGCAGATAGCCAATTGCAAACGTTGAAGAAGCAAATCTTCGCCTTGTCGGATTTGGTTGAACGCCGCCACTATTTTGCTTATGCCGATTCGGTTGATCTGCTTAGCAAGAGCAGCGAGCTGAGTGAACAGCTCAAAGCGAAATTGGTGGAAGCAGAACGTGCACGTAGCCGTTACCGTGATGAGCTCAAGCAGCAGCAAGAGCAGATGAACCAATACAACCAAGTGTTGGCCTCTCTAAAGAGTTCATATCAAGCGAAACTGGAAACGGTTCAAGAATTTAAGCAAGAGCTGGCAGAGTTTGGTGTCAGTGCCGATGAAGGGGCGTTGGAGCGCGCGATTCGCCGTCGTGACGAACTTCACGAGCGTTTGCACACCTCACGCAGCCGTAAGAGCGAGTACGAACGTACCCTCACTTCAACAGAGCTGGGCATGAAAGAACTCGCCAAGCGCTTGAAGAAGGTGCAAAAAGAGTACGTAGAACTGCGTACGTTTGTTGTTGCTGCGAAAGCAGGCTGGTGCTCAGTACTGCGTTTAGCACGTGAAAACGACGTAGAGCGCCGTCTACATAAACGTGAGCTGGCTTACTTGTCGGCGGGCGAACTGCGTTCCATGTCGGATAAATCGTTGGGTGCACTGCGTCTTGCGGTTGCCAATAATGATGATCTGCGTGATGCACTGCGACTCTCTGAAGATAATGCGCGTCCTGAACGTAAAGTATTGTTCTACATTGCGGTTTACCAGCACTTACGAGAGCGAATTCGCCAAGACATCATCCATACCGATGATCCGGTCGAAGCGATTGAAGAGATGGAAGTGGAACTGGCTCGTTTGACCGAAGAGTTGACCATGCGTGAAAACCGTTTGGCCATCAGTTCTGAGTCGGTGGCGAGCATCATTAAGAAAACCATCCAACGTGAACAGAACCGTATTCGTATGTTGAACCAAGGCTTGTCCAACATCTCGTTTGGTCAGGTGAAGGGTGTTCGACTCAATGTGAAAGTGCGCGAAAGCCATGAAGTATTATTGAATGGTCTCGCCACGCAGCAAGAACAACACAAAGATCTGTTTGAAACGGCACGTTATACCTTCTCTGAAGCGATGGCAAAATTGTTCCAGCGCGTTAACCCGCACATTGATATGGGGCAACGTTCACCACAAGTCTTGGGTGAAGAACTGCTGGATTACCGCAACTACCTTGAGCTGAGCATTGAAGTAAACCGTGGTTCTGATGGTTGGCTACAAGCGGAATCGGGTGCACTGTCTACTGGTGAAGCGATTGGTACTGGCCAATCTATTCTCTTGATGGTGGTGCAAAGCTGGGAAGAAGAGTCACGTCGTCTGCGCAGTAAAGACATTGTACCGTGTCGTTTGCTGTTCCTTGATGAGGCGGCGCGTCTGGATGCGAAATCGATTTCAACACT
The DNA here is from genome assembly GCF_002224265.1 of Vibrio vulnificus NBRC 15645 = ATCC 27562. Classification (NCBI taxonomy): domain Bacteria; kingdom Pseudomonadati; phylum Pseudomonadota; class Gammaproteobacteria; order Vibrionales; family Vibrionaceae; genus Vibrio; species Vibrio vulnificus. Next base: position 2,624,865 of record NZ_CP012881.1, read on the forward strand.
GTTTGAGCTCTGTGATCGCCTCGATATGCAACTTCTTATCGCGGCGCCAGAGAACATCAGCCCAGAGAAAGGCACCACTTATAAACTGGTGCGTAAAGTGTTTAAAGATCACGAACACGTGCATGTCGTCGGTTTGCGTGGCTTTGGCCAAGAGCAGAAACCGAAGAGTGAAGCGCAACAGATGATCGAAGAGTTTGAAGCGTAAACTCAATAGCGATAAAACCAAACGCCCGCGATGATCATCGCGGGCGTTTTTTTAAGTGAGTTTTTCGAACGTGATTAGCAAGAGTAGTTAGCTTGCGCTGCTATCAAAATCTTGTTTTGCGCCAAATTGACGCATTGAATACGCCACACGCTCTTCTGCTGAAGGATAGACCAGTGGTGCGCCCAAGTTCTCAATATGGTGTAAGCGTGGTAAAAGCCCCGCACCGTTGGCAATTTGAATCGTCAGACCAGGGCGTGCGTTGAGTTCCAACACCATTGGTCCTTCTTCTTTATCCAACACCATATCGGTGCCGAGATAACCCAGCCCGGTCATTTCCCACGCGCTGGCTGCCAAGGTCAACAAACGTTGCCAATGAGGCACTTGCAAGGTAGCAAGATCTTTTCCTGTATCTGGATGGTGAGTAACAGGTTGGTTGAACTGTACCGCGCGAATCGCTTTCCCCGTCGCAATATCAATACCAACCCCAACCGCACCTTGGTGCAAGTTGGCTTTTCCATCCGACGCGGCTGTTGAGCAGCGCATCATTGCCATCACAGGGTAGCCTTTGAACACGATGATCCGCACATCGGGCACCCCTTCGAAACTGAATCCATCAAAGCAATCATCAAACTTAATTAAGTTCTCGACTACGGCCACATCGTTCTTGCCACCAAGAGAGAACAAGCCTGCTAGCGCGTTTGAGATATGGCGTTCAATCTCTTCTTTGTTGATGGTGGAACCCGAAGGTTTGGTGTAAACGCCCTCTTTGTGCGAGGTCACAACAAGAATGCCTTTACCGCCACTGCCACGAGCGGGTTTAATCACAAATCCGGGCCAATCTTTGACCATTTCGTGAATGCGTCTTACATCTGCTTGATTGCTGATCACGCCAATCAACTGTGGCACTGTACAGCCCGCTCGTTGCGCGATGATCTTGGTTTTGAGCTTATCATCCACCAAAGGGTATTTGGAACGGTCATTATAGCGACCAATATAAGCGTGATTACGCTTATTCATTCCCATGATCCCTTTGCGTCGCAGCTTCATCGGCGATGTGTACTTAGACAAAAAGGAGAACATAGATTAATCCTCCACCAATGGCTTAAAGCGGCGCAACTCGGTAATGCGGTATCCAGTGTAAGTACCTAATAGCAAGATTGCCGCCAGTACCACAAGCTGCAGACCAATGAAGTTAAAGGTCAGATGCTGGATGTATGGGTTAGTCATGCCAAGGTAAACCAATACTGCGGTAAACAGTGAACCACCGCCTTGCAGTACCACCTCTTTTGCGCCTTCCTCTTCCCACAGAATCGACATACGTTCGATGGTCCATGACAAAATGATCATCGGGAAGAAGGTAATCGAAAGGCCTTCGGTTAGACCAATCTTGAATGCCACGACGGTGAACACGGAAATAATAAGAATAACGGTAATAATGACCGCAGATATCCGCGCAACCAACAGCAAGTTCAGCTTGGAGAGGTAGCTACGAATGATCAAACCCGTACCCACAATCAATAAGAAACCGACGATACCTGTCACCAGTTGCGTCTGTACAAACGCCACGGCAATCAGTACGGGCATAAAGGTGCCGGATGTTTTCAAACCAATGATGACACGCAAGAACACCACAATGAGTGCGCCAATCGGCACTAACATGATGGTCTTAAACATCGCTTGCTCTTCGAGAGGTAAGCTGTGAATCGAGAGATTGAGTAGTCCATCGGCTTCCACTTTATTATCGGTGGCGGCTTGTGGCGTAATGTCTTGTGCAATCATTGAGAAATGCACCTGGCTGTTTTGTCCGCCGACTAAATCCAGCAGTGAAACGTTTGAGTCATCCCACACCAGTAAGTTACCTTGGTCGGCATGTTGCTCTGAATTTGGCGAGAACAGCACCCAGTTACTGCCATCCCACACTTGGATCATGGATTCAATCGTTTGGCGACGACGACCATCTTCCAGTGAAATGACCCCAACGATTTTGCTTTGAACCTCAGCCGTTGAAAGCAACTTGTAGAGGGTAGTGGCGCGATCGGTGTTGTTAAGCAACAACGCCGCGTTTTGGCTATCGGGGTCGTTTAGCGTTTTAATGAGTTCACGGGTAAACGTAATGTTGTCTGAGGAACGTCTCATCGCGCGATCAATGAGCGCTTGTGCCGCAGTTTGCTCCGGATTCGAGTAAGTTGGCTTGCTGATAGGCTCTGTAGGCGGTTGAACGGTCACTTTTGCTTGTGGGTCGACTAAAAACTGCGTTTTGTAGTAAATGGTTTGCGGGCCACTTGCTTGTCGGATAGACCACTCAGCGCGACGACCCGATGCGGTATTAACGTAAGAGACGCCATAGCCTGGAGAGGATGCTGTCTCATTGATCAAGGTGAAGCCATTTTGAGTATGAGGTGCTGCAAGTGAGGCTTTTACCTCTTGACCGCTGGCGTTAAATTCAATGCGCGCTTCAATATCCCAGATCTGACGGCTTTCGCCGGGCGTCCATGGCACGCCATAGGTTTGATGGCGAAACACACTGAGTGTTATCCCTGCGACAATCAGCAGGATGATAGAAAGATAAAAGGGAACTCGGGAAGTCATAGCCTACCTTACTTATTCTTTTGTCCGGTTTGAATGTAACTGCGACTGACGTCAACAAGAGCAATATCGCGAATAAATTCACGTCCTAGAAGAACGGGATGGCTCATTTGTGAGCGATCTGCCAATGTAAATTGTGCTTTCTCTTTGATTGCGCCCACTTTGACCCACAGTTCGACGACGGCGCGGCGTTCGGTATCATCGTTTGTTGATTGACGAATTTTCACATAACGAATAACGGGGGCTTCAATCCAGTTTTGGTCAGTACCAGGTTGTTCGGGATCAGAGAGGTGGAAGCGAACCCAATCTTTACCATTGCGCTCGAACATTTCGATATCAACGGCATTCAGTGATGAGGTGGTAGCACCAGTGTCGACACGGGCATCAAATGACTGATTAATAGAGTCGATAGTCACTTTCTCTATCGCACCAAGAATGATTTGATTTTTGGCGGGGGCAGGCGGTGCTGCCAATACTTTTGGCTCAGGTTTTTTTCTGTCGTTGTTCTCAAGCGCTTGCTGTTGAGTGGTTTGCAACTGTTCGACTTTGCTCTGCAGCTCGGTAATCTGTGTCTCTAGGCTCTCGATATAGTCGACTTGGTTAGAAGATTGCAGAGTGAGATTCTCTATCTTATTCGTAATGCGAGCCTCAGAGTCTTGGAGGGCGGTCAGGGTTTTCTGATGATATTGCTCACCATTGGTTAAAGTACAGCCAGATAACAAAACGAGAGCGAGTACTGGCGTCAATCTTATAAACATTGAATGCCTTAAAAAGTGAATTAGGGGAATAAGTTATTGTAAAGAGGAGTGTAGCGTATAAAAAAGGATGCGTGAAGCATCCTCTTGTTAGGGTTTAGTGATACTCAAATTATTGAGTCAAAACTGTGTCAATTATGGCTTTTTCGCTACCAAAATAGCACGGCGAGGCGCGGGGTAGCCTTCCACGGTTTTGCTTGGGTCATTCTGGTCGAGATAATCCGGCAGTGAATTGTGAGTCATCCAATTGGTGGTGCGTTGCTCGTCGACGGAAGTGACGTTTTCGTCCACGATGCGCACGTCTTCAAAGCCAACCAATTCTAACCACACTTTTAAAGCGCGAGCTGAAGGGAAGAAATACACATTGCGCATTTGAGCGTAGCGTTCCTTGGGAACCAAAACGGCGGTTTCATCCCCTTCTATCACCAAGGTTTCCAGAATTAATTCACCGCCAGAGACAAGCTGATCTTTCAGTTGAATCAAGTGATCAAGCGGAGAGCGACGGTGATACAACACCCCCATGCTGAAAACGGTATCAAACGCCTCAAGTTTTGGTAGCTGTTCAATGCCCAATGGCAGTAGGTGTGCACGCTGATCGCCACCCATTAATTTACGGATCGCTTCAAACTGGATTAAAAACAGGTGTGATGGGTCAATACCCACGCACAGACGTGCACCTTCACCCAACATGCGCCACATGTGATAACCGTTACCACAACCGACATCCAGCACGCTGCGATTTTTTAATGGTGATATATGAGGCAGAACACGGTCCCATTTCCAGTCACTGCGCCATTCGGTGTCAATATGAATGCCGTGAACGGTATAAGGGCCTTTACGCCAAGGATGGAAAGTGCGCAGCAAGCTTTCGAGCTTCTTCAACTCTCCCTGATGGAACGGCGTGTCGTTGCTAATGGTGACAGAGTGCTTAATGTCTATCTGATCGGGTGCGCCTTCTGGGATCTTATTGAGTGCTTTTAACCAGCGAGGGAAGTCACCATGCTCAGCATTTTGCCAATCTGTTAGCTGTTGAGGTAGAACGTTTAGCCATGGCTGAAGACGAGTGTCTTGAGCGATTAACTGGTAAAAATTAGCAAAATTAAACATCGTTTTTCACTGAGTAATAAATTAAAAATTGACATTAAATGCGAAACGTTAAGACTTTCTCGCTTCTCGCTTCTCGCTTCTCGCTTCTCGCTTCTCGCTTCTCGCTTCTCGCTTCTCGCTTCTCGCTTCTCGCTACTTAATCGCAAACATCGAACCAAAGTTAAAGCATTGGAACCAAACATCGTAGCTGCTGAATCCAATTTGTGCGAAGCGCTCTTTGTGTTGTTTCTTCGAATCTGGACGCATCACGTTTTCAATGGCACTGCGTTTTTGGCTGATTTCTAGCTCACTGTAACCATTTGCTCGTTTGAAGTCATGGTGAAGGTCAATCAACAGTTCATTAGAAACTTGATCTTCAAAAACGTACTTTTCGGAAAGGATCAAAATGCCGCCAGGACGTAAACCTGCGTAGATTTTTTCCAGCAACGCGTAACGATCTTCCGGTGATAAGAACTGCAAAGTAAAGTTCAGAACCACCACGGAAGCATTTTCGATATCTATGTTGCGAATATCGGCTTCAATCACGTTCACGGGGGTATCACTGCGATAAGCATTGACGTGAAGCTTGCAGCGCTCAACCATCGCTTTAGAATTATCGACCGCAATGATCTGACAGCCTTCTTGTTTGATGTGGCGACGCATCGAGAGTGTGGCTGCGCCCAGTGAGCAACCCAAGTCATACACATTACTGTGTGGTTTGACAAAACGTTCGGCCAACATACCAATAGCAGAAATGATGTTGCTGTAACCCGGAACCGAACGTTGAATCATGTCTGGAAAGACTTCCGCCACGCGTTCATCGAAGGTGAAATCCCCAATTTTATCGATTGGAGCCGAAAAAATAGTGTCTGGATTGCTTTTTGGGTTCATAACCATTCTCTGCTAACAAACTGCCTGTCTTCACATAGGCGGTAAAAAGGCGCGTATTTTAGGGGAATTTCCTCTAGCTGTCATGCATTGCAAGACGCTGCTTAGAACATCTGTATTTGGCTATTGCCACTATTGGCAGGAAAATCAGACAGATTGGGCAGTTTCACTTGTTGCTGTAATTGTTGGTAAAGTCGTTTGGCTAATTGGGGGCCTTCTACGTTATCCGGTGTGTGGATCATCAAGTAAGGCTGCTTACCCTCGGCAATCCAAAGTGGTAATTTGCTCAGCCAAGGGGCAAAGAAGGGGAGGTTGCTCTCTAAATCGGGATGACCAATAAAGCGAATCATTGGATGCTCTGCCGTCGCGATGGCGTGAACGGGCACCTTTGGTTTTTTCTGGTGGGCATCGATAACGGCCTCCGTTGTTGCTGGGGCAGCGAAAACCGGACGGCTATCCATGATGATGCGATCAATCTTTGTTTCCATTAACCATTGGTTAAAGCGTTTCTCATCCTCTCCTTTCGCAAAAAAAGCCAAATGACGTACTTCGATTCCCAGCGGAAACCCTTCGGGAAAGTAAGAGCAGAAACGTTGTAGCAGCGGTAAATGCTCTGGTGAAAAAGCCGCGGGAAGTTGGATTGTCCATTGGCCAATACGCGGGTGCAGCGGTTCCATGACACTCAAAAACTCGCGCAACAGACCCTGAGAGCCTTTAAGCATCTGCTGGTGGGTAATCAGCTTTGGCAACTTAAAGGTGAAACGAAAATCGTCATGCGTGGCCGCGCGCCAGTTAAGTACGGTTGGTGTATTTGGCGTCGCGTAGAAGGTCGTATTGCCTTCGACAGTGTGAAAGACCTGTGCGTACTTTTCCAGTCGCTCTGCGGGTTTGGTCCCCGAGCCATAAAAGTCTTGTTGCCACTGATTGTGCGACCACATAGTCAGACCCAATCGAAGAGGAAGCGTGTTCATGGTTTCTCGCTGCATTTATTCCTAGCCTCACTGTACGAGAGTTTTGCTGAAATCGGTAGTTTCGCGTTATAATCCCGACCAATTTTTCACATTTGATGTGCTTTTGAGCAGTTGCTGTATCAAAAAGCATCAATGCATGATAAAACGCAATAAATTGTATTCTGACTAGTCGATTTTCACCGACATTCAGCGTATAAATGGACCTTTGCTCTGTTGAGAAAATGACCGACAGAGAGTAGTTAACAATTTTAGAGAGATTGGGAATTTCATTATGCGTACCCATTACTGTGGTCACCTGAACAAGTCCCTTGCAGGACAAACTGTAGAACTTTGCGGCTGGGTTAACCGTCGTCGTGATTTAGGCGGTCTTATTTTTATTGATATGCGAGATCGTGAAGGTATCGTTCAGGTAGTTGTTGATCCAGATATGGCTGATGCGTATGCAGTGGCAAGCCAACTGCGTAATGAATTCTGTATCAAGCTAACGGGTGAAGTTCGCACTCGTCCTGAAAGCCAAGTGAATAAAGAGATGGCAACGGGTGAAGTTGAGATCCTTGCGAAAGGTCTTGAAATCATCAACCGTTCTGACGTGCTGCCTCTCGACTTCAACCAGAAGAACTCGGAAGAGCAACGTCTGAAGTACCGCTACCTAGACCTACGTCGCCCAGAAATGAGCGACCGCATCAAGCTACGCGCAAAAGCGTCTAGCTTTGTTCGTCGTTTCCTAGATGACAACGGTTTCCTAGACATTGAAACACCAGTACTTACCAAAGCGACCCCAGAAGGTGCGCGTGACTACCTAGTACCAAGCCGTGTTCACAAAGGCAGCTTCTACGCACTTCCTCAATCTCCACAGTTGTTCAAACAGCTGCTTATGATGTCTGGCTTTGATCGTTACTACCAAATCGTTAAGTGTTTCCGTGACGAAGACTTACGTGCTGACCGTCAGCCAGAATTCACCCAGATCGATATTGAAACGTCATTCATGACGTCTGATCAAGTACGTGCAGTGACGGAAAAAATGGTTCGCGAAATGTGGCAAGAGCTACTGAACGTTGACCTAGGTGAGTTCCCAGTTATGCCGTTTAGCGAAGCGATTCGTCGTTTCGGCTCTGACAAACCAGATCTTCGTAATCCACTAGAGCTAGTAGACGTTGCTGACCTAGTAAAAGACGTGGATTTCAAAGTGTTCTCTGGCCCTGCTAACGATGAGAAAGGCCGTGTAGCAGTCATCCGTGTTCCTGGTGGTGCTGAGCTTACTCGTAAGCAAATCGATGAGTACACTGGCTTTGTGAGCATCTACGGTGCGAAAGGTCTAGCATGGATGAAGGTTAACGACCGTGCAGCTGGCATGGAAGGTATCCAATCTCCAGTAGCGAAATTCCTAAGCGAAGACGTGATCAACGGTATTCTAGAGCGCACTCAAGCAGAATCGGGTGACATCATCCTATTTGGTGCAGACAAAGCAAACATCGTTGCTGAAGCGCTAGGTGCACTTCGTCTAAAACTTGGCAAAGACCTGGGTCTAACCAAAGAAGGCTCTTGGGCTCCACTATGGGTTGTTGACTTCCCAATGTTTGAAGAAGACGACGAAGGCAACCTACACGCGATGCACCACCCATTCACATCGCCTCTAGGTCTTACTGCTGAAGAGCTCAAAGCAAACCCAGCTCCAGCAATTTCAAATGCGTACGACATGGTTCTCAACGGCTACGAAGTGGGCGGTGGTTCTGTACGTATTCACAACGCAGAAATGCAGGCTGCGGTGTTCGATATTCTTGGTATCGACGCTGACGAGCAAAAACTGAAATTTGGCTTCCTACTGGATGCTCTGAAATTCGGTACGCCTCCACACGCAGGTCTTGCATTCGGTCTAGACCGTCTAGTAATGCTACTGTGTGGTACTGAGAACATTCGTGATGTTATCGCGTTCCCGAAAACAACGGCAGCCGCGTGTCTGATGACAGATGCGCCAAGTGTGGCTAACCCAGCAGCACTTGAAGAGCTTGCGATTGCCGTGACGGTTGCAAAAGAAAAAAGCGCAGAATAAGCAATAAGCGTTAAAAAACTCCCGCAAACGCGGGAGTTTTTGTTTAAGGAACAGATAGGAAGTGTCATGTCGATTATTCTAGGAATTGACCCAGGCTCTCGCGTTACTGGCTATGGTGTGATTCGCCAAAATGGCCGACACCTGCAATATCTTGGTAGTGGTTGCATTCGTACATCAGAAAAAGATTTGCCCGGCCGTTTAAAGCAAATTTACGCGGGCGTAACGGAGATCATTACTCAGTTTCAGCCGGATGCGTTTGCCATAGAACAGGTCTTCATGGCGAAAAATGCCGACTCAGCACTCAAACTTGGTCAAGCGCGTGGCGCGGCGATCGTTTCTGCCGTGAATCACGATTTGCCGGTTTACGAATACGCAGCTCGTTTGATTAAGCAAGCCGTGGTAGGTACGGGCGGGGCTGATAAAGCACAAGTACAACATATGGTGCAACATATGCTCAAGTTACCCGCTAAACCTCAGGCGGACGCGGCCGATGCGTTAGGTGTTGCCATTTGTCACGCCAATACCAATAAAACCCTCATTGCCTTAGCTGGGCAGGCGACCAGTGCTAAACGAGGCCGTTATCGTTAGCCTTGTATTCGTTTTATGAGATAAAGAACTGGATGTCTATCCAGTTCTTTATTATCCTGTCGCAAATTCATTTCTAAAGAGTATTGAACGTGATCGGACGTCTTCGCGGCATTCTGCTGGAAAAACAACCCCCTGAATTGTTGATTGAAGTTAATGGCATTGGCTATGAAGTTCAGATGCCAATGAGTTGTTTCTATGAGCTTCCTAATATTGGGGAAGAAGCCATTATCTATACTCATTTTGTGGTGCGTGAAGATGCTCAGTTGCTGTATGGATTCAATACCGTGAAAGAACGAGCGCTGTTTAGAGAAGTCATCAAAGCCAATGGAGTTGGACCAAAACTGGGTTTGGCCATTTTATCGGGCATGACGGCAAGCCAGTTTGTGGCGTCGGTAGAAAGAGAAGACATTTCCACGCTGGTGAAATTACCGGGCGTTGGCAAGAAGACTGCAGAACGTCTTGTGGTTGAGATGAAAGATCGTTTGAAAGGTTGGAGCGCTGGCGATCTGTTCACGCCATTTACCGATGCAGCGCCAGTCGATTCAGGCAGCGCAAGCAGTAACAGCGCAGAAGAAGAAGCAGTCAGTGCGCTCTTGGCGTTGGGATATAAGCCTGTACAGGCATCAAAAGTCGTATCACAGATTGCTAAACCGGATATGACCAGTGAACAACTGATCCGCGAAGCGCTTAAGTCCATGGTCTAATCGCGCAAAATAGGTATTGATATGATTGAAGCAGATCGCTTAATTGCTCCGGAAAATCCCGCCTTTCGTGATGAAGATGTGATTGACCGTGCGATACGACCAAAGAAACTGGCTGATTACCAAGGCCAAGATCACGTACGTGATCAAATGGAAATTTTTATTAAAGCCGCGCAATTGCGTAACGAAGCGCTCGACCATTTATTGATTTTTGGCCCTCCAGGTTTGGGTAAAACCACCTTAGCGAACATTGTTGCAAACGAGATGGGCGTAAATATTCGCACCACGTCAGGCCCGGTGTTAGAAAAAGCGGGGGATTTAGCGGCCTTGCTGACCAATCTTGAAGAAAACGACGTGCTCTTCATTGATGAGATACACCGACTCAGTCCGATGGTGGAAGAAGTGCTGTATCCAGCCATGGAAGATTACCAATTGGATATTATGATTGGTGAAGGCCCTGCTGCACGTTCAATCAAAATCGATTTGCCGCCCTTTACGCTAATTGGTGCAACCACTCGCGCCGGCTCACTGACGTCCCCTCTGCGTGATCGTTTTGGTATTACCCAGCGTTTGGAGTATTACAAAATTCCTGATCTGCAGAATATCGTGCAACGCAGTGCTGACTGCTTGGGGCTTTCCATGGAAGCGGAAGGGGCATTAGAGGTGGCGCGTCGTGCGCGTGGTACACCACGTATTGCCAATCGCTTGTTGCGCCGCGTGCGCGATTTTGCCGAAGTCAAAGGCAATGGTCACATCTGTGCAGATACCGCAGACAAAGCGCTCAACATGCTTGATGTGGACTCGAAAGGTTTTGATTACATGGACCGCAAGTTGCTGTTGGCCATCATGGAGAAATTTGGTGGTGGTCCGGTTGGCTTAGATAACATGGCAGCTGCGATCGGTGAAGAGAAAGACACGATTGAAGATGTGTTAGAGCCATATTTGATTCAGCAAGGTTATTTACAACGCACGCCTCGAGGGCGAATCGCAACCGATCGGGCGTATCTTCATTTCGGAATTGAAAAGTAAGTTTGCAAGGCTAGGTATTAAATTTCCTAGCCTTTTCTTTAATGTGAGCAAGGTCACAATAAAGAAAATCTAACTACCTCTAAATAGGTAATGCAAAATCGCACATTGTAAACGTCTCGTAGCCATAATGAGGCGTGCATTTTCTTCTGGTTACCTGGCGTTAACAAACCATCTTACATTTGCTTGATTTAGATCAAGTTGATTGTTTTTTAGACAGAAATGCCGCGTGTTTCTTGATTCAAATCAAAGCGCTTTGCGTTTATAAAACTTTTGAAACCCTCAGTTTTTAGCAGTAGTATTAGCCGCAGCTATATTAGCTGACGCTTAACAATTAACTAACCAATGCGGTACATTTTTGCAACAATTTGTTGGTTTAATTCAACACCATTCAAGAAAGTTCAACTCTTGATGATGATTTGTAAAATGTAGAGAGTGTCATTCAGCCGACACATAGGAGTTACCATGATTGACGTAGTTGATCTGTCGCGGTTGCAGTTTGCACTGACAGCGATGTATCACTTCCTATTCGTACCTTTGACTCTAGGCATGGCTTTCCTTTTAGCCATCATGGAATCGCTGTACGTAATGACCGATAAGCAAATCTACAAGGACATGACTAAGTTCTGGGGTAAGCTTTTTGGTATTAACTTTGCCCTAGGTGTGGCCACAGGCCTTACCATGGAATTCCAGTTTGGTACGAACTGGTCTTACTATTCCCATTATGTTGGTGACATTTTCGGTGCCCCTCTTGCTATTGAGGCACTCGTCGCATTCTTCTTAGAGTCCACCTTCGTCGGTCTATTCTTCTTCGGATGGGAGAGATTATCTAAACGTCAACACTTGGCCGTTACATGGTTAGTGGCATTAGGTTCTAACTTCTCTGCGTTGTGGATTCTTGTCGCGAATGGTTGGATGCAAAACCCAGTGGGCGCTGAGTTCAACTTCGAAACCATGCGTATGGAGATGGTGAGCTTTGCCGAAGTGGTGCTTAACCCTGTTGCTCAGGTGAAATTTGTTCACACCGTTGCGTCTGGTTATACAACGGGTGCCATGTTTATCCTCGGCATCAGCTCATACTACCTACTAAAAGGCCGTGACGTCGCATTTGCACGTCGTTCGTTTGCTATTGCGGCTTCGTTCGGTATGGCATCGATCTTGTCCGTTATCGTTCTTGGTGACGAATCAGGTTACGAGCTTGGCGAAGTACAAAAAGTAAAACTTGCGGCGGTAGAAGCAGAGTGGCACACAGAACCTGCACCAGCAGCGTTTACTCTGTTTGGTTTACCGAACCAAGAAACCATGCACACCGACTACGCGATCAAGATCCCTTACGTTATGGGTATCATTGCGACGCGCTCTTTCGACGAGCAAGTCACCGGTCTTCGTGACCTGCGTGATCAGCACGTTGATCGTATCCGTAACGGTATGTATGCCTACGAGTTGCTAGAAAAACTTCGTGCTGGCGATCGCTCTGAAGCGAACAAAGCGGCATTTGATGAAGTGAAAGGTGACCTTGGTTACGGCTTGCTACTTAAGCGTTATACCGACAAAGTGACCGATGCAACGGAAGAGCAAATTCAAGCCGCCGCGGATGACTCCATTCCAACAGTGTGGCCACTATTTATGTCGTTCCGCATCATGGTTGGCTGTGGCTTCATCATGCTGTTTGTCTTTGGTGCTGCATTCGTTCAAACGTGCCGTCAAAAGATCGAGCAAAAACCTTGGATTCTGAAAGCGGCGCTATTTAGCATCCCACTTCCTTGGATTGCGATCGAAGCAGGTTGGTTCGTCGCTGAGTACGGTCGTCAACCTTGGGCGGTGGGTGAAATTCTCCCAACCCACGTTGCCGCTTCGGCACTGACGATTGGCGAACTATGGACCTCTCTATTCGCGATTTTGGCACTGTATACCGTGTTCCTGATTGCAGAGGTGTACCTCATGTTGAAGTTCGCTCGCAAGGGACCAAGTAGCCTCAAAACAGGTCGTTACCACTTCGAACAAAATGGCGAGTCTATTGAAGACAAAGTTAATCGCCAAGTAGAAGCGTAAGGCAAGGAGACAGAAAATGTTTGATTATGAAATCTTACGACTGATTTGGTGGGTTCTGATCGGTGTTCTACTGGTCGGTTTCGCCGTCACCGATGGTTTCGATATGGGGGTGGGTGCGCTCGTTCCTGTTATCGGTAAAAACGACACTGAGCGTCGCATAATGATTAACACTATCGCACCGCACTGGGATGGTAACCAAGTTTGGCTAATCACCGCTGGTGGTGCACTGTTTGCCGCTTGGCCTTTGGTTTATGCAACGTCGTTCTCCGGCTTCTATCTAGCGATGTATGTCACGTTAGCGGCACTTTGGCTACGTCCACTTGGCTTAGACTACCGTTCTAAAATCGAAAACCCAAAATGGCGTAATGCATGGGATGGCGCGATCTGTTTTAGCGGCGCTGTACCGCCAGTGATCTTCGGTGTTGCTTTTGGTAACTTACTGCAAGGCGTACCATTTGAGTTGAACAACCTGCTCATGTCAGAGTACAAAGGTTCATTCTTTGCACTATTGAATCCATTTGCATTACTTTGTGGCGTTCTCAGCTTAATGTTGTTTGTTCTCCAAGGTGCAACTTGGTTACAAATGAAGACAACAGAAGCGCTGCATACCCGCGCGCGTAACGTTGCTCAAATTGCGGGCCTTGTGGTTGTGGCATTGTTCGTGATTGGGGGGTTCTGGGTTCAATCTATCGAAGGCTACGTGATTACGAGCACTATCGATACATTTGCAGATTCCAACCCTCTGAATAAAGAGGTTGCGCAACAAGCGGGCGCTTGGATGGCGAACTTTGAAACTTATCCAGCCATGTGGGCTGCGCCAGTATTGGGCGTGTTCATGCCATTGCTTGCGGTGATTGCCTCTCGTTTTGAGCGTGGTGGTTTCGCTTTCCTATTCTCAAGCTTGGCAAACGCCGGTGTGATTTTGACGGCTGGCTTCGCAATGTTCCCATTCGTGATGCCTTCAAGCCTTGTTCCTGCGCACAGCTTGACTATGTGGGATTCAACAGCGAGTGAATTGACCCTTGGTTTGATGACGGCTGTCGCGGCGGTGATGGTACCTGTGATTCTTGGCTACACAACTTGGACTTACTACAAGATGTTTGGTCGTCTAGATAAGAAACACATCGAAGACAACGACGTTTCAGCTTACTAAGGAGTAATAACTATGTGGTATTTCGCATGGATTCTGGGTGTACTATTGGCGTGTGCATTCGGCATTATTAATGCTCTTTGGTTAGAGCACAGTGAAATGATGGATAAAGACAGTGAGTAACTTGGATGCGCGAATCGCTTCGTTGCATGAGCCGTTAGACAAAACAATCTTAAAAGTGATTGCGTTGTTGCTTGGTTTCTTGCACGTGGGATTAGTGATGTGGGACCCAGAAGCATACGCAACTGCGATTGGCGGATTCAATGCGCTAATCGGTCCCGCACTAATCTGGGCGGTTTGCTCCAGCATGGTTTACGGCGTTGGATTTAAGCCGAGGAAATGGGTGTGGCAACTCTTGTTTAGCCCATACTTCTCGCTGTCTATATTGCTGTTTCTCACCGCTTTATACATTTTGTAACCGAAAAGGTTAATAATTGAGCCAGGCATCTTGCCTGGCTTTTTATTTTCCCCACGCAACTCAAAAAAAGTCTGAACTGCGGTACCAATTTATGCCGCTTACGTTATAGTAATTGCCTTTAAACGCGAATGAATTGGTAGAATTTTGAACGGAATACGTCAGCCTTTTACTTGGCCAGTTACAGTGTATTACGAAGACACCGATGCAGGTGGGGTGGTCTATCACTCCAATTATCTGAAGTTTTTTGAGCGAGCAAGGACCGAATTATTGCGCTCAGTCGGTATTTCGCAGAATGTCTTGCTGGAACAAAACATCGGCTTTGTTGTCCGACACATGGATATCGATTTTATTCAGGGTGCTCGCCTTGACCAACACCTCACCATATTGACTAAAATTGGCGAAATTAAACGTGCTTCGCTGCTTTTCTGTCAGGAATTAGTCAATGATGACGGCAAGTTATTGTGTAAAGCAACAGTTAAGGTAGCATGTATCGACAATGTAAAAATGAAGCCAATTGCAATACCCACTTCTATTATTTCGGAGCTGACAAATAGTGACTGCTGATATTTCTATTCTTGACCTGTTTTTACAAGCAAGCCTACTGGTAAAACTGGTAATGTTGACTTTGCTTGGTATGTCAGTTGTGTCATGGGCCATGATCATCAAACGCAGTAAAGTGCTTTCAAAAGCAGCAAAAGATGCAGAAGAGTTTGAAGATAAATTTTGGTCAGGTATTGATCTCTCTCAGTTGTACCAACAAATCAAAGCTCGAAAAGATGAGCTTTCTGGCACCGAAGAAATTTTCTACGCGGGATTCACCGAATTCGCGCGTTTACGCAAAACCAACCCAACATCGCCGGACTTCGTGATGGAAGGCACTGGTCGCGCCATGCGAGTCGCGGTGTCTCGTGAAGTTGACGAGCTGGAAACGAGTTTACCATTCCTTGCTACCGTAGGTTCCATTACGCCATATATCGGTCTATTTGGTACCGTGTGGGGTATCATGCATGCTTTCATCGCGCTTGGCGAAGTGAAACAAGCAACATTATCAATGGTGGCTCCGGGTATCGCAGAAGCGCTGATTGCGACAGCGATGGGTCTTTTTGCCGCGATCCCTGCGGTTATGGCTTACAACCGATTTGCCAGCAAAGTGGGTAAGCTAGAGCACAACTACTCAACGTTTTCGGAAGAGTTCCATAGCATTCTGCACCGTCAGGCGATGGCAGGTAGTCAGTAATGGCCGGGTATCAACCAAAAAAACGTAAGATGACCGCAGAGATTAACGTCGTGCCCTATATCGACGTTATGTTAGTTCTGTTGATCATCTTTATGGCAACAGCCCCGTTTGTTTCTCAGGGCGTTGACGTTGAGTTGCCAAAAACCAGTAACGCTAAAACCATGTCGGATTTAGCGGGTGAAAGTGACAGCAGCTTTATCATCATTGAGGTCGACAGCGAGGGCAACCTAGGTCTGAGTGTTAACAATGATGAAGTTCAGCGTGGACTCTCTTTAGAAGATGTGATTGTACGTGTGAAAGCCGAACTTTCACTAAAGCCAAATTCTCCCGTGGCAGTGGGTGGTGACGCGGCGACACCTTATGCGGAAGTCGTTTTGTTGCTAGATGAGTTGAGTAAGGCAGGCATCGAGAAAGTCGGCCTATTGACGGATATCAAATAGAACCAGACGCGATCATGAGAGAAAAGAAAAGCAAGCGGAATGATTACGTAGTACCGATAGCAGTATCGGCGGCTCTGCACGTTGTTTTAGTTATCGCACTTTTGTGGGGGGCGGACTTTACCATGTCTAAACCACAGCCGAGTGGGCAGATGGTTCAGGCAGTTGTCATTGACCCTAACTTAGTAAAACAGCAAGCCAATCAAATTCGTCAGCAGCGCGAATCGGCAGCAAAAAAAGAGCAAGAAAGATTAGATAAACTGCGTCGTGAAGCGGATCAATTGGAGAAGAATCGCAAAGCGGAAGAAGACCAGCTGCGCAAGTTAAAAGCACAACAAGTGCGTGATGCCAAAGCGGCGCGAGAAGCCGAAGAAGTACGTAAACAAAAAGAACAAGAAAAGAGAATCGCTGAAGAAAAAGCGCTCAAAGAGAAAGAGCGTGTAGCAAAGCTTGAAGCTGAGCGAAAAACAAAAGAGGAAGCGATTAAAAAAGCGGAACAAGAACATTTAGCGAAAGAAGCAGCCATCGCGAAAGCAGAGCAAGAACGCATCGCGAAGGATAAAGCGGCAAAAGAAGCAGAAGAAAAAGCACGTAAAGAGAAAGCCGCAGCGGAAAAAGCTGAGCAAGAGCGCATTGCCAACCAGAAAAAGGCGCAAGCAGCAAAAGAAAAAGCTCAGAAAGAACAAGAGCGCTTGGAGCAGTTAGAGCGCGAACGCAAGGACCGTGAAGCAGCACTGAACGATATTTTTGCCGGGCTTGAAACTGAATCTAGCCAAAACAGCGCAGCGAGAAGCCAGCATGTTCTGGATGAAAAAAATCGTTATGGTGCTATTTACACGCAACTTATTCAGCAACGCCTTCTTAAGGATGAATATCTGTTGGGAAAGTCGTGTAAGGTGAACATTAAATTGATACCAACAGGTGTCGATGCAATCGTCAATTCGGTGAGTATTTTGGAAGGGGATACCCGAGTCTGTAATGCGGCTAAGAGCGCTATTTTGCAGGTTGGTTCCTTCCCAATGCCAGCGGATGATGCAGTGAGACAAGAGCTGCGTAATATCAATTTAACCGTTGATTTCGAATAAAAGGACTAAGACGTGAAAAAACGCCTTTTGATGGGATTACTAGTGCTGCTAAGCAGCGTCACGAATGTAGCCAATGCGGCTTTGGAATTGATCATCACCGATGGTATCGATTCAGCAAGACCAATTGCGATTGTTCCTTTTAAATGGCAAGGAACAGAAGCACTGCCTGTTGATATTTCGTCTGTTGTCGCGTCGGATCTTCAACGCAGTGGCAAATTCAGCCCTGTTCCTACCAGCAAGATGCCTCAAACACCTTACAATGAGTCGGAAATTAACTTCGACGCATGGACTAACTTAGGTGTGGATACCTTGCTAACGGGTTCTGTGACACAAAATGAAAAAGGCGAGTACGTCATCAACTACCAACTGGTGGATGTAGTGCGAGGCCAACTGACTAGTGGCCAAAGCCGAGCGCTGGAAGATGGCCAACTAGTGCTGTCGAAAGATCACGTATTGTTCAATAACGTGGCGACGATTACTGCTCCAAGAATGCGTGAGTATGCTCACCGCATCTCCGATCTGATCTACGAGCAGCTCACTGGTGAACGTGGTGCGTTTTTGACTCGCATTGCTTATGTCGTTGTTAATGATCAAGATAAATTCCCATATCAGTTACGAGTGGCAGATTACGACGGTTTTAACGAGCGTTTAGTGCTGCGTTCAAAGCAGCCTCTCATGTCTCCTGCTTGGTCTCCTGATGGTCGTCAGCTTGCTTATGTGAGTTTCCAAAACGGCCAAGCGGAAATCTTTGTACTGAATATTTATACCGGTGAGCATGAGAAGCTAACGTCATTCCCTCGCCACAATGGTGCGCCAAGATTCTCTCCAGATGGCAAGAAATTAGCCATCGTATTGTCAAAAACGGGTTCGCTTCAGATCTACACTCTTGATCTGCAAACGCGTCAGCTAACACAAATAACGAGGGATAGATCAAATAATACGGAGCCATTTTGGCATCCTGATGGCAAATCACTCATCTTTACATCGGATCGGGGTGGTAAACCCCAGATATATAGAGTAAATTTGAGCGACGGGTCGACTAGCCGTCTTACTTGGCAAGGCAGCCAAAACCTAGGTGGGCAGATAACGCCAGATGGACGATTCTTGATTATGGTCAATCGAAGCGATTCAGGTTTTAATTTGGCTAAGCAAGATCTCGAAACCGGCGCCGTTCAGGTATTAACTAAAACGTTGTTGGACGAGTCTCCGAGTATCGCCCCGAATGGAGGTATGGTGATTTATAGCTCCATTTACGATAAAAAAAATGTGTTGTCGATGGTTTCTATCGATGGCCGCTTTAAAGCTAGATTACCGGCAACAAATGGGCGTGTAAGAGCTCCCGCATGGTCTCCGTTTTTGTAGCAACTAAGTTTGATAAACAAAGGAAAATAAGATGCAACTTAATAAGGTTCTTAAAGGGCTTCTAATCGCACTACCAGTGATGGCTGTTACCGCGTGTAGCTCTAGTGATGACGCTGCGTCTAACGCAGGCACCAGCACTGAAACAAACCAAACGACTTCTGGTTCTGCGAACACAACTGACACAACAGTTGTAACGCCAATCGATCAGAATGGTCAGCTTTCTGAGCAAGAACTGAAAGAGCAAGCTCTTCGTGAAACTCAGACAATCTACTTCGCGTTTGACAATGCAACTATCTCTAGCGATTACGAAGAGATGCTAGCAGCTCACGCAGCTTACCTAAGCAAAAATGTAAACCTAAAAGTGACTATCGAAGGTCACGCTGACGAGCGTGGTACTCCTGAGTACAACATCGCACTAGGTGAGCGTCGTGCGCAAGCTGTTGCTAAATACCTACAAGCGCTAGGTGTTCAGGCAGACCAAATTGCTATCGTAAGCTACGGTGAAGAGAAGCCTCTACTACTAGGCCAGACTGAAGAAGTCTACGCGAAAAACCGTCGCGCAGTTCTAGTATACTAATTGAGGAATTGCCTCATGTTCAGTAACACTAAGCGAGCTGTTACGCTTACGTTACTGGCAAGTGCAGCGAACCTAGCGTTCGCTGCACCAGCTCCAGTATCCGATCTCAACAGCGATTCAACGAACACTTCGGTAGCCTCTGCTACGTCTTCCTCTGCTCCGGAAACGGATGTACAGCGTCTTGAACGTTTATTGCAAAACCGTAATCGCGTGCAATTGCAAATGCAGCAGCAAATTGATCAAATGTCGCAAGAAATTGCCGAACTTCGTGGTCAACTTGAGCGCAACAGTTACGATATGCAGCAAATGCTGGAAAGACAAAGAGAACTCTTTATTGAGCTTGATCGTGTCCGCAATGAAATCAAGACAGTAGGAACGCCAACCCAAGCAACGGCCGTGGAAGAAGGCGGTGAGCAGGGCGTGTTTAGCTCTAATGTCGATGAGCAAACGGCCTATCAAAATGCCGTAGACCTAATTTTGAAGAAGCGGGATTACGCTGGCGCAATTGCCGCGTTTAAGCAGTTCCAGAAAGATTTTCCCGATTCCAATTTCGCCCCTAACTCTCATTATTGGTTAGGGCAGCTTTATTTTGCTCAAAAACAAGATAAAGAAGCGGCGACAAGTTTTGCTGCTGTCGTCTCTTATAAGGATTCAAACAAACGTGCTGATGCCCTAGTGAAACTGGGTGACATCGCTGCACGTAATAACAATCCTGAACAGGCGAAAAAATATTATCAGCAAGCGATAGATGAACACCCAGGTAGCGCCTCTGCCAAAGTGGCAAAATCAAAACTGTAAAATAGGGAGCGAAAGCTCCTTATTTTTTTGCTTCTCGCCTGTTGGAAACCATGCGTGCGGCTTTTGCATCTTACATTATCTTAAGGTTACAATACGCGGATTAAAGGAAGTTGCGTAGAGCAAGAGCAATGAGCCACATACTAGATAAAATTGACACCGTTTACCCTTTCCCGCCGAAGCCAATTCCCCTGACTCAGGACGAGAAAGCGGCGTATATCGCCAGTATCAAACAGCTACTTAAAGAGAAAGACGCGGTCTTGATCGCCCACTATTACACCGATCCTGAGATCCAAGCGCTGGCTGAAGAAACCGGTGGTTTTGTTGGTGATTCTCTTGAAATGGCCAAATTTGGCAACCGTCATCCAGCAGGTACCCTGATTATTGCGGGTGTACGCTTTATGGGTGAATCGGCAAAAATTCTAACGCCAGAAAAACGCATTCTTATGCCGACACTGGAAGCCGAATGTTCACTGGATCTTGGCTGTCCTGCAGACAAATTCACTGAATTCTGTGATGCCCATCCTGACCACACTGTGGTGGTTTATGCCAACACTTCTGCGGCAGTAAAGGCAAGAGCGGATTGGGTTGTGACCTCAAGTATTGCTCTGGAAATTGTTGAGCATTTGGATGCTGAAGATAAACCGATCATTTGGGGGCCAGATCGCCATCTTGGTTCTTACATCGCGAACAAAACGGGCGCAGACATGTTGCTTTGGCAAGGTGAGTGCGTTGTTCATGATGAGTTTTCTGCTGACGCCTTGCGCAAAATGAAAGCTGTGTATCCGGATGCTGCAATCCTTGTTCATCCAGAATCTCCGGCAAGTGTTGTAGAGCTCGCCGATGCGGTGGGATCAACAAGTCAGTTGATCAAAGCAGCGAAAGAGCTGCCACAGCAGAAAATGATCGTTGCAACTGACAAAGGCATTTTCTTTAAAATGCAGCAGCTGGTACCTGAGAAAGAGCTGATAGAAGCACCAACAGCAGGTGCCGGTGCCACATGTCGCAGCTGTGCACATTGTCCGTGGATGGCAATGAACGGGTTGAAAGCGATTGAAACCGCTTTGCGCGAAGGTGGCGAACAACACGAGATTTTCGTTGATGAAGCTCTTCGTGTTAAGTCATTGATTCCATTAAATCGTATGTTGGACTTTGCGGAAAAGTTAAACATGCAAGTGAAAGGCAATGCTTAAATTTGTGTGTTTGCTCACAAAATTTTGAACCAGCCACCATGGCTGGTTTTTTTGTATCAAATAATTGCTTTATATTCAGCCTCTTGATGAATAAGGACGTCGATTATGTCGGTTTGGTTTCTACTCAAAAAGTGGTTTCAAGCGCATGTATTTAGCTTGAGTAATCGCAATCTGTTCATTTTGTTAGTGTGCTATGTCGCGCTGTGCTGGCTCTTGCTTGCGTGGGCAGGGGAGCAAGCACTCACTGAAAATGTCACGACATTTGTCTATTACCTGATGGTGACGGCGTCGACCGTGGGCTACGGTGATTTATCTCCGGCAACGCCACTGGGCCGTTGGGTTGTGATTCTTGTGGTGATCCCTGGCGGGTTAAGTCTGTTTGCGGCTTTGTTGGGGCGTGTGGCGAGTTCAGTGATTGATTACTGGCGAGCGGGTGTATTGGGAAAAAGGAGAGTGCGCGTGAATAACCATATTCTTTTGCTAGGTTGGAATGGACAAAGAACCGTCCACCTGATTCGTATGTTGCAACATGAAGAGGTGGGTAAGCGACCCATTGTGCTCTGTTCCCGCTCGGATATTGAAAATCCTCTTCCCGGAGAGATTGGTTTTGTGAAGGTCACCAGCTATACCGACGCGTTGGAAATGGCGAACGCAAATGTGGCGGATGCAAGCTGTATTATTGTTGATAATCAGCAAGACGATATCACGCTTTCGGCTGCGCTTTACTGTGCCAACATCAACCCTAATGCTCATTTGTTAGCGTATTTTAAGGATGATGCACTAGGACAACTCTTGAGTCAGCACTGCCCTAAAGCGGAGTGCATCCCCGCCGTGGGCGCGGAAATGTTGGCTAAGGCGGCCGTTGACCCTGGCTCAAGCGCGCTTCACCAAGAGTTGCTCGCCTCTACTCGCGGCATGACGCAATACTCTGTTGAGTATCCCAAACATTTAGCGCAAACCAATGTCGACGCGCTATTTTCATTTCTAAAAAAGCATCACCAAGCAACGTTGATTGCGGTGGACGTGGGCCAAGGTATTGAGCTCAATCCGCACCTCGATCGCAAAGTGCCAAGTGGGGCAAAACTGTTTTACATTGCAGATGAACGTATCCATTCATTCGAATGGGAAGCGATAAAGGAAAACTAATGTCTGTTTTATCAGGTCTGTTGGCGGGCTTTACTAATTTTTTACTCTATTTTTCACTCTCGATTGCTTTTGTGCTCGCATTCAAGTTCATCTATGTTCGTTTAACGCCGTACGATGAATGGAAGTTAATCAAAGAGCACAATAATACCGCGGCAGCCATTGCACTCAGCGGCGCGTTTTTGGGCTACTGCATTGCCATTTCAGGTGCAGCAAAAAACGCCATCAGTCTCGTGGATTTCGCTGTTTGGGGTGTCGTGGCAATGTGCGCGCAGGTGATCGCTTTTGCCATCGTTCGCTTTGTTTTGGTGCCTCGAATCACCGAACGCATCGAACGCGATGAGATCCCTGCAGGTATTATTTCTGCGACCGTATCGATTTCCGTTGGCGTGCTAAACGCTGCGTGCATGTCTTACTAGGAGTAGAGATGAAACGCAGCTCGAATGTCAAAAAATCTTCCTTTGAGAAGATCATGCCAGCGATCCCTTATGTTCTATTTGGCGGCTTCTTTGCCTATACCGTTTACGAACCCGAGACAGAAGGGTACATATTCAAAGACGCCGATCATTGTAAGCGCAATAACCCAGAGTTTGGTGCACAGTGTGATCTTGCTTATCAAGAAGCACTCGCCAGAGCGGAGTATAGCGCGCCTAAATACAGCTCGTCGCAAGCTTGTCGTAGTGAGTTTAGTGACGATGAGTGCCATTACAGCTCGGTTTATCATTCGTATATCCCACGTATGAACAGTTTTTTCTACACGTCCGACACCAGTGGTTTAAAGAACAGCAGCAAATCCTTCTTTTCTGAGCCTCTTTATCGCTACAAGCATGGCTACTATTCCGGTTCTGGCGTCTCCTATGGCAGTACGTTGGGTAAAGCGGTGAACATCAATACCAGTTCACTCAAATCAAGCGGAGGAACGATTGGTAAAGTGATGTCACGTGGTGGTTTTGGCCATTCTGTATCGGCTAGTCGAGGCGGATAAGTTGTTTCGTCGTGAGATAGAAGAGCGCGCTCACTGGCGCGCCTTGGCAAAACGGTATGGCTTTGGTTTTCATACCATGTATGGGCAACCTTATTGGGATGAATCGGCTTACTACCAGTTTAATCTTCAGCAAATCGAACAAGATCTCGAAGCCCCGACCGAAGAGATCCATCAAATGTGTCTCTCTATCGTAGATAAAGTGGTTCACAATGAGCAACTCTTAGCCCGTTTTGGCATCCCGCAGCCAATGTGGGAGCAAGTGCGTCTTTCGTGGATGATGAATGAGCCTTCACTCTATTCTCGATTGGACTTTGCCTACGCGGGGAATGGGCCAGCTAAGCTCTACGAAAACAACGCCGACACCCCGACATCGCTATTTGAAACCGCGTTTTGGCAATGGCTGTGGCTAGAGGATGTGGTGAATCAAGGCTGTGTGAGTCGCCGTGCGGATCAATTCAATATACTTCAAGATTTTTTGATTGAACGTTTTCGACAAATTGCCAGCTTTCAACCGGGGCAAACTCTGCATTTCAGTTGCTGTAAAGAGACAGAAGAAGATCGGGCCACGGTGCAATACCTTGAAGATTGTGCCAAGGAAGCCGGTCTGCAAACGGCGTTTGTCTTTATTGAAGACATTGGTATCGACAGCCGATCTTATTTTGTCGACGCTAAAAACCGCGTTATTCGCTGGATGTTTAAACTGTACCCTTGGGAAGAGATGTTTTCTGATGAATACAGCCGTTTTCTTTCTGAGGCAAAAGTGAACTGGCTGGAGCCAATGTGGAAGTCCGTATTGTCAAACAAAGCGTTACTGCCTTTGCTATGGCAAGAGTTCGAGGGGCATCCCAACTTGCTACCAGCCTATTTTAGCGATGATCCAAAAGCCAGCTTGCTAAAAGATTTCGTTATCAAGCCATTGTTTTCTCGCGAAGGCGCGAATATTGAAATTGTCCGCAATGGTAAAACCCATCACAAGACAGAAGGGCCGTATGATCAAGGACGTTTCATCGTTCAACAGTATTGCCCGTTGCCGAAATTTGGCAATAGCCACACATTGATCGGCAGTTGGTTGGTGAATGATAAAGCAGCTGGTATTTCCATTCGTGAGGATTCCAGCATCATTACTCAAGATCTTGCTCGTTACTTGCCACATGTGATCTTATAAGCACTGGAAAGGCGTGATTTTTCAGCCGAAAACAGAGACCCCAGCTTATTGGCTGGGGTCTTGGCTTTATCAGTTATTGATGGTGTTACTGTTCGTCCGCCAGCATCACGCCACGCTGAGTCAGTCCACACAGCATCATTGGCATGGCATTGAAGATCTCAGCAAATTGATCCAACCCATCAAAACCTTGCTCGCTTAATGTTGCGATGGTGGTCTCTGGATCGTACAGCATAGTCAGAGATAGCAGCACGCCACCGAGCAAGGCGTTTTCTTCGCTTTGTTCAGGCATCAGCGTTTCCCAATCATCACGGGCTAATTGCCAGCCTTGCAACAGGCCTTCGCAGAAATCGCGCGTCGCTTCGTTAACAATCTCTGCTTCATCGAGTGCGCACTCTTCTGGCCATTGCCAAGTGCCCTCAATCAACGCTGGGCGAGCTTGATTCCAAAGATTCACGATGGCATCGATATAGCTTTCGAGTTGTTCACCATCAAGGAAAGGGGCCGTTTCTTCACCACCCCAAAGGAACGGAAGCCACTCGTTTGGAGGAAGAATGTTTGGCGCAGCTGCCATCGAGGTCACGAAACCTTGAGTTTTTGCGTGATTGAGCAGTTTGCCTTCAAGTTCAGGGAGAGCGATTATGTTGTGTAAATTCAAAATAGAATACCGTCTGGTCTAATAAATGCGCGTGATGCGCCATCTTACCAAGCAAAACCTGACCAAGCAAAATGTAGAGACAAAAGGAAAGGCCAGGAAATCCTTCACGAGAGCGATCACGATGATGGCACTTTCTTGATCCAGTTAGCGCTAAAGAATAACAGTATGCATTTTGCTGAAAATTGGGTATACACTTAAGCGAGACAACAGGGAAAGTATTGATAAATTATGAGAATACGCTCGTCACTTCGGAAAAAAAGCATCTATGCACTGAGTCTCTATTTGTGCTTTTTCATCGCCACAATAGGCAGTGTTGCTTATTTGGTGGTGGAACCTCCGGTGCGCAGCAATATCGAGAGAAATCTCGATCTCAGGACAGAACTGCTTGCCTCTCAAATCAAATCTCCGTTTAATCGCGCCGTGGGCGTGCTTAACAGTCTGGTCGGCGTGGCGCAAAGTCAGCAAAAGGGCGCGAACCAACCACATATCCTCGGAAAAATTATTGCCAGTAGCGACCAAGTTGTCGCAAGTGGGGGCGTATGGCCGGAGCCGCTGCAAATAGACGGCTCCCTGCGCTATGTCAGTTTGTTTTTCAATAAAGGAGAGGATGGCCGCATCGAGCAGATCCATTCTTACAACAATCCTGAATCTAGCGGTTATCACACGGAAAGTTGGTATTTATCGGTCGTCAATTTGCCAGAAAATAGCGTCGCTTGGTCAAACGTATACACCGACCCTTACACGCAAGTTCAGATGATCACTGCCTCTCAGCCTTATTTTATCGATGGTGAGTTTGCAGGCGTGGCAACTGTGGATATCTCACTGGAAACGCTTTTCGATTTCGTTAAAGGTCATACTGATAAATATCAACTTGGCGTATCAATTTCTGACCCTGGCGGTAAGTTGTTGCTTGAGCATGCCTTTCATCTCACACGCGATCGCTATATCAGTGAAATTGAAGTGGCTGATATTGGTTGGCGTGTCCGTGTTATCAACTCGCAATTGACCGTGTCTGACGAAGTGTTTGGCCAAGTGATGAGTGTAGAGGCCGGTATTCTTCCTTTCCTTCTGATTTGCGTTTTGGTGGGCTATTACACGCTGAATCGTTACGTGATTAAGCCCATCATCTCGATTGCGAAGAAAGTGGATGTGTCTAAAACAGGCGGTATTATCGACATTCACTATGACAGCGAAGACGAAATCAAACACTTAATCGAAACCATCAACGAGAAAACCGTCTATTTAGAAGCAGAGAAAGTCAAAGCCCAAGCCTCAACAAACGCTAAAACGGCCTTTTTGGCTACGCTCTCCCATGAAATTCGGACCCCGATGAACGGTGTGCTTGGTACGGCACAGATCTTATTAAAAACGCCATTAAACGAAGAACAACGTAAGCATCTCAAAACCCTCTATGACTCCGGTGATCACATGATGACGTTGCTCAACGAAATTCTCGATTACTCGAAAATAGAACAGGGGCATATGGAGTTTGATAACAATCCTTTCCCATTTGACTCCATCATTGGCAGTGTTAATAGCGTTTACTACACCTTATGTGCCGAGAAAGGTTTGCAGTTTAAAGTGTACTCAACGGTGCCAACGGGCCGCTGGTACTGCGCAGACAAAGCACGCTTGCGTCAAGTGTTATTCAATCTGCTCAGTAACGCCGTGAAGTTTACCGCAAGAGGCTTGGTGGAAGTGTATTTTGAAGAGCACGAAAAGGAGCATGTGAACTATCTATCAATCAAAGTAAAAGACACCGGCATCGGGATCCCAGAGTCGGCGCAAAAACGCATCTTCCGACCTTTTGAACAGGCTGAATCGTCAACCACTCGCCGTTTTGGTGGTACAGGGCTTGGCCTCGCCATCGTCAAACAAATTGCTGAACAAATGGGCGGCAGTGTTGCTGTGTCTAGCCAAGTAGGATTAGGTACCTGTTTTACGGTTGAGCTGGCTTTGGAATGCACCTCACCAGGAGCAGAGAGCACAGAGCCAAGATACAAGCTCAACTATCAGGGGTTACGAGCGCTGATTGTTGAAGATAACCGAACCAACGCCATCATTATCGAAACCTTCTTAAGGAATAAAGGTTTCAGCTGTGAGCGTGTGGAGAATGGAGAGCAGGCGATAGAGCGCGTAGCACAGCACGCGTTTGATCTGATACTGATGGACAACCATATGCCCGTCATGGATGGTATTGAAGCGATTACCGCGATTCGTGCCATGGACTCACCTTGTCGACATACCTTGATTTTCGGCTGTACCGCTGACGTGTTTAAAGAAACCCGAGAGCGCATGTTAGGGGTAGGGGCGGATCATATTATCGCCAAGCCAATAGTAGAAGCAGAACTGGATGACGCTTTATTCCAACACGCGAAACTTTTGTACCAGTTTCGAGCAGAAGATGTGCAAGCACAAGTTGAAGAGCAATCAATAGAATCACTTCTCGTCGGTTTCTATATCGCGATAGAAAACGGGGAACTTACTCAAGCGTACAACGCGATCAGCCAAATTCGAGGCCAGCACAAAGACGCGATCGAGCCTGCATTGGCGCAATCACTCGCCAGAATTGAGCAGCAACTGAGCGAGAATAAACAACCAGATCAAGAAGAAATCAACCTGCTGACCGTTTTGCTGGCAGATTGAGTTACCCAATGTAGTTTAATTACGAAATAAAGCCGCTGAAAAAGCGGCTTTATTCATTTCTGGCGAATTAAACTACATCTTGCGTTTAAATTGGTTATTAATTTACATCTTTCAATTAAAAATGGTGCCAAAAACTGCAAATTATCTGCTCTAATAGCGCGATGAACTGCATGCTGGTTTGTTTGTTGGTTCATGATGTCGTTATTTTGCTAATTTTGCAGTTTTTAATTTTATAGAGGAAGAAAATGAAATCTCGTGCGCCATTTTGTATCCGTCATGCGGCAGCTGATACTTTTGCTATGGTGGTTTTTTGCTTTATCTCAGGGATGATTATCGAGATTCTGATTTCTGGAATGACTTTCCAGCAATCTCTGGCATCAAGAACGTTATCTATTCCGGTTAACATCGCGATCGCGTGGCCTTTTGGTGTGTTTCGTGATTGGGTTCTTCGCCAAGGTGCGCGTGTATCGACCAGTGGACTGATGAAAAACGTATCCGATTTAGTGGCGTATGTGCTTTTTCAATCGCCAGTCTACGCCGGTATTTTGCTTGCGGTAGGCGCATCGACAGAGCAGATCATCACCGCAGTGACCAGCAATGCGATTATCTCTTGCGGTATGGGCGTTCTGTACGGCTACTTCCTAGATATGTGTCGCCGTTGGTTTAAGGTCCCAGGCTACTATCAGCAAGCATAATTGATGGTAGATTGCTCGATTTAGCCAATTACTAGCCAACTAAACTCCTCATGGCGCTTTTTTTTAAAACTGGGCTTGACCAATCCCAAGATAATCATTAAATTAGCGCCTCGTTGGCACGAGTTGCCACACAAAATTTGATTCGGTGAGTTGTCCGAGTGGCTGAAGGAGCACGCCTGGAAAGTGTGTGTACGGCAACGTACCGAGAGTTCGAATCTCTCACTCACCGCCACATTCTTGAAAAAAGACGTCCTAGGACGTCTTTTTTTATGTCTGTAAATTTGTTAAATCAATGACTTTAACTCATTGAAAGTCCTATGAAGTTCGATACAAGTTATCAACGACGAACTAGGTTTAAGAAAATACTCACGTCACGTTTAGGTGCCTTAACCACTCATCAAATCCGTTTGGGAACATCGTTTTCTAACAGTTTAGAAAGGCTTTGATGTGATCGATAAATATCCCACACTCTATTGCAGGCCAATCTTGCTATCAGGCTATTCTGAGATCGCTGCCTTTATCATTTTTCGTCCTAGCCATGAGCACGGATAAATCTTCGCCAGATCAAGGTTATAGAAACTTGATCAACAGCAAATTTACTCCAACATGTGGACATAAATCACGAAAGTTCGATTAAAACACTGAGAATATTGAGTATTATGTAACTCTATGAACATCCATATGAGACATAACTGTTGAACTTAGCGAAAGCCCTGAGCATTCTTTCAAAATCTTCACCTTATGCGGTAAGCACTGAGAGAGAGCAAAATCAAGATCATCTGGCTGATTACAAACGCTATATCTACATCCAGACAGATATAGAAGCGGATTTCAAAAAGGCACTCCTATCTGCCAAGCCTAATCAAATCATCTTTTTATGTGGGAGTAGTGGCGATGGCAAGTCTGAGATCCTGACGCAGTATAGCCAGAAGCACAAAGCGACTCATGATTTTCATTTGGATGCGACACACAGTTTCAACCCAAGCCAGACGGCTATTCATGCTTTAGATGAGCGATTCACCGAGTTCAAGCAAAGTAATAAACCCCTCGTGGTCGGCATCAACGTGGGTATGCTTGGCAACTATGCGGAAGAAGGTGCAGACGATCATAGCGATGTTAAGAATGCAGCTCGGAGCTTTCTCGCTCGCAATCGCTCTGACATTCCAGAGCAGTATGTGTTTTTGGATTTTGAAGACTATCCAAAATTTACCTTTAATAGCGAGGGCAGTGCATCTGACTTTGCCGAGCAGTTTCTCAAAAGACTGACAGCTCAGACATTTGATAACCCATTTTATCTGCTTTACGACAGAGAGCTAAAGTCTCAAGGGCATACACGACTGACAGCAAACTTTGCGTTATTGAGCCGCCCGGCAGTGCAAAAGTCTCTGATCGGCTTGCTGTTAAAAGCTCGTCTTATCAAAGATCAGTTTCTCACGGCTCGAGCTTTGCTGGACTTCATTTTCCAACTGCTGGCAGCTGATGGTTATTTGTTTGATAACTTATTTACGAACAGTGATAACGAGCTTTTATCTCGCATTGAGAGTTTTGACCCTAGTAACTTGCACACTCGCACAGTCGACGAATTTGTTCTACAGCATAGCTTAGGCATCGAGCATGAAGGTTTTGCTGCGTTTAAAGCCAAGATCAACTCGATGGGTTTTTTTGAGGTCACGGAAGCGACATCATTCCTTCGCCTTTTTTACATACTCAATGGTGATGAGGAGCTCAGCAATGGCTTTGTGTCAAAGCTACAAAACGAGTTTACCAACAATCTGGTTGATGCCTATGCATCCGCTTGGCTTTTGCACCGTGACTTCGATGGCTCCGGAAAAATGCGCAAAGCACTCAGCAGCTTCTATAAAGAGACACTAATTGCTGCTCTCCGTTGCTACTGTAATCGCCATGCCCCAACACTAGATAAAGATGAGTATTTGGTTTCGGAGCTAAACGGCTACAAAACGGCAGTTTCTCTTGAAGTCAAACCTGATTTTACGGAGATACAAAATAATGCCTTACAGAAAATCGGTACATTCAACGCTTACTTAAAAGTCGATGAGCAATTACTTAAGCCAATGCCAATTAGTGTCAAGTTACTTGAACTGCTTGTGAAGATTGGTCAGGGATATCGCCCAAATAAGCATGACAAAAATGCCGTCCTCTTACTTGATGAAGCGTTGGAGCAGATGTTGGCGGTCGCCAATCGAAAAGATACCTTGTTTATTCTGAAAGCGAACAAGCGCTACAAAATTGTAAGAGAAGAAAGTGACTATTTCGAAGTGAGTGGTATGCACTAATGACGACAGATAACTTCGCATTACCCATAAAATCCGGCTTGCCGCAAACGGCAGCGGACAAGTTCCAAAACAAGAATATCCTTAACAGCTATATTTCCATTCGTACCAAGGGCAATGATTTTGACTGGTCATCGGTCGTAGGCTTAGTGCTGCGTGGTTTGCTGCGCAAAAAGATCGAGAAATACAGCTACCAAGATTTTATCGCCGATTGCAAAGCCAATTTACAGAACAAACTCGGTGAAGAAGGCTTTTGGGACGTGCTTGAGGATATGTATTTCACCAATCAGGATATCTTTTCGGTAAGCCCCGAGTTTCTGTTGTTTAAGAGCCAGAAAAGTGAGTGTAAAGCGGGTGATTTTCGCGTGGCGTCTCTATTCATCAACCTGTTAAATGGTCGACAAATCGAGCAGTTTGATGCCAACTTAAACTTCATCGAGCAAGAGTTTTTGCAAACACTGCGTTCAAAAACCAAGCCAGATAATGACAAATTATTACGTGCTGACGAGTTGCCTTATTTGCCCTACATCGCAGAAGCGTTTAAACGTGACCTAGAGTTTCTCACTCACTATCCGAAATATCTGTTAGATGAGTTCGAGAAATTCTTAGCGTTTTATGGATTTGCTTATACCGCGCAGCTGAGCCTATCGCTGGCGGATTGGAAAACCTGCGAAGCCCCAACCGCGAAACCGCTTTATTTCATCATGGATCATGAACGGGCCAGTGGTGAACGCATCCATATTAAAAAGCACGGCTATAAGCTCTTTAGTGAGTCTTCGTTCAAGCTGTTTCCGTTTCTCTCTATGTTGGAAAACCTTCAACCAAACGCAGAAGAATCAAAAAAACCGTTGTGGCATTTGGCAAGAGATATCGAAAGATCCTGTAGGGAAGATCTCGCTGAGAAAATGAAAAACTATTCGCTGATGTTCAGAGCCAATCGCAACTTAGATACCGCGATACCTGAGAATGCAACAACCGCCATCGACTGGCTAGAGTACGCTCTTAAGCTTGCTGAAGAGCAGTTTAGAGACCCTAAAACCGACCGCCCAAGCATTATCAAAAAGTACATGTCTGAGGTTGAGAAAAACATGGCCAAGGATTTTGTTCAAGTCCGTGGTCGCTCTGGTCGAGTGTTAGTACTCACTCAGGACCACATTATTTTGCTGACTAACTTGGTCGTGGGTAAAGAGGAAAAGCTTCGCTTCCATGAGCTGATACTTGGCTTTCAGGGAAGGGGGATTTTTGTTGATAAACAAACAGAGCAAGAGCTTATCAAGTTTTATGAGCGTATTGGTAACGTTGAACGCATGAGTGACAGTGGAGATGCAGTATATGTGCGCAAAACAATTTGAAACGTTTCTGGTTTCGCAGTTTTTACTGCACGCGAAAGGAAACATCCGCGCCGGTTATCGCTACCAATTTAATTCTCCCGATCATCGCAACAGTCAGCGCTTGTTTGATGCGCTTATCGTGCGCAAAGATGGCGATATACAAGCTCGCAACGGTGTGATGCTGAGTTATCTGAGCTTAGAAGATTGCAAAGTCGTGCCCGTGCTTCATAGCGAAGAAGAAGGCGATACCGGGTTTACTGAAAACTACATCTCACATCTTCGTGATGAAATCGCCAGCCAAGAAGGCCCGTTGAAGGGCTGTGCGCTGGTGGTGATTCATAACAGTCGCCTCGATACGCTTATCAACTCTGCGGAAGATCTCGGTCAGCCTGGTCAGGTATGGAGCCCAGAGAAAATTAAAGTCGCACTCAGCGGTTTGATTGAGCAAACTGACAAGTCTCGAGACGTTTCACTTTGTCTTTTGGATGATCAATTTGACGCGATATTGGAAGATGGCGCGACCATGTTTGGGTTTGAGTCATTATACAAGGCGGTTGAAGATGGCGAGTTGTGTTTCAGAGAGCTGGGTATGTTCGACGATCCTTTTGTCGCAGAGTTATCTGGTAACAAAAAGCAGATCAAACAGCGTTTGCAGGAAAACCGTTCCCTATATCAAGAGTTGTCGTTTGAAGTGGAAAACTTTGGCCAACAACTTGAAGAAAAACTCAAAGGTTTTAGCAGTAAATTTATAAAAGAGCATTTTTCCGATGACGGCTGGAAAGATGTCGAGTTTGAAACCTATAGAGAAGAAATCAAAAAGAACAAAACTCAGCATCTGAAGCATGAGAGCGAAAAGGAGCTCAACAACGCAGAGGTGATTGGCCGCTACCCGAAAGAAACCAAAGCAGGGCTTCGCGATCGTCACCTCATCATTGAGTTGGATGAAGACCAAAGCGAGTTTGAACTGCAACTGAGTTTCTCTGGCACTGATGATCTTAGCAAAGAGCAATTTAAGCTTACTCCAGCAAATGCCTTTGGCAAGCAGGATGTGCTCACGACGCGCCTGACGAGTAAAGGGGCGAATGCCACATTGGCTGCCAGATATGGCAACAAGCCATTATTTTTTAATCTTGCTCTGAAGCGTGAAAACAGCTCAGAAAATCACAATTTCCGCTGTTTAGTGGTCAGAAAAGGTGAGTTTTTTCTCGACGAGATTAAAAATATCTTTGTGATTGAACCTACGAAACAGCGCCTTACTTTGAAAACGGCAGATAATCGCCTAGTTATCAATCCCGTGCTCGCGACTGTTCGCAGCCTAGACGATGTCGGCGAAGAAGTCGATCGCGCAGAAACTGGCGTCGTTGATTTTGAATCTCTGGCCAATGAATCAGAAGATATTGGCTTTGTGGTGAAATCAGGTGATAACGCATTGGCCTTTCGCGTTGAAGGCGAGCAAGTAGAAAGCAGCCTATCTTTTCCATTGCTGCTCAACCAATCTCGCTTCCACAAACTATTTGATGATGACGTCTATGGCGTGCTCTACCCAAACAAAGATGTGGTCGCTATTGATAACAGTGAGTTCCGTGTCATGGAGCCGCGTATCAGTTTGTTGCGTTGGGAAGAGCGTTTTGTTCAGCAAAAGATGCTTTACTTAGCGGAAAGTAACAGCCTAGCGCTTGAGCAATTAAGGGCTATTGATGACACGCTTCATAATGCTTATCACGCGTTGTTTGATTACCTTGCCTCACGTCGAACCACGATTTCGCTCGTTTCTTGGGGGCCACAATTTACTTCATTGGTCATGGCCGCCGTTGAGGCGTTTCTAGCCTATTTTGAAGCAATTCCAACCGGTGGCATGCTGAGCAAAGAACAAAAGCTGGTGATGCAAATCGGTTTGGTACGTGAGAATGGCGACGAGTATTACTCGTCATTCCATCCACTCGTACTGGCTTACTACCTAAATCTTTGCAATGAAATGCAAAAAGACGATAGCTTTGCAGACTTACCAACAGTGACGTTTAATCGCTTAGGGCCGAGTGGTTTGCTTCCTTATGTTTACCATGCAAAGCACGATTTTGCTTACAACCAACAAGTGACAGAAAATTCATTTTGGATTAAAAGCGTTCCGCATCAGAAAAGTTGCCTGAAGTTCGTTCGTAAACTGGTGAAAGAGAAGATCAACGAGTTCCAAAAGGCATTCGTTCATTTGTTCACGGGTTCAGAGAAGAGCATCTTGATCAACGCGGTGAATCAAGATCGAGCGGAAGAGTTGTTTTTTGGGTTAGTGGATTATGTCAAAGATAACCTAGAGAGCTCAGCAGCAATTCACGTCAACCTTTATGATGATGAGCTAGCCTTCAATGCATTTGATCAATTTGCAGAATCATCCACTGGTGTAAAGCTCATTTCATGGCTTGAACTGGACCGTGGCAACGTTCGCGAACATGCTGATACCATTATCGACATTCTTCGAACTCGGCTCACCTACAGTAAATTCACCAATGCTCACAGCGAGCGTGAAGGGCAAGCTTACTCACATCTGTCATTCTTCAGAAACAATGACAATGTGAAGCTGAAGGCCTTAAGCGTTGATGACATGCCAAGTGGCATCGCCTGTGACGGGCTGCTGACTGGTGATGCCTCTAAGAGCGATCAAGGTTCTTACTTTACCGCCTTTGGTCTGCAAAACGTTCAATACCGTAACCAACCGCATCTGGAAATGGCGAAGTATGTTGGCTCGCTAATGGAGCCAGCATTCAAGCCAAGTACGCCATACACTGGTTCCAATGCACCCGCACTCGCGGTAAGTGAAGATTTTAAATCGTTACTGGAGCGTTCGTATGACAGCTCCATTTGGACCACCATCATAGACCCTAAAGTGACACTGGATTTCTTCCACGCCAATCAAGATGTCGTTCTTATCCATTACTCCGATCAGTACACCAGCTCAGCCAGTTACGATGCCATTACCGTGACGGCACAGCGTGACTTGTTTGAAAGGGTAGTGGCGCAAAGTGGTGGTGGGCAAATTAATGAGTTCAACGCCTTTAACGGTGATTGGCTGCTGAAAATGATGACCTGCAACGACACCATCCGCAAAGAGCGCACTGGCATCATCGGTGCTTACAAGTTTGCGACCTGTCTTGTACATCAATCGGATATCACCTGGGTGCCACTGTCTGTCGGTGAGATGATCCGTGTCTCTGGAAACATTGGCTTGAAAATGACGGACAGTGATTTCTCACGCAATGTTCAGGGTTATAAAAAAGGCGCAATTTCCGATGATGTCCTGCTGGTGGGTTTTAAAGAGGGCAATATGTATCTTCTGCCTGTCGAGGTCAAAACTGGCTCCACCCCAGATTACAAAAAAGCGGTGCAGCAAGCGAATGAGCTTCGCCGCTATCTGACAGAGCTTTTAAGCGATGAGACACTGGCGTCGAAGTTGTACCGAGGCCTGTTTATTCGCCAAGTGTTGATGCAAATCGACAAATACCGACTCTACAACGTATTCAGTAACGACTACTTTGAGGCCTTATTAGGGGAGAAAGAAGAGTGGCTGCGCGGCAACTACAGCATTGCAGAGCTCGAAAACTATCCTGCTGGCATAGTGATTAGCCACCTTGAAAGTGGAACCTGCTTCGAGCCTAGCTACAGTGTGCAAGAAGAAGTGTTAAAGGTTGATCTTCCAATGTCTTTATTGCCGTCACTGGTGCAAACCCCACTTCAGGTGCTGATGAATGAAAAAGACATCGCGAAGATCTGTCATGTGCCAGCGGAGTATATGTTGGTAGGGGAAACACAAGCCTCTGACCCAGAGCGCGTGTCCGCAGTAGACAAGCAAGATGAAGAACCAGCCAAACCTGAAGTTGATCCAGCTCCTGAGCCCGAGATTAAAGTTGATCCAATGCCTTTAGTATCAGCTAGTTCTGATAATCTTCATGTGTTGTTTGGACACAATGCGACCACAAATGCGCCGTTAAATTGGGAGCCGACCAACACCGCTAAGTTTATGAATACCAACACGGGTATTATTGGCACCATGGGTACGGGCAAAACCCAGTTCACCAAGTCTGTGATTACTCAGCTTTACCGCAATCAAGCAGAGAATGTAAACAGTGCACCAATTGGCATGCTGATCTTCGACTACAAGTCAGACTACGTCGACGACAAGTTTATCGATGCCACCCATGCTAAAAAGTACAAGTTATTCAGGTTGCCTTATAACCCGCTGAGCTTGTACGGTGATACGCCCATGCTACCGATTCACACTGCAGCAGGTTTTTCAGAAACAATGTCCCGTGCATACGGGTTAGGTAAAAAGCAGCAGCTTCGCTTGGAGAACTTGATTCTAGAATCTTACGCAGCGGCAGGTATTCACCCTGAAGACCCAACAACATGGAGCAGACCAGCACCAACGATTGATGACGTTTGGGCACTATTCTTAGAGCAAGAAAAAGTCGAGGAAGACTCTCTGTATGCCGCACTCTCGAAGCTAGCTCGCTTTAAGATTTTTGAATCCGAGCCAGAGAAAATGACCAGCCTTTATGAGCTGGTGGATGGCATTACCGTGGTTGAACTGGCGGGTTATCCCTCGGAAATTCAAAACTTGGTTGTGGCGCTGACGTTGGACCTTTTCTACTCGCAAATGCAGAAGAAAGGAAAGCCAGACGTTGTGGGCGACTTCCGTCAAATTACCAAGATGATTTTGGTAGACGAAGCCGACAACTTTATGTCTCAGAATTTTCCAAGCTTACGTAAGATCTTGAAGGAAGGCAGAGAGTACGGCGTTGGTGTCATCCTCTCTACGCAGGATATTACCCACTTTCAAACAGGTGAAAACGACTACTCAAGTTATGTGCTGACATGGGTTATCCACCGTGTTGCGAAGATTCGACCTCAAGAGTTAAAAGCTATTTTTTGTGTAAACGAAAAAGCTGAGCAAGAGAAGCTCATGGAAACCATCAATAAGTTAGAGAAGCACTACAGCCTATACATCGATGGGGCTAAGAAGATCGTTAAGATGCGCGATAGGGCGTTTTGGGAGTTGCCAGTTTATGAATAGCAAAAAAGTAAGCATTCGTAAAACACCTGAGGTGTTAGCGAAAATTGAGGAAGTAGAATTAGCAAAGCGAAATGCAGAAGTAGTTACCTTAAGAGAATGGTATGACTCAAACTCAAATCACTCACCAGAAATAATTGCTTACATGACGGAGTTTAAGCAATTAGGTCGTCTCGGAAAGGAAATACATATTCGCAATGCTACTCGTGTCACAGAGAGGTATGGTGATGAAATAGGGACGTTGGTTGAAGCTACATACCAGCGAGGGTACCTAGATATAATTGCCCCTTTATGTGCTTTAGCATGTTTGGCTAAGAAAAAAGGGCTAATTATTAGCTAGATATATATTTAAAGTTAAATTCAAAGGCCACGTGTGTAAAAAATCTTTGGGGCGAGTGTATGCTAAATAGAGCAGGGTTAAAGTTCAGTTATTCTTCCGAGAATAGCTCAATTGTAAAAGATTTCTATATTCCAGCATTGAAAGATGCTCAATGCTATTACCGTGCGGTTGGCTTTTTTTCTTCAGCATCTTTGAGTATAGCTGCACGAGGTCTTGCCCCTTTATTGCGCTCTGGCGGAGATATGCGTTTAATCATTGGTTACCCAGTTAGTGCTGAGGATTTTGAAGCAATTAAAAGAGGTGTAGGTCTTAATAGCCAGCATACGGAAATACAAAAAAAAATTTCTGAATTCTTCCTAAACCTAGAAGATGACCTTGAATGTAGGCGTTTGGATGCTTTGTCTTTTCTGGTATCCAGTGGACGTTTACAAATTCGCTTTGCTCTACGACCTCGAGGTATGTACCATGAAAAAATAGGTATAATCTCTGATTCCGATGGAGAAAAAGTTGCATTTATAGGTTCAGCAAATGAAACAGAGAATGCTTTATCTGACGATCTGAATTCAGAATCAATTAATGCATATTTTAGCTGGTATCAAGAAATATATAACCTCTATGGAATAGATATTGAAGAACGCTTTGAAAAATTATGGTACGATAACCAGCCTGTAACCAAAACAATACCAGCAAGTAAAGAGTTTATAGAACGACTAGCAGAATTTCATTCTGGGAAATGTGCTTCTGAAATAATTCAAGCTCTTGAAGGAATAGAAACGAAGATACTAGAAGATTCTCAAGAAAAAATCGGAGATCTACCGAAATTACCAGAATATATAGGGCGACATAAATATCAGTTAAGAACACATCAAGAGGTAGCCTTAAAAGCGTGGGCGGAAAACAATTATCATGGAATTATGAAATTAGCTACAGGAACAGGAAAAACAGTCACAGCTTTGCATGCAAGTACAGTATTGAGTAATCACCAAGCCTTTAATAGAGGGTTTTGTTTAATTGTCTCAGTTCCTTATCAAGGTTTAGCTGAGCAATGGTATGAGGAGATGAAAGCATTCAATATTCATGGATTGTTATGTTACAAATCTCAGAGCCTGTGGCTACAGGAGCTTAAGAATAGGGTATCAGAGTTTAATTTGTCTCTTGAACCTACTTTCCTAGCATTAGTCGTTGTAAATGATACATTGAGAGACAACCCTTCATTTCTAGCAGAAGTAAATAAAATCAACTCAGACCGAATTATGTTTGTTGGTGACGAATGCCATAACCATGCAAATCTGAATCTATTAAATAAGTTTCCTAGTGCTAGGCTGAGACTAGGTCTATCAGCGACTCCTTGGAGTGAAAGAGAAGCAGACAAGCAGGAGTTGTTAGAAAGTTTTTATGGTGAAATAGTAACAGAATACGGCATAGAAGAAGCGATAGAAGATGGTGTATTATGCCCATACGACTACCATCCAGTTATCTGCAAAATGAATGATGAAGAAGCTGATCAATATGAACATCTAACGTCAAGTATAGCCAAACTAGAGGCTACGAAAGAATCCGGCAAACTGATAAATGAGGATGCGTTGATGTATCTATATTTAAATCGGACACGCTTACTAGGAAACTTAACATCAAAATTGCAAGCCCTTGAAAGCTTAGTGTCTAGGCAGGGGATCATATCACATACGCTTTTTTACTGCGGTGAAGGTGGCTATGAAAATGATGTTGGCGATGATGAGTATGCTATTGATGAAGTGACCCAAATATTACACCAACGGGGCTGGAGAACTTCTAAGTTTACTAGTCAACAGTCTTTGTCATTGAGAAAAAAAATCATGAATAGTTTTAAAAACACAGAGATAGATGCTTTAGTATCGAAACGTGTTCTAGACGAAGGTATCGATGTTCCAGCTTGCACCCAAGCCTTTATTATGGCTAGCACCCGTAATGAACGTCAGTATATACAACGGCGCGGAAGAGTGCTTAGAAAATCTTTAGGCAAGGATAAGGCTGTAATATATGATTTTGTCGCATTTCCTCCGGAAAATCGGACTCATATAAACTGCTTCACATCTATGATGCAACAAGAGAAACAGCGAGTAGATGATTTTTCTTTATTAAGTTTAAACAAAGCAAATCTGGATCATTTATTATGAATTTTGAA
This sequence comes from Vibrio vulnificus NBRC 15645 = ATCC 27562, assembly GCF_002224265.1. NCBI lineage: Bacteria > Pseudomonadati > Pseudomonadota > Gammaproteobacteria > Vibrionales > Vibrionaceae > Vibrio > Vibrio vulnificus. Next base: position 2,664,501 of record NZ_CP012881.1, read on the forward strand.
GAAGTAAAAGACTTTTTGAATCAGGTAAAGGATTCTCCCGAACTATTAGATATCGACCTGAGTGTACATGAAAAAACGATCAATGAGGTCATTCGAGCAGAAAAAAAATATTTATTTGGTATAGAACATACCACCAAATCTGCACGTTTAGAAGAAATTGAGAAAATTCTGCTAAAGAGCATCGAGAGCTTAAATAATGAAGATCAAAAGAATTAAATTAACTAACTTTCGTCAGTTTTACGGCAATGATAACAAAATTGAATTTTCAACAGATAGAGAAAAAAACGTCACTCTAATCCATGCCGAAAATGGTGTAGGTAAAACCACTATACTTAACAGCATCTTATGGTGTTTTTACGACAAGTTTACTGCTGATTTTGAAAAACAAGAAGAGCTTGTAAATTTAGATGCTAAGAAAGAAGGAATTACTAAATGTGGTGTTGAGGTAGAGTTTTTTCATGAGGGTAATACCTACAGTGCAAGTAGAACATTTGATAGCACCTTAGGCACATCCAAATTAAGTCTATTCTCTGTAAGTGGAGGTAGTTATGAACCTATTCGGAGTGATAAACGGTTTCTAAATAGCGTGATTCCTGAAGATATGGCAGAGTATTTTCTATTTCACGGAGAAGGGATTTCACAACTACAGGCCAACAAGGGGAATTTTAGAAAAGCTATTAGGGATATTCTAGGCTTCACACTAGCTGAACAAGCAATTGAAGATTTTGGTCAAATTAGAGAGAAATGGAACTCAAAATTAACGAAGATAAATAATGCCAATACTAAATTTTTAAAGGTTCAAGAGGAATTAAAAGAAAACACTATTACGCTTACAACTAAGAAGTTACAACAGAAAAATATATTAGATATACTAAGTGAGCTTGAACTTGAAAGGCAGAGAATTGATGATGAGATAATAAGTTGCAAAGTTGCAGATGCTACAGAGCTTAAAAAGCGAATAAAATCAGCAGAAAATTCTTTAGATAGTCACAAAGCAAATCTAAAGCGTGAGCAGGTAAGAAGACAAAAACTAATTGGCGAGTATGGATGGCGCGTCTTTGGGTTAGATATTAGTGAAAAAAGTTTAAGTTTCATTGATACTACAACACTTACAGGAAAGGTACCAGCACCCTACGATGAAACTTTGGTAAAAGATATAATTTCATCTGCTAGGTGTATTTGTGGCCGAGACGTATGTCCGGAATCGCCAGAACATAATGCGATACTATCTTTATTAGATCACGCAAATACTGCAGAGATAAAACAAAATATAATGAAGGCTCGTTCTTTTGCTGAAACTATTGGGAATAAGTCAAGAGACTTTATTGACAACTTGTTAGAAGTAGGACGTTCAGTTAAGTCGTTTAATAATCTAATAGCATCTTCTAAAGAAAGTATAACTCAATTAAATGTGGAATTAGATAAAATCGATGATAGCAAGTTAAAGGTTCTTCGTTCTCAAGAAATGGATGTAAAAGAGAAAATAACACGATTTTCTGCATCTCAGAGGGTAATAAGCAAAGAAATTGCCGAGTTACAAAACTCTATTGCATCCCTCAAAAAAGAAGTTGAGAAACAATTACCTAGTGGTGCAGAGAGTTATAGCTTGCATAAGTGCATTAAATTTGTAGAACAACTTACAGATCTCAGCGAGAGAAAGTTAAGAGAAACAGAAAAGGATTCAAAATTTCTTATTGCAAAAGACGTAAATGATATTCTTAGTACTTTTAGTCGAAAGGACTATTCTGTTAGGGTTTCTGATACATTTAACTTTGAACTCGTAAGGGAAGACGGAAATATAGTGGCTAAAAGTAAAGGTGAGAAACTATTGCTAAATTTAGCTTTTGTATCAGCCTTGATAAATATGGCTGAGCAGAGAAGTAAAGCTGATGGTAAATTCTTACAACCAGGTACAGTTGCTCCTTTTATCATTGACGCTCCATTTGGCGAGCTCGATGAAACCTATCGAGAAGCCACAGCAAAATTTTTACCTGAAAACTCAGAACAACTTGTTCTGCTACTCTCTTCATCTCATTGGCGTGGGACTGTCGGTAAAACTATCGAAGACAAAGTTGGAAGTGAGTATATTCTGGTTTCTCATAAAAAATATCATAGAAATGGCAAGCCATTGGATGAAATATATATTAATAATAATAAGTATAATCAATCCGAATATAATTCTAGTTTCAACGGCTCAACTATAGTAAAGGTTAAGTAATGGCTACAATTTACATTGATAAAAAATATACTAATTTATGTAAGCAGTTTTGTGATGATAGGGATGCTAAGACACAGGAAAAAACTTTTCGCACATATATGGATTTAGCTGTTTTTGCAGCCTTGGTTGGTTTCCAAAGAGAACGTATTAAAGTGGAAAATAATGGGCCAGAAATTCCCGATTCAGTTTTTTTTAATAATAGGCAAGAAGGTCTAGTCTACTTATTTGCATTAATAGAAACTGAAGATCCCTATATACTGAAAGAAGACAGGCAGTGTTGGAAAATATTTGAAGACTATGTGAACGCTGGAATGTATGAGATTGCAGGATGGTTAGCAGATAATCCTACAGATGCTTTTGGTACGGACACTTTGCTTAATGCGATAGCGGAAAAAGCTACTGCTTTAATTGACCAAGATTCGGAAAATATTGACATTCCGCCGAATGTATTTTAAAAAATGGTTGGGTTTCGAAATCAAACTATTTTCCTTTTCAGTCTAATATACAGTCAATGAATTACAGATAAGAACTAAAGTGATCCTACATCATCTTCCAAATGAGAAGTCAGGTGTAAATTTACACCTGACTTAAGTTAGCCAAAGACCTAAATTTTTATTGAAAAATCTAGCGTATTTTTATGATTTCGTATTGAAGATATTCCATCTTCCACATGCGCAGCCCAAGCTTGTTGATATTCTTTAGTATCAAGATCTGGGTAGTACATTTTCAAAACTAACTCAGTAACATCACTAGTTTCTCCAAGCCAAGTATACTTATCCAATACAAGTGAGCCGTCTAACTTGGCTTCTTGGCCTTGATAACGGAAGTCACTTTCTATTGAACGGAAGAAAGCAATACGTGCCGATACGTTTGGAGTGATACCAGTATAGCCCTTCAACTTTTTAAGCTGTTCTTCAGTAGTGCGAGTCAGGTTCATACGATTAGGTAGCATTACACAGCCTCCTTAGTTGTTTCTCTCCAGAAGTAACCTTCTTTCAAGGTTGAAGACTTAGTTGTACCGTCAAAGCAGATTTCGTAAGTGCGCGCAATATCGTCTTGAATAAGACTGGTGTAGTTTCTATCGATCTCTGTATCTGTCGATAGAATCACAACTTGGTGGCTTGCTGTTGGGAAGTAGTTCTCAACGAGCTTATCACGGTGGTGCGAGTCTAAGCGACCTAGTGGTGTATCAATAATAATTGGCAGCTTACGACCAGATGTACGGCCTAGCGCTTCCAGAATTGAGATCGCGTAGATCTGTTTTTCACCTGCAGACATTGCTTTGCGATTGATCTTAATACCGTGTTCATCGACTAGTTCAACATCAAACGATGCAGGGTTAATTGAAGCAGATAGCTGCAAATCTTCTTTACGAGCCAGCTTCTTGTAAGATTGGACGAACTCGTTTTCTAACTGGTTGACGCGAGCTTTAGTTAACTGTTCACCAAATTTCTCAAGCAATAAGATTGAGTTTTGGGCATTGCTAATACTCTGATCTTTATTGGATTGATCTTTATTCTTATCGTGTAGCTTCTGAATTTGACGAGCTGTCTCTAGTGCTTGGCGCAATTCGCGTTTTGCTTCTTCAAGCAAAGCATGGTATTCGATAATCAGCTTCTCTTTTTTCTTATCTAATGCGCGCACGTCCGCAAAAAGCTCTTGCACCTGCTCTTGCTCAGGAGCTCGTGCAATATTGTTTGAGGCGTTATCGATCTCTTCTTCGACTTTTTGAAGACGTACTCGTGCTTCATCGAAACGTGAAAAAGATTCTCGAGACAGGTTAGAGAGTTGATAGTCAATAGTATTCGCTTGACGGTCGGAGATATCCAAAAGCAGCTCGGCAGAATCAAACTCACCCACGTGTGCTTTAAAGCTATCAGCAATCGCACTTTGAGCCATCTCGGTATCAAAACTTGGGTACTTTGAACGTAGTGTTTCTAAGAATGAGTCCAGCTCGTTGCCAAAGTTCTGTTTCTTCTTAATCTGTTGTTCTTGCTTTATCTGAGTTTGAAGGCGCTGCATTGCATTTGGTGCTAGCGCGAATGGAAGACTTGTCTCCATCTCCATGCGGATTTGCTTTTCAAGCTCTACTTTCTCTTTAAGCAAGCTATCTACTTTTTGTTGCTCATCTTCTCGAGTTTTAGCCCAAGCGCCGCCGTTTTGAGATAACTTATTCTCTAGACTAAGAATATCGCGTGATACGAGCTCAATTTGTGCGTCAACGATGTCCGCTTCACCGCGAAGTTTCTCTGCATTGCGCTCGTGGCTGATACGTTTCTCATCAAGAGAATCCATTTCCTTTTTTAACGATTGACTTAGTGCGCTAGAACCTTGTTTTTTCAAGAAGATATTTAAGTCACTCTTGAGCTTTGCGATAACATCTAAGCCCAATAGACGACGAACTGCAGTCTTTAGCACCGTGCCAGACTCATCTTCAGCAAGTTCTGCGATTTTTTCGCCGTCGAAAAAGAATAAGTCAGCGATGCCTGTTGGGATTAATTCGTTTAGAAAGCCCTGACACTGATCGTAATTGAGCTCGGGAATTTGAACTCCGTCTTTTTCAAGGCATAAATTATCTTTCTTACCGCGTTTCCAGCCGCGAATCACTTTATAAGTGTTTTCTTCGCCGTTTTGGCTGTATTTAAACTCAAGCTCAATCGATGCGTTATCTTGAACTCCACCATGGCCGACGCCTTTATGGATCAGTTCGGAAAGGGCATCAACGTACTCACCATTTGACAACACTTGGCTAAATGATTGACGGCCAAAAAGAGCGAGTCGCACAGCTGTCAGAATCGATGTCTTACCAGCACCGTTAAGGCCACCAAACAGAATAATTGGTCGTTCGGTTCCTTCAATAGGGCCATTTTTACTTAAGCGTGCCGGAGCAGGGCGCAAGTCAATTTCATGTACGCCACGGAACACTCGAAAGTTATTGAGAGTTAGTTTTGTTATTAACATTTCAGTATTTAAAACTCTTTTTGAAGCTGCTTATCTAGATCGGCAAGTTGTTCGTTATAGCGCTCGATCTCTTTTTGGTGAATATCAAACTCAGCTTTACTCTGTAGAGAAGCATGCTTTTGTTTGATCTCTTCCAAGCTACCCCAGTCTCGCTTCAACAGGGACGCGATTTTATTTGAAATACCGCTACGACGGCTTAAGCCTTCCATCGAGACTTCTAGCTCGATAAGCTTCATGATCATCTCTGGTTCAATATCAAAGTTGTCACACAGCTCATGGATGAGTTGTGCGTCATCTTTACCAAAACTTGCGTTATCGTCATATACCCAATCAAGGTCGTAACCATAAACTTCTTTGAAAATAGTAGGTAGAGAGTCGTCCCAGTCTGGCTCATTTGGATCGTGAATCCACTCTTGGCGAATAGCATGAAGTTCAGGTACTGTGATCAGCTCGATCTCTCTTCCTTCAGCTTTAAACTTCTTATCCAGTTCAAGCAACTCGCGCAACCATTGACGGCGATATTTCAGCCAGTAAGGTCCCGGAACGTGCTTACGTTCGGTTGCGATGTCTTCGCCTTCTTTTGCGTATTGGTAGCTGACTTTACCTGTGCGACGTTTATGGTTTCGGTACTCTTCTTTGTTCGCAGGATCGGTAGTCATTGACAGCTTATTACGGAATTCAAGAAGGGGAGCCATCCACTCTTCACCGTTTTGGATAAGGCTTTCCATTGCACGGTCTTTGGTTACGACAGTACATGTCCAGCAACCGAAGCGAGAGTTACCACAAGACGGTGTTGTCTCATCAATGACCATTGGACATTCGCCTTGACCAGAAGAGTCTTTGTAGAGATTCCACAGCACAAGGTTTTTGCCACCCCACGGATTTTCCCATTCAAGATCATACTCATCGATCCAAATGTTCTTAGGTCCGTACGGGGTTTGTTTAGTTTCTAGGTGGCAAAGACGCAGTAGCTTCCAAACATCATCTACACCCCATGTATCGATAGGGGTAAAAATAAACGCATTTGCAAGTGTTGTGTGGCGGGCTAATCGTGAGCCATCAATTTTGTGTTTCGCGATGACCTGCGCACGTGAGGCGCTTTCTTGGCTACGAGAGCCAAGTACTACAATCACTTCATCAAACTGTGAGACTTTAGACTTGATAAAGTCGCTCACAGGGTCAATTTTCATTCGTTCTGTACACCAACGGAAAGAACGTGTTGGCGCTGGGTAGCCTTTACCAAGCAAGTTTGCCCAAAATGTTTGATTGTCTTTAGGGACGACTTTATGGCAAGTGATAGGTAGGTTATCGCGCTTCGCGCCTTTCTCGATAGCAGCCAACGAGTCTTTGATGTGGTTAACAACAACAGGTGTTTCAACAAGTGTGTCTGAAGAGACCACAAAAACCGGTTTCTGGCGGTCTTTTGGCTCTAAGCCAAGTAGTGCCAAGTAAACTAACGACATGACTGCTGATGAGTCTTTACCACCGCTGTAACCAATTACCCATGGGCGTTTGTCAGCACAGTAGACACGCTGCACATCTGCAATGTAGTGGCTCAGTTTGTTATTTGCGAAGTCTTCTGCATTGATAAAGTCTTCGTATTCGGCTAGGTCTTCTGCCAGTTTTAGCTCGTGTATCATGATAACTGCTTCTCTAGAGCTTTCTCTTCAGGGGTTAGTGGTAACCCAAGTTCAATTTTTAGTGCGTTGGCAGTAAGTTGAATGTTCTGTGTCGACTTACTTAGTTTGCCGTGGTTCATACTTCGTTTGATCCAGTCCGGATTGGTTTTTAACCAGTTAACTTTGGCCAACTGCTGAAGCTTTTCTTTCCATAGTTTTGGTTCTTGGCACAGTAGGTGTTTACCTAATACGCCAATAGCATGTAGCCCTACTCCATGTGCGTGAATATACTCTTGGCGAAGTTGTGCTGGGGATACTTCTTTATCAATAACCATTTGCCAATCTTTTATATGACAAGTTACCTCTTGCCAGAATTCAGCGGCGAGTTGCTTCTCTTCTTCACTGAAGCCATCTTTAGGACCTTTACTCAAGAGAGCGCGAGTTGATTGCTTGATACTACTCAGAGTAAAAAGTTTGTTCGACTTGGGGCTGATATTGGACTTCTCCATTTCAGTCAAGCCGATAAACGGTTGCACCTTAGTTGCTAGTTCACGAGCAAGTTCAGAGCTTTCATCTCTGTGGTCATATAGCGTACCTAAAGATGGGCTAGGTTTAACCGCATACTTGTTTAAATCGGCAAACATTTGTTGACTTCGTGTTAAACCCTCATCGATGAAAAACAACACTGGAATGTTATCTTGGCCGAGATCGGGGTTTTCACGCAATGCTTCTTCAATTGCTTTGCGGCGATGCTGCCCATCATTGATTAGGATTTGCGCATCCATTGGCACTTTTAGAATGCCAAGATTCGGAGCGCCAGCATGGTCTTCAAAGGCAATGTCGACACCAACGGAAACTGTTAACGCCGAAAAAACGTAGTCTTTTGGATTATCAAGCAAGTATTTAACCATTTCTGGTATACGAGTTTTGTTCAGTGTACGTTGTGCGCGAAGTTCAGGTGGAACATCATCTTCGTTATAGCTAAAGATCTTAGGAATAATTCTTAGAGGGCAAGTAGCAATGTAAAATGGGCGTCCTGCTTGAATTCCTCTAACCGCAGGGAATGAGTAGCAGTAGCCTGAATCTTGATTGTGCATACGATACCTTTGAGTTTGTTGTTTTATGACAAAGTCCATAGGATTTAGCTAAGTCAACTTATTTGGGTATGTCAAATTTTGACGTACCAATCTTGGATTTTGTTATGTGTTGGTACTGTCTATGCGAATTCTTTCATAGGTATGCCAAAATGAGTGTGACATTCTACAAGGATGCTGGTGAGATTTCTATTGCAGGACTGGTTTTTTCTGAAGGTTTAAGTGAATGCCGTTGTGCTTATTGTAAACCCTCTGATTTCCTTATGATGTTTGCCCAAAAGTACCTCAAACTCCGTTCGCGTCATCTGAGTTTCTTCAGTTGGTTCAAATTCCATCAACTTGGCTACTCGTTTGTCAAAGCTCAGCTGCTTTTTGTAGTCTTTGTGCTCATTTGGCAGATAAAGGTGTTTGTTTAACAAAGGCGGCCTGCGTTTTTCATCCACATAATCAAAGAAGTCTATGTCTTGCTCTGCCATTTTGATTTTGATGCGCTCGACTAAAAAGGGCACAGATTTCTCGAAATCATCGTAAGCGGTTAAGGTGAGCTTGCCTGATGTGATATGGATTTTGATCAGGTCGATCTCGTCATTCAGCTCTCCATACATTTGTAAGCCCGCGCCGACGTATGCACGCAGTAAGAGTGGTAAGTCATCGATGTAATCACGATGAAGAATGAGTGAATGTCCTTCATTCAATAAGCTTGCAGGTAAATGTTGGTGGGCTTTTTTACATTGTGTGTTGATGAGTTCCGCATCGGCAATCGCAAATAGCAGCTCCGCTGCGAGGTTAAGCGCCGTTTTGTAATCATCAAACAGAGCTTTGATGTCACGCTTGAGTGATTCCGGTTGCTGTGTGTAAGGTTTTCGCTTCTCAAATAGCCCCATAGCAAAGTAAAGCAGCAAATCTTCTTTGCGGCGCTTTTCTGCTTTTTCGAACTCATGGGTATCAAACATTTCTCGCAGTAGGCCAAACACTTTCTTGTGTGAACCTATAAGCGCTCGAATTTTGTCTGATTGTTCAAACTCTTCATTGGCAGGTATACGCCCAAGCTCTAAGCATGAGTTCCAAAATGCATCGAATATCTCTTGGTTTTGGGTGATAAGGAGCTTTGCTTTGTCTTTTGCTTCGGCAGGTTCAGGAGAGGTGAGCTGTTGCCATTTGTGGTGGCGTTTGTACTTGCGCTGTAAGTACTGCTGCTCTTCAAGTTTATCTTTGAAGATATAAAAAATGCCCGGGGCAACGGTAATGGCATCCTCTTGTAAACTGCGTTCAAGATACGCTTTTATCTCTGACTGAACGTAATACTTTTGGAAGGTGTTGCGAGAGGTGATCACGCCATCTTTATAGGGTTTGAACTGGGCGATATAACTTTCGGTGGCCAGCATCACGGAGACAACGAGAACCTTATTCGCGAGCTCCCATGCACCTAATAATGCGTCCAAACGTTCGTCTTGATCTTCAATCACGTTGAGGACGAAACCTAGGTTGACGATGTCTGAACTCACTTTGTCATTGTCTGGCTGAAAGTTTGGGTCCCACCCAAGTGCGTCTAGCCCGTGTGCTTCTAGCTCTCGTAAATCATCACCACGTCCGCAGCCATAATCAAAAATGGAGTAAACGCCCTCGAGGTAACCGTGCTTTGCTAGGTTTTTCATCGGTGCGGAGAGTTCGTGACGGACAAGGGCAGTTTTATAGCGATCGATCTCGGTTTTCGTTTCTGCATGAAATGTAGAGGTGCGAAATAAATGGCCATCGACGAGCTCGTAACCATGCCGAGCGATCACATTTTCCCAAGAGCGTTTAAATCCGATGATTCGAGTGTTTTCATACAACCCTGCATTTTCTCCCTCACGGGTTAGGGAAACAAAATGTGAGTAGTATTCGCTGGTGGGCAAGACCATGATTTCTTTTCGATGCAAGATGGGAGGGTTATCAGAATCTTCGTAGCAAGTGAGCTTATTACTCAATTTGGCAAGGTCGACGTTAAGGCTTTGTTTTAGCGCAGGGTAAGAATCACAATAAAAAGCAGGGTAATGCAGTAGAGAGAGTCGAAACTCTCTTTTAAAGAGTTTTACAAGGTTCCATTGGTCGTCTGGCAGGTTAAGGGCCTTAGCAACCGCAGGAATAAACTTGGCCAGTTCTGGTGGGAGAGCGCTGAAAGCATCCCTATGAAGATACACCGCTTCTGGTAATTGTTTGCCAACTCGGACTCGTGAGATGAGCTCAGAAAACAGTGCTTTATTCATGGCGATTTCCGGTGTTTTTTCCGATTATACGCGATTAAAAAGAGTTGGTTGGCGGTACTTTGAGGCACTCAACATTTTCGAGAGATGAATCACGGTAAGGCGAGGTTTGTGCTTGTGGTTTAATCGTATTTTAATCATTCAAAACTCAGAAATCCTTTTTCAATGGATTATCATCTCGGTCGTGAGTCCTCACTCCCGCCACATTCTAAAAGGTCTGATTTATCAGGCCTTTTTTCATATCTACACAAAAGCAATGCATCTCAGGATTTGGTTCGGATGGCCTTAAATAAGAGACCATCCTTTTTGTATACAGCCACTTCACTAAATATCGAGCCGCAAGTTTTCTTGAATTTCATCTATTAGTGTTTTTGGTACATCCCATTCCTCAGCAAGCTGACGCCAAGTTGATACGTGCTCAATCGTTGTATCAATAATGTCGTCGATCTTTCTCTTGTTAAAAATAGGGCTTAGTTTCTCTAAGCTATAGAAATCACCGCGTGTAAAGTTATCTCTTTTGCCATTCAAGCTCATCCAATGGCTGTTTACCCATTTACTACCTGGTTTATAGCTATAGGCTAAATCATAAGCGGGAGCGAGAGACCATCTGTCTTTTTTCAACATAAAGGCAAAGTTCTTTGAGTGGTCGTCATGATTTCGAGCAATGATATTGAACGTCATGCGTTTGAATAGCTGCTCAGCGTCAACAGCGGAAAGCTTCAATTGTCTGGCAATGCCAAATAACTCTGCGTAAGAGAATGACCCCGGCTTTTTATAATCAATGTGGGCCAGGCCGTTTAGCGTTTGTACGTGTACCTTGCTATTTTTAATTCGATCAAACCGCTGTGTAATAAAGTGCCGTCGATTGCCTTCATGGAGTAAGCGGCATGGCATCATATCGACACCGCATTTGTTCGCCATTAAATGATAAACAAACTCCATTGCGCCATAACCTAATGGGTCACCGAAGGTTTCTTGATTTTTGTTATGCTCACTAACACCGTCAAACTTCATCAAATAATGAGTAAATCCACTTGGCACGTTGGTTTGGCCGGAGCGGACTTGAGTAAAATCTTCATTAAATGCCAAGACGGCTTTCGGCCTTGCGCCTCCCGCACTCATACCAACAGATAATAAAGACATCATTGCTTCTCTATCGTCTTGGCCATTTTGTTTGAGCTCGACTTCAAAATTACCTCGTGAATCTAAGATTTCTTGTGCAATTGAAACGAGCGATTGGATTTCTACCTGTTGTGAAGCATTTAAACTTCGTAACTTTGTCGCTGGCGCATACTCAAGAGCGCCCATGCCTCGCTTTCCCGTATATTGGAGGCGTTGCAGTGGGGTAATGTCACTCGGTGAACGACCCTGACTTGCAACCCATGCGTTGAGAACCGCGTTACCAAAATCATCAGGTAAGGAGTCAGCAATTAAACCGGGTAGTCCTTTAAAGGTATTGAAATCCAGTTCGGTAAAGCGATAGATACGATTCGATAATGGCATTTTGATTGGAGAGAGCTCGACCCCCTTTTTTACAAAGCTTGGATCATATTCAAATGATCCAAGTCCCTTTTCAGTGTCAAAACTCACAGCGCCAACGAGATCGCCTTGGTAAGTTATTGTAATGACTTCCATTACCATTCTGGTGTCTCCTCATCTTTATTACTGCGCTGTCCAGAGGCTCTCTGCCTTTTCTTTCCTTGCAGTTTTGCCAGCTGTAAAGGAGAAATTTCTTGTTTAGGGATAAAGAGATCAATTTGTTCTGTAAGGTCTAATGCCATTAATATCGCGATCATGATATCGAGCTGCACTTTTCCTTTTTCTGCATTCAAAACTGTTTTGCGGGCAATGCCAGCAATTTCTGCAACTTCAGATTGTGTTAGGTCTCGATTGAGTCGAGCTTGCTTCAACCTATCGCCGATTTCTTCTGCTAATGCTGCGGCTGTTACATGTTTCACTCTAAAGTCCTATTTTGGTTTCATTGTTGGTGTTTTGTTGCGTAATGTTCTTAATTTAGGACCTTATGTTGGTACTGTCAATAATCGCATTTAGTGTTCCATTTTGGTGACATTAAGTGTCTTTAAGTCTAATAAAGTAACTATTTTTGGACATTGTGATGTTTGTAGAAAATCTCTTCTAGAGGGGAGTGATGGAAGGCTCTTTGGAGGGATTACCAGAAGCTCAACGGCTCCAACAAGAATTGAAAAGGCGGTATGGCTATCATGCGCTCTCTATCAGAGGCAGCACTGAACAAGCTTACAGGGTTTGATATGCCTGAAACGAAGTTGAACGCCTAATTATCGCAAGGGTGCCGATTTGAAGTGTGGGTACACGTTAAAAGTGACAAGTGATTGTTAAGGTTGTGCTAGTCAATCTTTCTATCGGCTTTTAAGCCTTCATTACTATTCGATATAAACTTGCGGCAATAAATTTCTCTTGGTTATAAAAAGGATTCATAACACATGGTATAATCTGCGGCTATAACATGCTGTGGTCAAAGAGATTTGTAGAATGTTCCGCTTTGGTGCGTTTCACCTCTTAACCCAGTATCAGAAAAATAGTGAACAAACAAAGAATAAAAGGAACGAAGATGAAATGCCCAAAATGCAGTTCTGATTTTGAACAGCTTCAAACACCGCTAGGTGATGTAGAAAGATGCACGGAGTGTAAAGGGCTGTGGATTGACGCTTATGAAGTTGAAGCGATGAAACCTCTTGCCGATGTTATCGATTCAGGTGATGAAGAGATCGGCAAAGCATTTAACGTGATTGACCGTATCAATTGCCCGGTTTGTCCCAACAACCAGTTACTGCGCTTAGTTGATCCTAAACAGCCTCACATTTGGTTTGAAAGCTGCCCTACGTGTAAAGGCCGTTTCTATGATGCGGGTGAGTTTAAAGATTTAGCCACTCTCGATCTTTCTGACTTTTTCAAAAAGTTTGGCCTAGTTGAACGCTTGTAGACGCCACATCACATAATGAGGCGGGTTCCCATCGCTTGGTATAGTGATCTAAGGGGTCGGAATTCGCTGATATTGAAGCAATGCGTTAGAAGAGTTGGCGACTAATGTCAGATCGCGTTTTTATTATCCCATCACGGAGCAAACAACATGGAATTAGTTGTCCCTTCACCAGAGTTTGAGCTTGCCTTTGCATATTTTTACGACGATTTTGCACAGAATGATCGTGAAAATGCGGACTATTATCTTGAGGGCAAAACGGATTTTTCAACGTATGTTCAGCGGTTGCATGATGAAGCAATGGGGGTCAATCTACGCGAAGGCTATGTACCATGCAGCCACTTTTGGCTGGTGGATGCTCAAAAAACGGTTCTTGGTGCGATTCGAGTTCGTCACAACATCAATAATGAATTTCTTGCGATGGAAGCAGGCCACATTGGCTACGATATCGCGCCTTCACATCGAGGAAAAGGGAATGGTAAATTGATGCTTAAGTTGGCATTACCGAAAGCGGCAGAGCTTGGCATTGAACGGGCATTAATCACCGCTGATGAAGATAACCTTGCGTCGCGTGGTGTGATAGAAGCCAACGGTGGAAAGTTTGAGAACATTGTTATGGGCAAGGTGTTTCCCAATGCCTTGGCTCGGTATTGGGTTGATTGTAAGTAAATCGCGTACTTTCATTCCAACAAAGAGATGGCCACCAAGGAGGTTCATTTGAATCATCGTGTTGTGTTTACCGGTGGGCCGGGGGCGGGCAAAACCTCCGTGATCGAGTATCTCAATAACTTAGGTTATCCCAGTGCACCCGAAGTGGGGCGAAAAGTCATCCAAGCACAAATGCAATCTCAAGGAAGTGCTTTACCTTGGCTGGACAAAGTGGCCTTTCGCGACCAAATGGTGGCTGAAGAAATCAAAAACTATGACGACTTTGGGCACGCAGTAACGACTTTTTATGATAGAAGCATTATTGACTGCTACGGCTATAGTAAGCTTGAAAACTTACCGATTACGACGCTTTTATCCACGAAATGTTGTGAGTTAAGTTATGAGCGTAAGGTGTTTATTTTCCCGCCATGGGAATCGATCTATAAAAATGATCGAGAGCGAAAGCAAGATTTTAACGAAGCCGTTGCTACATATCGCGAAATGGTGAGTGCCTACACGCAGTTTGGTTACGATTTGCTGGAAGTGCCGATGGTCTCCGTTCGAGAGCGAGCGGAATTTATTTTAAACAACCTCAAACCCTAATCTTTAGTATGGCGCTATGCCTTGGGAGAAAAGATGAAGTTTTATCGCGCAGAGGAGTATCAGGCTTCTTGTGAACAACGCTATGAAAAATACCAAAGTGAGATTGAAGCGCTACTCCCTGATGCCGTTGTCGAGCACGTAGGGGCATCTTCCATTCCTTTGGCGGTTTCTAAAGGCGACTTGGATATCTATGTGGGTGTGGATAGCGAAGAGTTAGAAAACGCGGTAAAAACACTCAAAGGTTTGGGCTTTGAGGAAAAGCAAGATACGTTAAGAACACCTGAGCTATGCATGTTGGAAAGCACCGCCAATGAAGATGTGGCGTTCCAAGTGGTTGCCAATGGTTCTGAGTTTGAGTGCTTTTTGGCGTTTAGAGATAAGCTGCGTGCAAACCCTGAGTTGGTTCAACAATACAATGCGCTGAAAATCTCATGTACTGGTTGGTCTCAAGACGAATATCGTCTGAAAAAATCAGCATTTGTTGAACATGTTTTGGCGCAGTAAACAACGTGTGTCCGAAAATGGATGAGCTCATCGCTCTCATCAAAGAAGACCGAATGAGAACAGAGGCGTTAGGCCATGTGGCCGAGTTGTGCTTGCCTCAGTGCTATATTGCCGCAGGTTTTGTGCGAAATTTGGTTTGGGATTCATTACACGGTTTTGTCACTCCCTTGAATGACGTTGATGTGATCTACTTTGATCCCATAGAGTCAAACCCCGATGCTTATTTGCAATATGAAGCGCATTTAAAAGCGCACATGCCGCAGTTCAATTGGCAGGTTCGCAATCAAGCAAAAATGCATATTCGTAACGGGGATGAACCGTATAAAAGCGCGGTAGATGCCATGCGTTATTGGCCAGAGAAAGAAACGGCAGTGGCCGTTCGGCAAGTGGCGCCGAATCAATATGAATGTGTTTCGGCTTTTGGGCTTGAATCTCTATTTCTCGGTCATATCACGCACAATCCTAAGCGTTGTTTGGCAACGTTTGAACACCGCGTTACTTCAAAAGGATGGGTGTCCCGCTGGCCTCAATTAGTGGTGGTGTCGTAATAACACTTTGCCGTTTGGGCTTGCCCTTTTCGTGATGCGGCTAGCCGCTCTGAATCTGCATCACTCATTTTTATCAATTCATGGAGTGAAGAAAACAATGGAAGCAAAAGAGGTCGTTTTAGCCTATTGGCAGGCGATGAAAAGTAATGATTTTGCCAAAGCCAGTGAATGGTTAAGTTTGGACTTTGAGGGCTTTTGGCCGCAATCTGGTGAGCTAATTGTTGGCAGAGAGAATTTTATCGCGATTAACACCGATTACCCGGCCAATGGTGTTTGGACATTCGACATTCATTCCGTTGTTTGTGAGGGGGCTACGGTTGTGACAGACGTTGTGATTACCGATGGCGTTCAAAAAGCGCGAGCCATCACTTTTCATACGGTTGAAAATGGGCTTATCTGCAAGCAAAAGGAATTTTGGCCGGATCCAATGCCAGCGCAAGCGTGGCGTTCAAAATGGGTCAAGATCGTTCAAGAGTCGTGTGATTAAGTGATTTTTGGCTATCTAGAACCACAAAAGAATAAACGAAACAATAGGGAAAAAGTTTTGCAAGAGTTTCAAGTTTACCTGTTTGATATGGATGGCACCTTAGTGAATTCGGAACCATTGAAAGGGCAAGCGTTGGCCCTAGCTTGCCAAGATTACGGCTCAGTGGTGGATTTTAATATCTATAAAGAGGTGATGGGAGAGAGCTGGCCTGTGGTCACTGGCCATTTTTTCAAACATGCGAATATTTCCCCTGAGCTCGCCGAGTTCAATACACACTTTCGGGCTCACTACGAGAGATTGCTGTCGGAAAACCTCGAGTTGAATCGCGGCGCGAAAGCGTACATTGAACATTTGAATGCGAGTGGAAAACAGTGTGCCGTGGTCAGCTCAGCAGCAACGTGGATGGTGGAAAACATACTGAATGCGCTAGAGCTGAAGGAGGCGTTTAAGGTTGTGATCACACAAGAGCACGTTACAAAACACAAACCCGATCCAGAAGCCTTTAATCTGGCGTTGTCAAAACTGGGTGTGACGCCAGAACAGGCAATTATATTTGAAGATTCTCATGCTGGCGTCTTGGCTGGCCGAGCGAGCGGTTGTAACGTGGTGGCCATCAGGCATGAATTTAATGGCAAAAATGATTTGAGTGGTGCGGTTGCTTGTATCGAGAGTTTTGAAGCGCTTTTGGTGTAACGCAAAGCGCAAACAAATTCAGGCCAAGGTCGGGCAATGCGCTGCATTTGAAACAACGCCTAGTGCTTTAAAAACTCAACCTGGTGACAGATTGAGTTTTTACATTTTATCGGCCAAGTATTCGTTGACCGTTACACTTTAAAGAAGGCAACTTCTTGTTTGAGATGATCAGAAAGCGCGTTCAAGTTCTGGCTGGCCACCTGGTTATTCTCCATTGATCGAATGGACTCCTTCGACATGCAGGATATCTGTTCCATGGCCACGACAAGCTCACGGACCACTTCCACTTGTTCATCCGTTGCGATGACAACCTCACGCACTCGATTGAGAGAATCTTGAGACTGCTGCTCAATGCTCACCAGCAGTTGGCTCGCTTGTGCGGTGTTTTTCTGACAACTCTCTACCTTAGGCTGCGTGTTTTCCATTGCAGTCACGCTGGCAACGGTTTGAGCTTGCACTTCTTTGAGCATCGCCTCGATCTGCGTTGTTGCTTCACCTGTACGTTTGGCTAGGCTTCGCACTTCATCGGCCACGACGGCAAAGCCGCGTCCAGATTCACCCGCTCGCGCCGCTTCTATCGCAGCATTCAGCGCGAGCAAGTTGGTTTGCTCTGAGATACTGCTGATCATATTGACGATTCCGCCAATATCGCGCGTTTTGGCCTCTAGCTGTTTGACCTGAGCAACCGTTTCATTGACGGCGGCGGTCACAGACAGCATTTGCTTCGCCACTGCCGCCACAAGCACACGGCCATCACGGGCATTATCAGAGGTATTGACTGAGTTTTGCTCAGTAAGGCTCACCACTTTGGAAATGTCGTCAATGCTGGCATGCATGCTTTCTAATTTCGTGGCCATGTTTTGTGTCAGCGACGCTTGTTGCTGAGCGGAGTCAAAGACTGAACTAGAACCGCTTGAAACGGCTTCCACTTGCATAGCCAGTTGCTCTGATGCGTTTCGGATATTGTGCACGATAGAGCTGAGTTTATCGGACATCAACGAAAGTGAGTGCAGAATACTGCCTTTATCACTGCTCTGATGTTGTTGAGTTAACTCGCCATTGGCCATCAACTGAATCGCATGTTGGGCCACATAGGGTTCACTTCCCAAGGAAAGTCGAAAACTGCGCTCAATAATGAAACCAACCATTGCCGAAATCAGCACGGCGATACCACTTAACACCAGCATTAAGCTCTGAAATCCGTTGGCCTCCGCACGAGCGATGGGCGTCAGTTGTTGGTTGAGCGACTCTTGACAATCAATAAACTCATTGATCACTTTTAACCAACTGGCAAAGCTTGGACGAACTTGTTCAAGTAGCAAAGGGGTAACGTCTTCGCCACTTTTTTTCTTCGCAATCACTTCTCTCACAAGAGGCAGCGTTTTTGTTTGTATATCACCAATGCGCTGCAAAATGGCTCGCTCTTGCGCTGAAAAGGGAATGCCATCAGCCATCATGCTTTGCATGTTTTGTTCCGATTGTTGATAGAATTTTTCTAATCGACGGATTTCATCTTCAAAACGAGCAAGCTCTTGTGAGGTTCGGGCCATTGAAACATCGCGAATCGCGATCGCTCGATCATGGACACTGCCGCGAAAGTTGATCGCGTATCGTTGTTTTACCGAGTTAATGTCCGTCACCTCAGCAAGGCTTTTGTCGATAAAGTTAACTTTTTGAATACCGACGATGGTCAGTAACGCCATAAGTGCCACTAACGTACCAAAACCGAGCGCCAAACGCGTCCTTACTTTTAACTGTGCAAGGTATTGCATTCCATACTCCTGATAGCAAACGTAACCGTTGAGGCAATATCGCCATCAACGCTTATTTTTTAGTTTTTGTGGAAAGAGTGAGACCGCTTTATTCGAGCAAAAATGACAAGCAACCAAAGAAAGGGTGAAGTATCACCAACATTGATGAAATCAGCGCCTGGATATTGTGGTCTCGCGCGACATTCTCGCAGAGGGAGAAGGGGGATTTCCAATTGCTTGTTGTGATTAGGTTAATAGGTGAAAACTATTGTAATAGTAAGTTTGGCGATGCAAGAGCATGTCATAGATACAGTTGCGAAGTTTCACTCATGTTTTGTATTTCTGTCTGTAGATGAGTGATATTAGCGACCACTGACATGTCTTGCACTTGATATGTCAATCGTTGCCATGACTAGCCAATCAAATTTCCCCTCTTTAAGCACAATTTTTACAGTGTTTTTTTTGCCGATGAAAGGAGTATAGTTGGCGTTAAACCAATGTTTTATCAAACTATATTATTCAATTTTTGTTCGGTTTGTAGTCAGAAATAGCTCAAAAATCAATAGGTAAAACAGGGTTGGTAATAACAAAGCAAATAGCTCAATGTTTGCTGTAAGCAGTAATAAAAAGGCAAGTGCGAGAGAACTGGCCGACGAAGGAGAACACCATGATCAAGATAGCTTTTTTTAGCGCGAAATCTTATGACGAAGCCTCGTTTAATAAAGTGAATGGCAACAAAGAGTATGAGTTTCACTACCATGATTTTCGCTTGCGGCTAAAAACCAGCAAAATGGCTCAAGGTTGTGATGTGGTCTGTGCTTTCGTCAATGACGATCTCTCTGCCCCTGTTCTTGAGCAGTTAGCGCTTGGTGGCACAAAGCTGATTGCGATGCGATGTGCCGGGTTTGATAAAGTCGATCTGCGTGCGGCCAAAGAACTGGGTTTGCAAGTGGTGCGAGTGCCAGCGTACTCTCCGGAGGCGGTAGCGGAACACGCGGTTGGTATGATGATGTGTTTGAATCGTCGCTTGCATAAAGCCTATCAGCGAACTCGCGATGCCAACTTCTCACTTGAGGGGTTAGTTGGCTTTAATTTCTACGGCAAGACCGTTGGAGTCATTGGCACCGGGAAAATCGGCCTAGCGACGATGCGGATTCTAAAAGGATTGGGGATGGACATTCTTTGCTACGATCCTTATGAAAATCCACTGGCCATCGAAATGGGCGCGCGCTACACCACTCTCCTAGAGATTTACCAAAATGCCGATGTGATTTCGCTGCATTGTCCGATGAGCAAAGAAAACTTCCATTTGCTCAATGAACACTCGTTTGAACAGATGAAAGATGGCGTAATGATCATCAACACGAGCCGCGGTGAACTGCTTGATTCAGCAGCGGCCATTGAAGCGCTGAAAAAAGGCAAAATAGGCGCGTTGGGCCTTGATGTTTATGACAACGAGAAAGATCTGTTTTTCCAAGATAAATCGAATGATGTGATTGTCGATGACGTGTTCCGCCGTTTGTCTGCGTGCCACAACGTTTTGTTTACTGGCCATCAGGCCTTTTTAACGCATGAAGCGTTGAACAATATTGCGTCGGTGACGCTTAACAATGTCGAGGCTTTCTTTGCTGGTAACACATCTGGTAATGAGCTAGTGCAATAACGGCCAACTGATGGGGTGTGTGAAGCAGTGTCACTCTTATTGAGCGGCACTGCTTTGATTGTTTTTTGGCGTGTTACGCTTTGTTACAACTGGCCCCATTGCCAAGGTTGGTTGTTACTGATTAACTACTCGTCCCTAAGCAATAAAGGTTTATTTTTTTAATGGACGACCCCAGTCGACGAAACACCCCTCTGAATTCCACTAAAGTGGAGTTTCCCCTATGTTAGAACTTTTCCTGCAACCCGAAACGTGGGTTATTTTTGCCACTCTCTTTGCGTTGGAAATTGTACTTGGCGTTGACAACGTCGTATTTATTTCTGTTTTATGTGAACGCTTACCAGTAGAACAACGAAAATTCGCCCGCAATATGGGTATCACTCTTGCTGTACTTGCACGCATAGTGTTGGTTTTTTCGATCTCTTGGGTGATGTCTCTAACGCAGCCGATCTTGTCATTTCAAGGTGTCGAATTCACTGGCCGTGATGTGATCATGATTGCTGGTGGCGCATTCTTACTGGCTAAAAGTGCCAAAGAGTTGTGGTCTTGGTTAACGCAGCATGAGCATGCACATTCCACCCATGTCAGAACGGGTTTGGCTGTGGTATTGCTACAGATTGTCGCGGTGGATGCTGTTTTCTCGATGGACTCAGTTATCACGGCGGTTGGCCTAACCAATGAAGTGCCTATAATGGTAGCCGCCATTTTAGCCTCGGCAGTGGTGATGGTGCTAACGGCGGAAAAAATCAACCATGTGGTGACTAAGTACCCAGGTTTCAAAACCTTGGCGTTGCTTTTCTTGATCCTATTGGGAGGATTGCTCATGGCCGAAGGCTTCGCTATTCACGTGAATAAAGGCTATGTCTACTTCGCGATGGCTTTTGGTTTGATATTAGAGCTTTGCCATATTCAGTTGAAGAAAAAGCAAAAGGTGAGTATTCGTCGTATTCGTCCGTTAAACGTGTCTATTCAAGGCGATCTTATCCGAGGGTAAACGCTAAAACTAGGCTATGAAGTAAGGCTCCGAAAGGGGCCTTATTACGTTGAGGAACTCCTAAAAAAAGATCGATAAAACTGCCGAGTCAATGCCCCTCCGTCAATCTCGCGAACGCTTTAGGATGGATCCCCGCCTGCGCGAGGATGACAAGCAAAAGACGAAAGAGACAAGCAAACAAGAGAGTGTTTGGGATGGAGTTGAGTGCTTTTGTCTCCAGAAAGCTTGCCGCACGACAGACGCGAACAGCGCTCAAATTCGTTTCCATTATAGAGCCATACCCACCATTGCCGTCATTCTCGCGAACGCGGGAATCCATTTATCCGCGTGCACCGAGCAGTGCGTTGGGATAAGTACTCACAGCGGAAAACATTCCAAATGCAGAGAGAGCAAGGTGAATGCAGTCGTACCATCAACTGAGGATCACAAGCAAAAGACGAAAGAGATAAGCAAACAAGAGAATGTTTGGGATGGAGTTGAGTACTTTTGTCTCCAGAAAACTGCCGCACGACAGACGCGAACAGCGCTCAAATTCGTTTCCATTATAGAGCCACACCCCCATTATCGTCATTCTCGCGAACGCGGGAATCCATTTATCCGCGCGCACCGAGTAGTGCGTTGGAGAAAGTACTCACAGCGACAAACATTCCAAATGCCGAGAGAGCACAGTGAATGTAGTCGTACCATCAACTCACAATGAACGCTTTAGGATGGATCCCCGCCTGCGCGAGGATGACAAGCAAAAGACGAAAGAGACAAGCAAGAGAATGTTTGGGAGGGAGTTGAATACTTTTGTCTCCAGAAAGCTGCCGTACGACAGACGCGAACAGCGTTCAAATTCGTTTCCATTATAGAGCCACACCCACCATCGCCGTCATTCTCGCGAACGCGGGAATCCATTTACCCGCGCGCACCGAGCATGGCGTTGGGATAAGTACTCACAGCGGAAAACATCTACAAACGCAGAAACAGCGTCCCCCATTATCGTCATTCTCGCGAACGCGGGAATCCATTTATCCGCGCGCACCGAGTAGTGCGTTGGGAAAAGTCCTTACAGCGACAAACATTCCAAATGCAGAGAGCAAGGTGAATGCTGTCGTACCATCAACTCGCAGTGAACGCTTTAGGATGGATCCCCGCCTGCGCGAGGATGACAAGCAAAAGACGAAAGAGACAAGCAGGAAAACCCTTTAGAACACGGAAATCTCTAGTCCGCTGACCACACATTGCGAATATCTGGCCAACCCCAGTTGGTGAGTGCAACGTCATGAAGCACCCCGTGAAAGCGTAGGGTCTGACGATGATGAAACAAAGGAGTAAGCCAACACTCACTAATGAGCAGTGATGCAATCGGCTCTAACTGTTGCAGATACTCGTGCAGTGGTACCTGCTCTCTCAGCAGAGTTAACTGATTGAGCAACCAAGTTTTATCGTTTTCAGTCATGCAGGCATGAAGAATCGGATTACTAAACAGCATGGCAAACGCCGAAGGGTGTCGATTGTCGTCCAGATTAAGACTGGTGAGCACTAAATCTTCATCCCATTGCTGATCTAAACTGCGTTGATGCAACTCTTGATAGGTATAGCAACGAATAGCCACTTCAATGCCAATCTTGGCTAGCAGCCTAGCAATGGCATTCGCACAAATGTTCAACGCAGTGTAATTGTACACCGCGAGCGTGATTCGCCGAGGCAACGAAACGACGCTGGCCGGTGTTTTGAGTACAGCACGCCAATGTGGCAGCAAATTGGAGGCGTGGACAACGCCAAACATATTGTCGTGAAGTCGGATCTCCTCCTCAATGGCAGATGGGCTGAGCATCTGCATCAAGTAGTGGCGCTGAGCATAATCAAGAGGCTGGGGAGCTCGCTGATTAAAAAGCAGCATCAAACATCCATCTTCTACTCGGCTATGTTGTTGTTCGGAATCATGGTGCTGTCGTTGTTTGGTATTCTTTGTGACGCTGAAACGGCAGGGCATTGGTGGCGATTCTGGATGGTTGGTTTCAATCAACGTCGCGCTTAAGCGCTCTTCATCTACCCGCCAGATGGTCACTTTTTCCGTCAATGCGCGGCACGCATAAAACTGATTAAACGCTTTTAAGCAGAGCTTATTCTCATTGTGCTCCGTTACTTCAAAGGCGCCACTGCCCACAACGGGTATGCGACGCTCGCGAAGGCCAGCAACGTTGTTGAGTTGGCTAACAGGCTGTATCGCGTATTTCACGCCTGTAATAAGCCCTGCAAAACCAAGATCGGGTCGATCAAGGGAGAACACCACCTTAAAAGGGGTTGGCGCTTTGATGTCGACAACATGAGCCAGCTCTTGTTGATGGCTCGGCAAGCGGGACAGTTTGGCAAATAAACTCACAATGCTCACAGCATCAATGGCGGCGCCGTTGTGAAACGTCAACCCAGGCCGCAGATGGAAAGTCCATTGCAACAAACTCGCATCATAGTGCCAATGGTGTGCCAGTTCTGGCTGAATTTGGCCATGGGTATCAACGGACACCAAACAACAATAGATCTGGCGAATTAAGAAACGCTCGCTGCTGCGTTGTGGAAGATGGGGCAGCAATGGCTCAAACATACGTTTGTAAGTGAGCTGAATGTGCAGCCGGCCTTCTTGCAGTGTCGCGCCTGATGTACGTTTCAATAACTTGGCGAAGGCAATGTCATCATTATCAAGAATAGTGAGGGCTTTTTCGTACTTTCCGATGCGAACCCGTTTTGCCGCCAGCTCTTCTTTCAACGCAATGAGCTCAAAATTCAATACCAGCGATGAACGATGATGACGTCCTGGTTTGGGCGTCCAGCTCAGCCAGCCCACTTGGTGCAGCTTCACCAAAAGATTACGCGCATGACGAGTGCTGGTAAAAAGACGATCAGCCAGCTCTGATAGGGTGGTTTTTATTTCATCGCCCACACCTAATGGGGTCAGTCGCGCGTAATAACGCAGTAAATTGAGATCGGACACACATACCTCGGTGAGCATCATGGAGAGTGACCATTGTAATGAATATTGGTATGGCTAATGGTGAAAACCTTCCGCTCGGTTTGTTCCTCTTTTGCGGGTTTTGAAGCCGTTGAGCGCGTAGCGGGGCAAGAAAAAACGATAAAGCGGAGCGAACGACAACGCATTGCTCAGTTTTTCTCATCATCTTTGCAAGGCAGAATGAAAGGGTAGAGACAACGCAGGAGGGCGATGTATGTACCTAACTCAGAAAACGGAAAAGTACCCCATGGCGGAGTATTACCAGCAAAGGTTACAACAGAGTCATAGTCGTATTGAGCGTTTGGCACTGCTGGCCTTAATGGAGTTGATGTTTGCCCGTTCAGAACCAGAGCAGTCAAGTAAGGATAAACACTAACTCCGCAAGAATAAACGCAGCACTCTTCACTGCTCCTGATGGTTCAAATAGCTTTCCCCCGAAGTCTATGGTTGAGTGCTGCTTTTGCCCAATAAACAACTCCCCCAACCGAAGTTGAGGGAGCGTATCTGAGTCTTACCAGATTAAACGTCCAACGAGACCACCGGGAAATCGATGTCTGTCTCCGCAATGTGGTTTGCGTAGTTGGTAAAGGTGTTCAGTGCGACTTGCGCCAATACTTCAAACAACAGTTCGTTATCGAGCCCCTTCGCTTGTAAACCGGCTAACTGCTCATTTGAGATCACGCCGCGTTGTGTCACCGCCAGTGCTGCAAACTCAACAATCGCTTGATCAACGCCGTTATCGGCTTCTACTTTACGTGCTGCCACGATTTCTTCTTTGGTTAAACCCGTGCTTGACGCAATCAGCGTGTGAGCGGATAGGCAGTATTGACAAGCATTGGCTTGACCGACGGCTAAAGCCACCAATTCACGTTGGCGGGCGGTCAATTTGCCTTTGCCCAGTGAATCACCAAACGCCAGAATTGAGTTCAATACCGTTGGTGAGTGAGCCATGGTGGCGTAGAGGTTTGGTACCATACCGAGTTTCTTTTCGATCGCTGATAGTGTGATTTCGGCTGCGCCTTGTGGGTTAACGAGTTTTTGGATACGAGACATAATGCTTTTCCTTTTTGTGTGTGCTGATTTGTTGAAGAGATATTGACATAAGAAGTAAGACGATTTATCACTAAAAGTCTTATTGGATATACCAAGAGTCTTTTTATGGATGCGCTATCGGCACTCGTTCAACACGCCGCACCTAAAGCGAACTTGTTTTTTAGTGGCAATCTTTGTGGCAGCTCGGAAAGCGCAAGCCACGGGCAAGGCGGCCAATTGCACTTACTGAAAAGTGGAGAGCTGAATGTGTATGAGTCGCACGGGCGAAAACATGTGTTAACTGAACCGACACTCATTTTCTACCCAAAGGGACGCAGGCATTCTATTCAGTCACGCACGTTACAAGGCTGCGATCTGGTGTGTGCAACAGTAAGCTTTCAAGATTCCCCTTTATTGAGAGCAATGCCCGAAGTAGTGGTGATTCCGTTAAGTGAATTGACGCATCTTGAATCCGTGCTGAGCTTGCTGTTTGACGAGGCGTTTTCACAGCGCTACGGTTACGTCGCCAGCATCGCGCATTTGTTGGATCTGCTGTTGATTTTGCTGATCCGCCATTTGGTGGCAGAAAACATTTGTCAGGCAGGGGTATTGGCGGCATTGGCTCATCCAAGATTGGCATCATCACTTGAGGTGATGCATAACCAAATGGATCACCCATGGACGATAGAGAGCCTTGCGCGAGAGGCGGGTATGTCGCGTGCCCGTTTTGCGGCCGTTTTCCAGCAGACGTTAGGACAACCCCCGCTGACCTACCTGACGGAAGTTCGTTTACTCAAAGCGCAACAGTTGTTGATTTCAGGGCAAGCGATAAAGTCGGTCGCGCTGGAGGTGGGCTACAGTGGCAGTGTTGCTTTTACTCGCGCATTTAGCCGATGTTTTGATATCACACCGGCTCAATGGTTAGCGCTTCAGCAAGCACAAGCTCACACGAGCCCTGCTGAATAAACGGCATTCGGGAAATAGAAAAGAGACGAAAAGGCTCTTCATGCCACTTCGGGAATCGCTTTTGGCGGCTCTTCCAAATCGGGCTCTTTTTGCACGGTGGGGACTTGACCTTCACCCACAGCACTGAGGTAACAGCCACTGAGTTTGATGGCGAGATACATATCCGCGCGCAGCAAAATGCCACCTTCACTGGTGCTGATGCCCGTCAATTCGCACCACTGACGAAGGCGTCGTTTACGGCCGGCTAGAATCAAGCGAATTCCCCGTTTTTTCAGCGTCTCATGCACATCCGCGAGTGTTGCCATCACACTCAAATCTAGGTGAGTGAAGCTAGAAACGGCATCCACCACCACACAACCCACGTCTTTGGTGTGTTCTGCGTGTTCAAGTAAGCGGCGCTTGAAATACGGTGCGTTGAAGTAGGTAAGTGGCGAGTTAAAACGGTAGATCACCATGCCTGGGATCGGAGTGGCTTTACCTGTGCCGTCGACGGTGCGAATAGTGCCTTCTTCATCCAAACCAAGCAATTGATCGCTTGGGCGCATAACGATGCGCAAGAACTGGAACAGCCCCAACAACACCGCCAAGGTGATACCCGGTATTACACCAATCACCAGCACAGAAACAAAAGTGATGGAGGCGAGATAGAAGGCGTCTTTGTCACGTTTCCGTAAGATCCAAATGCCTTTAAGATCAAGCAGCGACAGCGACGCGATAATCAAGACCACGCCCAGTGAGGCGATAGGAATAAACTGCAATGGCTGGTAGATAAACACGGCGATCACCGCAATGGTGATGGCAGCAATAATGGATACCAGTTGCGATTTTCCTCCGTTGGCATCGTTGACTGCCGTGCGGGAATCGGCGCCACTGATGGCAAACCCCTGTGAACAGGCCGAGGCAATATTGGCAAACCCTAAAGCACGGAATTCTTTGTCGGCATCAATATCGTAGCCATTTTTGGCCGCGAAGCTGCGGGCGGTGAGCATCATACTGACAAAGCTCACCATGGCCAAGTTGAGCGCTGGTACCACCAGTTCACGGGTGACGCCCAGTTCAAATTCGGGCGTTTGGAAGTTAGGAAACCCGCCTTGTGTCAGCCCAACAACCGACACCCCGGCTTCTTGCAAACGCAAAAGCCAAACGGAGGAGGTGGTGATGAGGATCGCAAACATCGCCGCAGGCCAACTAGGACGAAATCGCTTGGTGACCAGATAGACAGCCACAGTGGCTACGCTGAGCGCCAGTGTCGGCCAGTGCAAATCTGCCAATCGTTGTGGGGCTTCCCATAAACGCTCGAGTAGATAGCGCTGCTCATATTTCCAGCCTACCACCTTGGCAAACTGGCCAACGATGATGGTGAGTGCCACACCATTGAGTAACCCCAAGAGGATCGGACGCGAAAGAAAGTCCGCCAAAATGCCCAATTTCAAACGGCTTGCCAGTACGCACCACATTCCGGTCATCGCGGTCATGGTCATCACCAGTTGCCAGTGTTTGGTCGCGTCACCGGCGGCAAGCGGGGTTACCACGGCAGCAATCACCGCACAGGTTGCGGCGTCAGGCCCGACGATCAATTGTCTTGATGTACCCATTAAGGCGTAAACCAACATTGGCAATACACACGAATAGAGACCGACAATCGCAGATACCCCCGTTAATTGGGCGTAGGCGATAGCAACAGGCAGCGCGACGGCCACCACAGAAAAGGCGGCACGAACGTCATCGGCGAGCCACTCTTTTTGATAGTGTTTTAGTTGGACGAGTCCAGGGAACCACTGCGATAGGATTATTTTGGCCAACAGATCTACCCATAAATGCGGTTAAGTTACTGTAAAGTATACAGCGTTATTTTGTAACATTCGTGAGTTATTTATCGATAGCGGAGGGTAAATTCTCTTCTAATGGGAATTTTCGCTGATATCTTGGCAGCATTGACTCATTTCCTAACAAGCCTCCTTGGTGAATATACAGCAGCGTTTTATCTTTATTTTCCTCTAACCAAGGGAGCAAGCAGCGCCACATGAGCGGGTCGTATAGGAGGTCAAACTCAATATCGGTGTGATTGAGTAGCGACAACCAGGTTTGGTAGTCCTCTTTATACAGCTTGCCGAAATGGTGCTTGTTGGGTGGGGTAAGGCGCTGGGGATGGTCTGTTTCGCCTAATTGCTCAAATTGGCTGGTGAGGTAGCTGTCGCCTCCGACACACGCACAGGTCAAAACATCAATGCCATGAGGTTTAAGGTATTTGTGCAGATAAAGTGCGGTGGTGCCGGTTCCTGACGGGAGCGCGACGACAAATTGTTTCGACGGTTCAAAGCGTGACCAAGTCAGCAGTTCCAAAGCCAGCTGTTTGATGCCTTCTTCTGCCAGTTCAAAGCGCCCACCTTCTGGAACGACATAGCAGGCATCTGATGGCTGTCTTACTTGCTCGATATATTGCTGAGGATGCATGCCGGGAGCGTGTTGAGAGACCTCGATGATCTCCGCGCCGAGCTCTAACGCACCACGATAGTTACCTTGTGGGCGTGAGCGTAGCCATTCTGGTAAGTGGTCGACATAAAACTCGAGTTTCCAACCTTTGATGCGTGCCAACGCGGCCAAAGAAAAGAGAGAGTTTGCTTGCGCGGAGCCATAACTGATCAGAGTGGTGATATTGGGCAAATTGGCGTTCAATAAGCTCATGAATTTTCTTGCCTTATTCCCGCTAAAGTGGGAATGCAACAAGTCGTCACGTTTTAGGTAAAAGGTATGACCGGCGTAACAATGTTGAGTAATGGGGCTGTTATCGAGTTTCATTACGTGTGATGTTATTGACTTAAAAGAAAATAAATATAAATGATAAATTGGAAGGTCGTGTCGCTGCGATTTTAAGCGTTGAGAGAAAAAGTCTCAACACTAAGACGCAACAGCTAGCGATACTTCAGTTCTTAAAAATACTACGTCAAGGCTGGAGCTTTAGAAAACGTGCATTCGAGTTCAGATCAAAACATTCTACGGCTAATTCGTATAATTCCGTTGTGCATCATTACAGGCTTTATGTTGATCTTGGTGGCGGTGATCGTCAATGGCAATAAAAGCCGCACTACGCAATTGATTGAAACACTGCGCAGCGATTTCACCGACAATCAAAAAGCCAATGTTGCACGACAAGTTGAAAGTGTTTATCAGCAGTTAGAGTATGAGCGCGGTCAAACGATTCATGTTCTTAAAGCCTCAGTAAAAGCCCGCACCTTAGAAGCTTATCAAATCATCGAAAGTATATACAAAGCCAATCAACATCTTTCAGAGAAGGAAGTGACTCAACTGGTGATGGAAGCGCTGCGTGATGTCCGATTCAACGATGGGCGCGGCTACTATTTTATCTACAAGATGGATGGCACAACGGTCATGCATCCTCTTCGTCCAGATCTAGAACAAACCTCCACATGGGAATTGCAAGACACACAAGGCGGCTATATTGCCCGAGATATTGTGCGCAACATTCGCAGTTCCACTGATGGGGGCGCGTTTTCTCGCTGGTGGTTTCAAAAACCGGGCTTTGGCACGCAAGAGTTTGAGAAAATTGGCTATGCCAAACACTTTGCCCCTTACGATTGGTTTATTGGTACCGGGGAATACACGGTTGATGTGGAAGCGTATATCCAAAAACGGATGCTGAAGTGGCTCTCAGAGTTTCGCTTTGATAGCAACGGCTACATTTTTGTGTTGAATATGGAAGGTGAGACCATCGCTCATATTGACCGTAGCAAGCTGAGCGTGAATCAACCGCACTTATTGCAGCTTTTCCTTGATGCGCTAGAGAAAACCGGAGATGAAAACGCCGCGTTTGTTCGCTATGAAAGTGCCTATGTGCCGAAAGCCGTGACCAGCGGAGAGAAAATCAGTTACGTCAAAAAGCTGCCGGAATGGGGTTGGGTGATCGGTGGTGGGGTTTATCTGTCGGAGATCGAAAAATTCATTGATAAGCAAGGGCGTGATTTGCGTGACCGCTACCGCTCTGAGCTGTTTAAAATTCTCACGCTTTGTCTGTTATTGGCGTTTGTTTTGGCGTCGTTATCACTGGCAGTCAGTCACTACATTGGCCGTCGTTTTAATCAATATCAAAAACGCATTCGCACCGATTTTAAAAAACTGGAACAGAGCCAAGAGCAACTGGCCTACCAAGCGAAGCACGATTCTCTCACCAAACTGCCAAACCGCTCCTTGCTGGAAGTACAAATTGTGTCAGGCATTCAACGTTGCCGAGTAAGTGGTAAGCAACTGGCGGTGATGTTTGTTGATTTGGATAACTTTAAGAAGGTGAATGATCAACATGGTCACAAAGTGGGTGATGAGTTACTGCTCAGAGTAGGTGAGAAGTTCAGCCAACTGCTGCGACCGGGTGACAGCGTAGCCCGTTTTGGCGGAGATGAGTTTGTCTTCTGTTTTGCAGAGCTAAGCAGTAAGGAAGAGGCCGAGATGCTGGCAGAAAGCGTTCGACGTTCATTGACCGACCATTTCATTTTGCATGGCGCTTTGGTGTCAACATCGTGCAGTGTTGGTGTGGCGATGTATCCTCAAGATGGTGACAGCGCCGATCAATTAATTGCCAATGCAGACATTGTGTTGTTCCGTTCGAAAGCTCAACACAAAGGGCAAGTGATGTTCTATGATCAGAGCATTAACGAGCAGGTCCAATACGATTTCCTTTTGGAAGATGAGTTGAAATACGCCATTGAGCGCGAGGAGCTAGAGGTGTATTACCAGCCGCAAGTGAACCCAAGAACCGGTCAGATTGAAGGCGTTGAGGCGCTGTGTCGATGGACCAATGGCTACCTCGGTGCGGTGTCTCCGATGAAATTCATACAGATTGCCGAAATCTCTGGGCAGATCTTCGCGATTGGTGATTTTGTGCTGCGCAAAGCGTGTTCGGACATGAAGTGGCTAGCGCAAACCACAGGGCGAACCATGCCGGTTTCGATCAATATTTCCCCGAAACAATTACTGCAAAAAGGTTTTGTTAATGGTGTGTATTGCGTAACTCGCGAGTTGGATATTGATTGCCGCTTGATCACCTTAGAGATTACTGAAAACGTGTTTATCGAAGAGTTGGAAGAGGTTAAACCTATCATGGAAGAGCTGCGCCAACTCGGCTTCCATATCTCGTTGGATGACTTTGGTACCGGTTTCTCATCGCTCAGTTATTTGAATGCGCTACCCATCAGTGAAATTAAGATAGATCGCTCGTTTGTCAGCAATATGCTCAGTCGATCGCAGAGTGAAAGTTTGGTCAAGACCATCGTAGCGATTGGTCATTCCAACCGAATTATTGTGGTGGCGGAAGGGGTCGAGACGGTTGACCAGCAAATCCGCTTACATCAACTGGGTTGTGACCGTCTTCAGGGGTATTTGTTCTCTAAACCCGTGTCACTAAAAGATCTGGTAAACGTCGTTGAAGCCAGCAGAACCGCTAGCGTTTAAGGCGTGACATCAACATACAAAAAGCCAAGGTCGAGACCTTGGCTTTTGAACACTTAGAGGCGCTTTGTGATCACAGACGCCTCTTTTTATTGGCTTTAGCGAGCTCGTGAAGGTTGGTTTCTGCCACCTGCGCGTGGTGAGTTTTTTCCACCTGAGCTTTTCCCACCTGGGTTTGCACCAGAGCGCTGTGGATGTTTGCCACCAGTCGCTGAGCCTGAACGCGATGGCGCCGAGTTTGACTGGCCGCCACGTGTTGGTTTTTTGCCTGAACCCGCGTTAGCTTTATCACCTGGGAAACCCGGTTGCGTGCTGGTGTGTTTGGTGGCAAAACGGTTGGCGCCATGACGACCAGACTTGCGACGCTGTGCTGGCGTGCGAGCATCCACATCTTCCGCAGGCACCAAACAGCCCGGTTTATCACCGATCAAATACTTTTTACCCATGGTGATCAGTGCTTCGCGGATCAACGGCCAGTTGGCTGGATCGTGGTAACGCAGCAGCGCTTTGTGCAGACGACGCTGGCGATCCCCTTTTGCTACCGGCACATCTTCACGTTGCTTATACTTAACGCGCTTCAATGGGTTAGTCTCAGAGTAGTACATCGATGTTGCATTACACATTGGCGATGGGTAGAAGTTCTGTACCTGATCACATTCGTAATTGTTTTTCTTCAGCCACAATGCCAAGTTCAACATGTCTTCATCGGTCGTGCCCGGGTGAGCAGAGATGAAGTACGGGATCAAATACTGCTTCTTGCCCGCTTCTTGGCTGTACTTATCGAACATTTCTTTGAAGCGATCGTAAGTGCCCATACCCGGCTTCATCATTAGGTCGAGAGGGCCCTTTTCGGTGTGCTCAGGAGCAATTTTCAAGTAACCACCAACGTGGTGCGTGACCAGTTCTTTCACGTATTCAGGAGATTCAATCGCGAGATCATAACGAACGCCAGAGGCGATCATCACTTTCTTCACCCCTTTAACTTGACGCGCTGCGCGGTAGAGGTCGATGGTGTGTTTATGATCGGTATTGAGTTTATGACAGATCCCCGGGAAGACACACGATGGACGACGACAGTTCGCTTCGGCTTTCGGGTCACTACAACCGAGGCGATACATGTTGGCTGTTGGGCCACCTAAGTCAGAAATAGTGCCCGTAAAACCGGGGACTTTATCTCGGATCTCTTCGAGCTCAGTTAAGATCGACTCTTGTGAACGGTTTTGGATGATGCGCCCTTCGTGCTCGGTGATTGAGCAGAATGAACAGCCACCAAAACAGCCACGCATGATGTTGACTGAAGTTTTGATCATGTCGTAGGCAGGAATCTTCGCCTTACCATATTTCGGGTGCGGAACGCGCGCATATGGCAAACCGAACACATAATCCATCTCTTCGGTGGTCAGCGGGATCGGCGCTTGGTTTACCCAAAGCTCACGATTACCGTGACGCTGGATCAGTGCGCGGCCAGAATAAGGGTTGGTTTCCAAGTGAAGGATACGGCTGGCGTGCGCATAAAGAATACGGTCGTTTTGCAGCTTCTCGAAACTTGGCAAACGCACCGCCGTGGTCGCAGCGTCGTGACGCGAAGGACGAATCGTAATCGGCTGTGCTTTGGGCTCTTCCGATTTGGTTTCGCACTGTGTTTCCACTTCATAAGGGTTTGGCGGAATAAAGGCTTCTTTACGTGGCTTCTCGATGCGCGAGGAATCGATGATGGTGTAGCCTTCTGGCTCTGCCGCAAGGTTAACTGCGGTGCCACGAATGTTGGTCATTTGAGCGATCTCTTCGCCTTCAGCCAAACGATGCGCCACTTCCACCAATGCACGCTCCGCGTTACCAAACAACAAAATGTCCGCTTTGGCATCAAGCAAAACAGAGCGACGCACTTTGTCGGACCAGTAATCGTAGTGAGCAACACGGCGTAGGCTTGCTTCGATGCCGCCTAAAACGATAGGTACGTCTTTATAGGCTTCACGACAACGCTGCGAGTAAACAAGTGTGGCGCGATCTGGGCGCTTGCCACCTTCATTATTTGGCGTGTAGGCGTCATCGTGGCGTAATTTGCGATCTGAAGTGTAGCGGTTGATCATCGAGTCCATGTTGCCGGAGGTGACACCAAAAAACAGGTTTGGTTTACCAAGCAACATGAAGTCGGTTTTATCTTGCCACTGTGGTTGAGCAATGATGCCAACGCGAAAGCCTTGCGCTTCCAGTAAGCGACCGATGATCGCCATACCAAAACTTGGATGGTCGACATAAGCATCGCCGGTGACTAGAACAATGTCACAGCTATCCCAACCCAATGCGTCCATCTCTTTTCTGCTGGTTGGCAGAAAAGGGGCGGTGCCAAAACATTCGGCCCAATATTTTTTGTGGGTATGGATAGGGGTAATATCGCTGTGCATAAAATAACCTCAGATTTTGCGAGCGCGAATTATAGCGGCTTGTGAGACCACTATCCACAACTACATAACCCTAGTTTTATCACGTTTTTTTGCTAACCAAAGCCCACTGGTAAGAAGCAAGGTAAAAACTGTAGAGGTAGTCAAGGTTAACGATGGGCAACGATTCTATAATTATGAAACAAGAGTCGTATTTGGCATGGAGTTGGCCCATGGATGAGAAGTTAGTTGGTTCGTCGAGTGAAGTTCAGGATCATGAAAATGTCATTGGTGTCGCGTTTGACTGGCGGCTCAACTTTGTTACTCAGCGGTTTGAATGCGAAGAGAGTACCGCCTATGCCTTATTTGGTGTGGAGATCTTTCCGATTACCACTAAGCAACTCATCCAATGGTTGCCGATTTCTCAACGGAAAAAAGCGATAGACGTTTTTCGCCAAGTGTTAATGACGGGTGTCAGTCAACGTTACCAATGTGCGCTCGTGACGCCGTTAAACATTGTCACGTTTGTTGAGTTTGATATTGAAAAACAAGGGGAGAATCAGCTTGCTGGAACCGTCACACCATTATTGCTCCTGCGTGATGCCGATGAAGTGGCCGAGCTGTTTTATCGCTTGTTTGAAAACGACCACCATGGCATTTTAGTGACCGATGAAGAGACTCGCATCCTCGCGTGTAATGCCTATTTTGAACGCCTTACTGGGTATCATCGCCGCGATCTTATTGGACTTAAATCTCGTATTTTTAACGCAGACAAACACTCCGAGCATTTCTATCAGTCGATGTGGCACGCCCTTGCAACGGAGGGCAGTTGGTCTGGGGCGATTTTGACCCGAACCTCAGGGGGAGAGAATACGCCACAAGATCTTACCATCCAGAAAGTGACTTTAGCGGGTCGAGATTATTTTATTGGCTTTAGTGCTGATCTCTCTACGCATCTCAATCGCCTTAATGATCGGGAAAAAGGAGGCATTGATCTTCTCACTCAATTGCCCTCTAAAGAGAAGTTCCTGCGTTTATTGGAGGTTTGGTACCAAAGTGAAAGTGACAAATCAACGCTCC
Source organism: Vibrio vulnificus NBRC 15645 = ATCC 27562 (assembly GCF_002224265.1). NCBI lineage: Bacteria > Pseudomonadati > Pseudomonadota > Gammaproteobacteria > Vibrionales > Vibrionaceae > Vibrio > Vibrio vulnificus. The sequence goes on from NZ_CP012881.1 coordinate 2,699,397, forward strand.
TCCTTCTGGCAATACAACCGAATTTCTCTTACAGCACAGAGCTGAATGCGAAAAGAGAATTTGCTCAGTTTCTGTTTGAGCACAGCCATAATCACTTAGTGGGCTATCTTGGCAATGATCGCTTTGTTGTTGGGCTGGAGATTAAACATCATCCGCATATTTCTCTCATTCGTCAGGTTCGCCAACGTATGAAGCGATTTTTTCACGGTTTCAAGCAAGCCAAAGGCGAAGTTTCGCAAGCGCTAACCCAAGGAAAAACCGGTGTTTCGGTTCTCGGTGTTGACGCAAAAACGCCGGCAGCACTGTTCACTCATGCAAATCAGGCTCTGTTGGAAATGCATTCAGGGCAGCAACGACACATCAGTTTTTATGATCACGCTATGCACTTGCAAATCGAAAAGAAAAAGCGCTTAGAAACCTTATTGCTTGAGTGTATCGAGCAGAAAACCATTGAGGTGCATTACCAACCGATTATCGATCTACAACAGTGGCGAGTAGATAAGTTCGAAGCCTTGTGCCGGTTTCCCCCCGAATTGAGTGAACAAGCCTCGGTTCAAGAGTTGATCAATATCGCCGAAGACTTGGACATGATTGAAACCCTCGA